>JADIMU010000064.1 GCA_017694495.1 Candidatus Aphodenecus pullistercoris
GGACGAAGCAGTCGTGGCCCGCCTCGGAGAGGGCCTGGGCCACGCTCACGAGCTCACCGGGGTAGCCTGCGTAGCCGTGGACCAGGAGGACGGCAGAGCGCGGTGCCCTCTCGTGCAATAGGGCATAGGAGCGGGCTGCCGGTATGACGGGGGCCCTGTCCCGGTACAGGCCATGGTACCATTCGTCGAAGCTGTCGTAGCGCATCATGACCAGATCCCCTTGTGTATCAGGTTCAGAAGGTCTATGCGGCTTCTGACTCCAGTCTTGGAGAAGATGTTGGCGATGTGGTTGTTGACCGTGTTCACCGAGAGGTTGAGGCGCTGGGCGATCTCCTTGTTTGTGAGGCCCTGTCCGACGAGCTCGATGACCTCGCTCTCGCGGGCCGTGATGTGGTAGGCCGACAGGTCGACCTTCTCCTCTTCCTCCGGCTTCTCCTGCCCTCCGCTGAGCCTGATGAAGCGCGAGATCGACAGGAAGAGGAAGACGAGGAGGACGATGGCGATGGCCAGGAGGAAGATGTCGACTCCGATGGCCCGCACGAGGGGACTGAAGATGCCGACGACGACGATGGGCAGAAGGGACAGTGAGACGATGAAGATCGTCAGCACAAGTACGCGCACGTCCCTGTCGTCTATGCCCTTGCGGTTGCGGATCATCACGATGATGCAGAAGAAGATGTCAAAAAGGCTGAGGCAGAGGCCGATCTGGTCGAGCACGACGCCTGGAACGAAGATGTCGGCCAGGCTCACGCCAAGGAAGGCCGCCGCGACGAGGATGAAGATCGTCCGGTACGGGTTCCTGTAAGGCTGCCCTATCGCCCAGCATGCGAAGACGGGTACGACCATGAGCATGAAGGAGGCGACCAGGGCTATGAGGCCGAGCCAGATGCATCCCAGGATCTGGTACACGGGCTCGGGAAATGACAGGGCCGACCAGGAGTCGAGCATCTGGAACAGCAGAAGGGCAAGACCCGCCGCCGTGAAGACGGTCAGGGTCGTGCCCCTCTTGTGGGGAGCCAGGCGCCGGTAGACTATGCTCAGCGCCAGGTCCATGCTGATCACACAGAAGGCCAGAAGGCCCAGCAGGAGTGTGAGCGATGCTCTCACGGCTTACTTGAAGACCTTGGTGTTGTGCGACATGTCGGCCTGTCCGCAGATCTCCGTGATCGCCTTGTTCAGCTCAGGCATCGTAGTGGCCTTCTCCCCTGTCGCCTGGATGGCGATGCGGTTGTAGTCGCGGGCGTTCTGGTCTGCGACCGAGTGGCGGGGGAAGAGCTTCATGTGGAGGTTGATTCCATCGGTCAGGAGGTACTCGCCGCTCCAGTTGAAGCCCTCGATCGCCTTGGCAAGCGGCGCGTCGAAGGCGGCCGGGTCGGCGATGAAGGACTGGGGCTTGCCCAGGTGGAGGTAGAGCCAGAGCTTGAAGGAGGGCTCGAAGTAGCACAGATGGATCCTCTTGCCTGCGAACTTCTCCTCGTACTGCCTGACCTCCTCGCGGGTGGCGCCCACCTCGTCGAAGCCGAAGAGGGCATAGGCCTCGTCATAGCGCTGGCGGTTCTTCTCCTTGACGGTGAAGGTGATCAGGGCCTTGAGGCTGGTTGCGCCCGAGTTGACGACGGTCAGGTTGCCGTAGCGGCAGTCCTTCCTCATCTGGGAGAAGTAGAGGGCCTCGGCCTCGGTGGCAGTGACCAGAAGCAGTGTCGTCTTGGTCTGTGTGTTGTTCCTTTTCCTCGTGGCCATCAGTCCGCCTCCTTTTCATCGTTGACAAAGTAGAATTCGCTGGTGATCGGCAGGGCGCCGTAGGATCCCTGCAGGTAGCGCTCCCTCGTGCTCGCCTTGCCGCGTGCCGCCTTGAAGTCCGCCAGCGAGAAGTAGCTCGTGCTGGACTCGTGGTCCTTCTGGGCGAACCAGACGCCGTCGCGCCTCAGCAGGCCATCCTTGAGCAGCGAGGGGTTGCAGTCGACGACGAGCATCTGGCTGTCCGTATTGCACGCCTCGAAGATTTCGACGAGGTGGCACAGGACGTCGGGATGCAGCAGCATGCCGAAGTCGTCGATGACCAGGGTCTTGTGGCTGGTGAAGCACTCGAAGAAGGCGACCGCCAGGCTGGTCAGACGGCGCAGCGAGAGGCTCTCGAGGGTGAAGAGGTTGGAATAGCCGTCAGCCTTCTTGTCGTTGATGTAGACGTGGGTGAAGACGACCTTGCCGTCCTCCCTGACGCCGACGCGGCGGATGTCGGTGATGTCGATCGCCCAGAAGAAGTTCGAAAGCTGCTCCTTCCAGCCCGGGTGCTCGGTGAGCATCTTGGCGATGTACTGCTCCGTCGCGCTGGAGACGCCCATCGGCAGCAGGTGGAGGCTGTCGGTGAACCAGCTGTAGAGCTTCATGCACGTCTCGCCGCCCTTGCGCGCGGCCATGCCCAGGAAGCTCTGGGTGTCGAGGATGCGGCCTGCAAGACGCTTCTTCTCGCCCCTGTAGGACTTGCCGTAGCGGTAGGTGTATGTGTTGTCCTCCTCGTTGTACTTCCTGGAGAACATGTTCTTCCTCGAGCCGTTGATCACGTGTACGAGGCTCTCCTCATAGATGCGGTCCTTGTTGGCGCAGAAGCGGTAGCGGGCGATGACTGTAGGGTTCTCCTCGCTGCCGTCCCCCTTCTCCAGGAGGACCTCCATCTCGATCTCGGCGGGAGTGGCCTTGTCCACGCCATAGGCGAAGACTGTTCCGGCCAGGGCGCCAGTGAGGGGGTTCTCGTTCTCGTCGGGTGCGGTCACGACCCTGTTGACGACTTCGAGGGCACGGACGAAGGAGCTCTTTCCGGCTCCGTTCGGTCCGATGATGGCGCTCGTCTTGATGACACGGAGCTTGTCGTTGACGAGCACGACCTTGCTCTCGTCCATCCGGCCGCCTTTCAGGGCCTCGAAACTGATCTTCTGCGGCGACTTCACGGACTTGAAGTTCGCAATTGTCATGTTCAGCAGCATGGCTACCTCCTATCCTTGCCCGGGTCTGCCCAGGCCTGTGTTCAGTCCAGGTTGTCCTGGACGAATGCGTTCATCCTGCGCGCCACATAGGGATACTGTCCAAGTATCTCGTACAGCGCGAGCGGCAGCGAGTCGTCCCCATGGTTGTCGCTTGCCAGAAAGTCGACCACCCCACTCTTCAGCCAGAGCCGGCCCTGGTCGGTGCGCGCCCCGCGGGCGTTGACCTGCACAAGACAGCCCAGACCGTCATGGAGCTCCTCGAAGAGCTTCGAGTCCGGCGTCAGGAACTTGTAGCGCTCGACATGGGCAAGGATGACCTTGTAGCCCTTGTCGACGATACGTCTGACGGTGTCGAGGTAGCCCTCCGGGGCGAAGGTCGTGTCGGTCTCGCACAGCACATGGGTGCCGAAGTGCGGGATGAAGCCCAGCTCCTCCTGCCCCCTGACGTAGAACTCGCATCCGAGATGGCACTCGATGCCGAAGCGTGCGGCCTTCTCCTTCGCCCATTCGAAGGTCGGCTCTATCCTCTCCCTCTTCGTGTCCACATAGGGGTCGTCAATGTGCGGCGAGAAGACGATGCGGCTGATGCCGGCCTCCTTGTATTTGCCCATCATCGATGAGAAGCTCCACTTGCTCATCCTGCTGTCGTCGACCTTCGGCAGCAGATGGGTATGTATGTCGATGATCGTCATATAGCAGAATTTTAGGCAGTCGGAACCTGAAAATGCAAGAAAAAAGCGATTCAGGCCATCGAAGGTGAATAATGTTCCAGAACTGATGCATACGACAAGAAAATGAAGGCAAATTGACCCAATTTGCCGTCATTTTCCGTTTTAGTTTAAGTTTTCAGGCTATCGTTACCAAAAAACTTTCTAAAAATACTTGATGAAATTCAACTATTCCACAAGTTCGCCACCCTCACTCTCGGCGTCAGCCAGGACGAGGAGGCAGGAAGCCGAGCCTTCAAGATGGTCGCGGATCCACTGCACGGCCTCGGCGCGCGGACAGGAGGCGAGGAAGAGGGGCGAGTTCGAGACGAGGATGGCCTCGAAGTCTCCCGATGAGATGAAGCGCTTGAGCGTCTCGTAGAGCTTGCGGCCCTCACCTTCCCTGAAGCGTTTCGTCGCCGGGAGGAAGAAGCTGGCCTGACCTATTGCAAGGTGGGCAGTCCTGCGGCCCTCGACGAGGGCCCTTCCATCGCTTTTCGTCTGGACTATCATGATCACGCTCCCATCACGACCGAGAAGATGCTCGTGTCGCTGTCCGTATAGTTCGTCACCGGGCCCTCCCCGCTGAGCTGCTGGCGAGCCTGGCTGTCGCGCGACCTGAGGTCCCTCAGTCCCGAAAGGAGGCTGTCGACCTCGGCGCTGTCATAGGAAGAAGAGATCTCCTCCAGAATGGCGATGGCTCCGTCCAGGTCCCCGGAGGCTGCCGTCAGCAGGGCGGCATTGTAGCCTGAAGGCAGATGACCGCTCCTCTCCCACTCCTGGGTGAAGAGAATGCACGCCTGGCTGATGTAGCCGTCGCCAGCGAGCTTGTAGGCATCCTCGACGGCCTCGGCCTTGGGCTTGTTCTCCATCAGCGTCAGGCTCACCGAGCTGTGGCGAGGTGCGAGCTGGACGGCGGCCAGCGAAGTCATGTCGTCCAGCATCCAGCGGAAGTAGGCGTAGGGGTTGGTGCCCCTGAGGAAGGGCATGCTGACATCCTCGACGAACTCCCTCTTGTCGGAGAAGGTCTTCGTGGCGTAGATCGTCATCGTGCGCGCGTCGATCACCGTATAGGAATAGACGAGCGAGACGACCTGGTTGAGCTTGTAGTCGACGACCATGATGCGCTTCGGTCTGCCCTCATCATCCAGATGGCTGTAGTCGAAGATGAACTCGCGCTCGGAGGTGATGAACTCGTTGACGTCCATCGAGACGATGCGCGGGACGATGAAGGCGTCGATGCCCAGCGCCTCGACTTCGTCGGCTATGGAGAGGCCATAGCGGCTCTTGGCGACCAGGGGGTCCGTGATCGAGGGCTCAAGGACGTTGAAGAAACCTGTCTTCCTCAGCGAGGAGACCAGGCTGCCTGTCGCATAGGAGGCGACGTCCTGGGCCAGGGAGCCTGTGTAGCTCGATGGCACGAGGGCCGAGAGCGAGCCGCTGTCGCCCGCCCTGACGTAGGCGGGAGGATTGTGGAAACCCTTGAAGGCCACTGTGGATGCCACGGCGACGTTGCGGTAGCGGCCCATGTCGATCTCGCTCGGGCTCAGGTAGTCGACGCTGACCGAGGTCGAGCACGAGGCCAGAATGGCCGAAAGGGCCAGTATGATTGGTAGTATGATGCGTCTCATCAGCTGACGACTCCTTTTGTGATGTAGTCCCTCGCGACACTGAGGGCCTGGATGAGGGTCTCGGCGCGGGCCACTCCCCGTCCGGCCTGCTCCATCCTTGCGCTGCGGTCGACCCGCACCGCGAGGAAGGGCCAGCCCCAGTCGATGGTGACGGTCCTGTCGTAGTCGAGGCTCATCGCGGCGATGTGGGCCTGGTCGTAGAAGAGCGCGATGACGGCGCGGTAGTCGCCGCGCGCGGCGCGGTGCATGAGCACATCGCCGCTGACCGGTCCCACGATGTCGATTCCGATCGACCTGGCCTTCTCGACGGAGGGGATGAGGACCTCCCTCTCCTCCCTGTCCCAGCCGAGGCTGTCGCTGTAGTGGGGATTGACGCTGGCGATCGCAAGCGGCTTGTCCAGATTGAAGACCTGCTGCTCCTGGGTCAGGGAGTCGACTCTGATGATCGTGTCGAGGATGGCCTCGGGCGTGACGAGGTCCAGGGCCTGGCGCAAGGGGATGTAGTGGCTGTGGCTGAAGATCTTCACCCCACCCGCATCAAGCATGCCCATGGAGCGCACGCTGCCGACCAGGCGGCTCACGAGGCTCTCATAGCGGTTCGTCTCGATGCCGGCGGCGCTCAGGGCCCTGGCGTCCAGGGGGACGGTGACCAGGGCGGAGGCGTAGGAGTTCTGGATCAGGGAGACGGCCTTCAACGTCGTCTCGTAGACGGCGCGGCCGGTGTTGGCCGAGGGGCTTGCGTAGCTGAAGCTTTCCAGGTCTATGCATGGAATGTCGTAGAAGATCAGGTCCTCGCCTGCGACCATCTCGGATCCGAGCTCCTCGTCATTCGTGACGTAGCTGGTGAATGGCAGCGGGAGGTGGAGGTCGAGCGAGGTCCTGCGGAAGAGCGCCCGGTCGCCCACGACGATGACAGGTCCGTACCAGTTGTCCTTGCCGCTGGTCAGGGCCCTTATGATGATCTCCGGACCGATGCCGGATGCCTCCCCCATGGGGAGTGCCAGATATCTTTTCATACCGCAAGGATAGCCCATAGGCCGACACGAGGGAAGGAGGGCGGTGAAAAATCTCTGTGATGGATGGATGATTGTACTTGACGCATGGCCGCAGCCATTGTTGACTGTAGGTATGAGCGATTACGACGACTTCTATGATGACGACGAGGACGAGGACTACCTCGAAGACGAGGACGAGGACGGACTGGACGGCTTCGGCTACATGGACGATGACGGCGAATGGGTCGACGGCGACGAGGACGAGGAGGAGGACGAGTATTCGAGCCACGGCTGGTCCCTCGTCGACAGCGATGACGATGACGAGGAGCCGCAGTACCAGGACGAGCCCGACGAAGTCTTCGACGTCGATTTCTGATTCATACTTCATGCATTTTTATTCATGAATATGCATAGCAAGCTTGCGCACTCCTCTTTCTTCATGATATAGTCCCCTCATCCCGGACGCCAGCCCGGGATGGAACAAAGGAGGATGCAAATGAAGAAGCTTGCCCTTATTCTCATGGCCGCAGTCCTTACGGCCAGCCTCGCCTTCGCGGGAGGCGCCCAGGAAAGCGCCGCCGACGATGGCGTCACGACCATCGGCATCTCGAAGCTGATGAGCCACCCCGCCCTCGACTCCGCCGAGCAGGGCATCCAGGACTATCTGAACTCAACCGGACTGGACGTCGAGTTCCAGCTCCAGAACGCGAACGGCGACGTCTCGACGGCCGCCTCGATCGCCCAGCAGTTCCGCACCTCGGGCTGCGACATCGTGGTCGGCATCGCGACCGGCACCGCCCAGGCGCTGGCCAACGTCTTCACCGACATCCCCGTCGTCTTCACTGCCGTCACCGATCCCGTAGACGCAGGCCTCGTGCCCTCGATGGAAGGAAGCAGTGACGTCAACGTCTGCGGCGTGTCCGACATGAACCCCGTCGAGGAGCAGATCCGCCTGCTGGTCGACATCACGGGCGCCAAGACGATCGGAAACATCTACGCTTCAGGTGAAGCCAACGGCGTCACTCTGATGAACCAGGCCAAGGAAGCATGCGAGAAGATCGGCGTCGGCTTCGTCGAGGTCGCCATCTCCAACTCCTCCGAGGTCCGCCAGGCCGCACAGTCCATCGTCGACAGGGTCGACGCCATCTACATCGCGACCGACAACGCCGTCATCTCCGCCCTGCCCTCCGTCGACGAGGTCTGCTCCGACGCCGGCATCCCGCTCATGGCCGCCGACCCGAGCAACGTCTCCGGACTTGATTGCATGATCGCCTGGGGCTTCGACTACTACAGCCTCGGCACCGCCACAGGCGAGATGATCGAAGAGATCATCAACGGCGCCGAGCCCGGACCGCTGGGCACTGTCGTCCTCGATGACCCGGCCGACTTCGAGCTCTGGTTCAACCTCGACACCGCCGCGACGCTCGGCATCGAGATTCCCCAGGAGTACCTGGACATGGCCGCCGTCATCATCCAGGACGGCGTCGAGACCAGGGTCTGAGCGTCATGATAGAAGGTATCTTCGTCGAGGGTCTGATCTTCTCGGTCATGGCCCTCGGAATTCTGATCAGCTACAGGATCCTCGACCTGGCGGACCTGACCTGTGACGGCTCGGTCGCCACAGGTGCCGCCGTCGCCGCCATATGCATCACCAACGGCTGGGGCATCCCGACCGCCATGGTCCTGGCCTTCATCGCCGGAATCCTGTGCGGACTGTGCACGGCAGCGATCCACAACCACCTCCACATCCCGGGCCTTCTGGCCGGCATCCTGACGATGACCATGCTCTACTCGGTCAACCTCAGGATTCTGGGAAACAAGGCGAACGTGCCCCTGGTGCGCGTCGAGACGCTGTACGACATCTTCCCCGCCGCCTTCGGCTTCCTCTCGTCTTCGCTGGCCTCGCTCCTGGGCACCATCCTGCTCGTGCTGGTCGTGAAGGTCCTGATGGACCTCTTCTTCCGCTGCGACATGGGCATGTCGATCGGCGCGCTTGGAGGCAACGAGCAGGTCGTCATCAGCCTGGGAATGAATCCATCGGTGCTGAAGTACATCGCGCTGGGCCTCTCCAACGGACTGATCGCCCTCTCTGGAGCCATGCTGGCCCAGTACCAGGGCTTCGCCGACGCCAACCTCGGCCAGGGCATGGTCGTCCAGGGTCTGGCCGCCATCATGCTTGGCGAGTTCCTCTTCAACTCGAACAGGATCTCGCTGATCACGCTGCGCGTCATCCTGGGCTCCATCATCTACAAGGGCCTGATGTTCCTCGGCCGCCGCTACGGCTACCTCGTGGGCATCACGCCGAACGACTTCAAACTGCTGACTGGACTCCTGGTAATCATCTCGCTCATCGTCGCCTCGACGAGGATCAAGGCGGCCGAGGAGAAGGCCAGAAGGAAGGCCGTCGAGCGCGTCATGGGAGGAAGGAAGAATGCTTGACATAAAACACGTCACAAAGGTCTTCTTCCCCGGAACCGTCAACGAGAAGGTCGCCCTCGAGGACATCAGCCTCCACGTGGACGAGGGGGACGTCGTCTCCGTCATCGGATCGAACGGATC
This sequence comes from Candidatus Aphodenecus pullistercoris, assembly GCA_017694495.1. Lineage (GTDB taxonomy): Bacteria > Spirochaetota > Spirochaetia > Sphaerochaetales > Sphaerochaetaceae > Bullifex > Bullifex pullistercoris. The sequence continues at coordinate 8,874 of JADIMU010000064.1, forward strand.
GGGCAAGTCGACCCTCTTCAACATGATCGCCGGCACCTTCCCCGTCACCTCGGGAACGATCACGCTGGACGGCAAGGACATCACGAAGATGCCTGAGTACCGCCGCGCCTTCGAGATCGGACGCATCTTCCAGGATCCGACGAAGGGGACGAGCGCCAACATGTCCATCCAGGACAACCTGGCACTGGCCCTCAAGAAGGGCATGAGGGGAATCCGCTACTCCCTGACGCCGGAGAAGAAGGAGCGCTTCAAAAAGCTGCTTGAGCCGATCGGGCTTCAGGACAGGCTTGAGGACAACGTCGGACTGCTGTCCGGCGGCCAGAGGCAGGCGCTGACATTGATGATGGCATGCATCTCACATCCCAAGCTCCTGCTGCTGGACGAGCACACGGCCGCCCTCGACCCGGGCAACGCCCGCATCGTCATGGACCTGACGGAGAAGTACATCCGCGAGGAGAAGCTTACGGCCATGATGGTCACCCACAACATGCAGTTCGCCATCGAGTTCGGCAACAAGCTCGTCATGATGGACGAAGGCCAGATCATCCTCACCGCAAGCGGAGAGGAGAAGCGCAAGCTCACAGTCCCTGAGCTGGTCGAGCGCTTCCGCCAGATCCGCAACAAGGACTTCGCCGGCGACGAGGAGCTGCTGACGAGGGACGGACAGTAGCACAAAGACCAATTGCAGCACATTGGGGAGCCGGGAAGAACTGGCTCCCCTTCTTTCATAGTACTACCATGGACCTATGAAGAAGACAGCCAAATTCACATTGCTGCCACTAATCCTCGCCCTTGTCCTGAGCGCATGCGCCAGCACGTCTCCTGCCAATACAAGCCCCGTCGAGGAACTTGGAGTGACGGATGAGGGCAACAGAGTCTGGAGGATCAACGAATCGGACGAGAGGGGCTACGCGATAGCGGCCTACCTTGTAATACCACCGACCGTCTCTCTGGACCATCTTGTCGTCTATCCCTACAAATCGGGCGAGCTTGGCAGCTACAAAGCCAAGGATGCCATCGTCAGGGAAATCGTGATGGAAGGATACGGACGATACAACGAGATCACGCGCCATTGTGGGGCCGTCTCGCTCTTCCTCGTCATACCAGAGACCTCAAACAATTTCCGACACCTCGAACTCGATCCCTGGACACTCGAGTCCAACGACAAGTACCGACACCTGGACGACCAGGTCGACAGGCTCATCGCCTTCACCCTGGACTTCCTGGACACACAGCTTGGCATCAGCTTGCCGGAGAGGGTCGACATGGTGGGCTATTCGGGAGAGGGCAACTTCATACTGCGCTTCGCCCTCCTCCATCCCCAGCGCCTGTGGTGTGCGTGCGCAGGAGGAGTGAGCTGGTCGCCCTCGCTCGCCACAGCGACGCTTGAAGGCGAAGAGCTGACCTACCCTCTGGGCATCGCCGACATCGGGCGCTACAGCGACGACTTCGACCTCGAGGCCTGGAAGGAAATCCGCTTCTTCGTCGACATGGGCCTCAAGGACGACAGGGGAAGCTACAACCATGAGCAGCTTGAGTCTATGGACTGGTCGCGGGACTGGGCCCTGGATGGAGAGTGGGAGGAGATCTGGAAAGTCTTCGCACAGGCCTTCGCAAAGATTACAGACAATGCCGAACTTGTCAGCCTCATCGACATGGGCCACGTACACAACTACAGCCGCCATGCGGACTTCATCATCGAAAACGACGACGAGTCGCAACCCTTCACTCCTGTGCCGACGCTCGAGGAGAGCCTTGTCCTCGTCTCAGGCGGGACGGAATGGAAGCGCAGCGTCGGCTTCGAGTGGCATGATTGAGTGAAAATCGGCCCTGCATTGAGCAGGGCCTCGATCTGGGAAGGCAGGACTCGAACCTGCGATGCCGGCACCAAAAACCAGAGCCTTGACCACTTGGCGACTTCCCAATGTCAGTGATGCCAAGTTAGCAAAGGGACGAATGCTTTGTAAAGGGGTCAGCCTTTGGCCTTGGCCTCTTCGTATGCCTTGAGGATGCGCTGCGAGAGCTGCTGCCTGAAGTCGCTGTTGATGGGGTGGACCACGTCCTTGTACTCCCCATTGTTCACCAGACGTGAGGGCATTGCAATGATGAGCCGCTCACCTGTGGAGACGATCTTGATGTTGTGGACGACAAGCTCGCCATCGAAGACCACTGTGGCGAAGGCCTTCAGCTGGTCCTTGCCGCCCATTAGACGGATCTTGATGTCAGTTATTTCCATCACTTGTACCTTGAGTCGCATTCTATACCCATGGAAACAATTTGACAATGGAAAACATGACAAAGAGTGAATTATTCACAAAGCGCTGTTCTGATCACAGCAAGGTCGCCGAAGTCCTCTCCTCCTGACGGAACGACAAGTTGGGCGGCACCAGAGCCGCTGGTTCCATGGTAGACGCTGTTCCTGACCGCCGCCAGATAACGCCTGTCGGCGAGAATCGGCTGAAGGAAGTCGAAGTCGTTGTCATACAGTTCCTGCCAGGCTTCCTTCTCCGTCGTCCAGCCGGGAAGAGGACTGCGTCCTCCCCCTCTCGCATCTGCGCGGGAGAAGGCTTCAATCGTGGAGACCTTGTCGCCGGGCCTCATCACGATGAGGACTTCACCCGGAGCGCTGTCGACCGGTTCGAGGACCTCTCCCCTGCCCTGGGCATGGGCTGCAACGAGTCCTGAAGTGAAGAAGGGCACGTCCGAGCCTATGGCCAGCGAGAGGGCCATCAGACGCTCCTGGCCAAGAGGGTTTCCAAAAGCCTTCTCCAAGGCGCGCAGCACGGCCGAAGCATCCGAGCTTCCACCTCCCAGACCTGCCTGGAAGGGGATGCGCTTGTCTATTGCGATCTCGAGGTCGAAAGCCAGACCCGCCTCGAGTGCGAAGAGCCTGGCGGCCTTCTCCATGAGGTCCGTCTGCCCCTCCTTGAGGTAGCCCTCGTTGCCGCGGATACGGACACGGGTCAGGCTCGAGGCCTCCACGCTGAGGTCGATGTCGTCATGCAAGGCGACCAGATGGAAATAGCTGTCCAGGTCGTGGTAGCCGTCCGGCCTCTGCCCCATTATCCTCAAGCCGATGTTGACCTTCGCATAGGCCTTCGCAAGGATCCTCATCTCAGCACACCCTCCCCCTTGAGGAAGTCCACGACGGCCTTTCCGTCATCCTGCCACCAGCTGCGCGAGCCGGGGTTGATCGGGGATGGGTGTGGAATCTTGAGCACCCTCAGTCCCTTGATCCGGCAAAGCTTGTCGTAGGCGTAGTTGCCTATCCCGACAGCCGTCCTCACTCCATAGTGGGAGACCAGGGCCTCAAGGGCCTCCTGGCAAGGCCTTTCCAGCTCCTCACGGCAGGCGCGGGGCAACTTGTCCGGAGTCACATTCGTCCCCCGCTCTCCCGAAAGGAGGCACAGGGGACAGAAGTTCTGCACACTCGCGTAGGAGAAGAAGTCGCCCACATCGCTGTGGCATGAGCGCACCATGGACCAGAAGGCATGGCCACTGGGCTCCTCCCGCCTTCCCTCAAGTCCGGTGACAGGACGTCTGGGATGTTCCACGGCAGGCCTGTCGACTTCGACGTCGAGGTGGAGATAATCGCGCACCATGCTCCGGGCACCGAAGGGTACGCCGGTCTGCATCATGCCGTCGGGACCGGGATTCATTCCCAGGAAGAGCACATCATTGCCACCGGCGAGGGCCATCTTCTGATAGGCCAGATGGGAGGCTCTGGCATAGTCCAGAGGGTTCATCACAATGCCGTCGAAGTCCAGCGTGACGGCGTCCACCGCCTGTGCAAGCGAGGAGACGAGGCTTTCAATGAAGGAATCGCTCATGGCTGGACTATAGCACAAGCGGACGATACGTTGTACTCTTCCCATGCTATGGCTATCAGGGGAATCATCTTCGACAAGGACGGAACCTTGTTCGACTACGCCGAGGTCTGGGGACCCACGATAAAGGAATATGCAAAGACGATCCTCATGACCTTCGACGTGCGCAACCAGGACGAGGCCCGCCAGAGGATCTACGAGATCGTCGGCATCGACGACAAGGGCAACAGCTACCCTGAGGGCTTCCTCTTCAACCACGACCACATCGTGCGCATCTTCTTCAAGATCCTCGCCTTCTGCATCCACAACCGCATCAGCCCCTGGAAGATGTACCGCCTCCTGATGAAGCTGCTCAACAGCAAGAACCGCCAGATCTACTTCAAGCTCAAGGACATGGACTTCTCACCCGTCCAGAAGCTGATGAAGGCCCTCAAGGACGACGGAATGACGATAGGTCTCGTCACGAACGACATCACGGCCAACACGAAGGTCTTCCTCGACCTGATGGGCATCGCAGGCTATGTCAGCTTCCTGCGCACCAAGGAGTCCAACTGCAAGGGCAAGCCGAACGACGAGTCGATCCGCCAGTTCTCGTCGCTCTTCGGGATGACGAGGGATGAGATCTGCGTCGTGGGCGACTCCATAGTCGACATGGAGTACGCCCGACGCGGCCGCGTCGGCTATACTGTCGCAGTCCTCACAGGCTACGGCCTGAGGGAGAAGCTGGAAGAGTACGCCGACGTAGTCTATGACAGGATCGAGGATCTGGCCTCAGACCCCGTCCTCTTCCCAAAGCGGACCTGAGAGGTAGCGCTCCCCCTCGTCCGGCATGATGACGAGGACCTTGTCGGCACTTGTCATCACCTTCTTCGCCCCAGCAAGCGCCGCTCCCGATGAGATGCCCACGAAGAGCCCCTCCTTGCGGGCCAGGAAGCGGGCTTCGGAGAAGGCCTCCTCATCGCTGACCGTCACGACCTCATCGACGACGGAAGCGTTGAAGTTGGAGGGCACGAAGCCGGCTCCAATGCCCTGGATGCGGTGACGCCCAGCCTTGCCTGTTGTGATCACGGCGCTGGAAGCCGGCTCGACGCCGACGATGCGGGCCTTGTAGCCCTTCTGTTTGAAATAGCGTCCGATGCCGCTGATCGTGCCTCCGCTGCCGATGCCTGCGACGATCAGGGTGAGACTGTCGCCGAAGTCGGCCTCGATCTCGCGGGCCGTAGTCTCGTAGTGGGCCCTCTCGTTGTCGGGATTCGAGAACTGGTCAGGCATCCAGGCCCCGGGGCTGTTCTCGACGATCTGCCTGGCACGGGCCACGGCTCCCTTCATACCCTCTGATGCGGGGGTGAGCACAAGCTCGCTGCCCAGAGCCTTCATGGTCGCCATGCGCTCACGAGACATGTTCTCAGGCATGACGATGACGCACCTGTAGCCCCGGCTTGAAGCGATGTAGGAGAGGGCGATGCCAGTGTTTCCGCTGGTGGCCTCCACGATGAGGCCTCCCTCCTTCAGCTCCCCCCTACGCTCTGCCCCCTCAATCATGTACAGTGCCGCGCGGTCCTTCACAGAGCCCAGTGGATTCTGCCTCTCGAGCTTTCCATAGATCTCGCCGCCGCTGTGCTGGAGCCGGACGGCATCCGTATTTCCTATCGCGAATGTGATGTTTTCCTTTCTCATGGGACAAATATAAGGCGCCAGAGGGCCGCAAGGAAGATGCACATCAATATAATTGCAGCCACTGACAGCCACCAGTGGACGACTAGTGAATAATAGCCATATGCAGAAGATTCTACATTGCAAGGAGATGACTTTTTTCTTGACAAATCGTCCCCGATTTGTCATATTTCGAAATGATTGATAATAACTACACGATGTATTGAGGAATAGACAAGATGTCCAACAACTCCATCATGGCTGAGCTCAGCCAGTACAAGGGCAGATTCTTCCAAGGCGAGTGGCCCACAATCTACCAGATGTTCACCATCTCGCTCTCCCACTTCCCCGACAGGGACTGCTTCGTCGTCTTCGAGCCGGAGCGCCGCGCACTGACATACAGACAGGTCGACAGCTACATCAGGAAGGCGGCCAGCGAGCTTGCCTGTCAGGGCGTCAAGAGGGGCGACAAGGTCGTCATCAACGGCAAGAACTCCATCCAGTGGGCCATAGCCTACATGGCGATAAACTACCTGGGCTGCGTCATCGTCCCCATCGACAACCAGACCCACATAGACAAGGTCTGCCGCCTTGCGGCCTTCGCCGACAGCGTCTACCTGATCGCCGACTTCGACGTCATCACGAAGATTCCTGCTGATGACCCCTGGTTCAAGTCCCTGCGGGGCTACATGACGCTCAAGGGCCACATCGACGGCCACAAGAACATCATGGAAGTCGAGCCTGAGACGATCGTCCCCAGCTCGAGCGACAACTGCGAGGACCTGGCCGCCATCCTCTTCACAAGTGGCACGACAGGCAACGAGAAGGGTGCCATGCTCACGAACAAGAACATCGTCAGCGACGTCTATGCCGCCGCCAACGACATGAACGTGAACGAGAACGACATCCTCTATGCCCTTCTCCCCCTCCACCACTCCTACGCATGTACGACAGTCCTCCTGGAGACGCTGAAGCACGGCGCTTCATGCGTCTTCGGCCACGGCATCGTCGTCTCGAGGATGCTCAACGACATGAAGCAGGGCAAGGTCACGATCTTCATGGGCATCCCCCTGCTCTACAACAAGCTCCTGGCCGGCATCATGAAGCAGATCAGGGCCAAGGGCAAGCTCACCTACGCAGTGGTCAGGACGGCCATGTCGATCAACGGCTTCTTCCGCACCCACTTCCACAAGACACCCTTCAGGAGCTTCTTCAGGAAGAAGATCCTCAGCCAGGTCGGCATGGACCACAACAACATCCTGATCTGTGGAGCCGGTCCTCTGGCCCCTGAGGTGTGCAAGATGTACCAGCAGTTCGGACTGGACTTCCTCCAGGGCTACGGCCTGACGGAGACGGCCCCCGTCCTTACGCTGAACCCTGTGAAGAAGTTCAAGGTCGAGTCGATCGGCAAGGCCCTCGCCATGATGGACATCATCATCGCGGAGCCCAATGAGGAAGGTGTCGGAGAGATCCGCGTCAAGGGACCGAACGTCACTCCGGGCTACTACAAGGATCCTGAGAACACGAAGGCCCTCTTCGACGAGAACGGCTACCTCAAGACGGGCGACCTTGCCATCAAGGACAGCGATGGCTACTTCATCCTCAAGGGCCGCGCCAAGAACATCATCGTCACCGAGGGCGGCAAGAACGTCTACCCGGAGGAGATCGAGGACATGTTCCAGACGTGCGAGAACATCGAGCAGATCCTCATCCGCGGCTACCAGCAGAAGAAGGACGTCCCATGCGAGGCCATCGAGGCCGTCATCTATCCCAACATGGACCACTACAAGGGCAGCAGTCCTGAGGCCATGAAGAAGGACATCGAGGACACGGTCACCCAGGTCAACAGGAACCTGGTCGGCTACAAGAAGATCGAGAAGGTCACCATCCTCGACAAGCCCATGGACATGACGACGACCAAGAAGATCAAGAGGAACACAGTCGCCAAGTAAGGCATGTGGAATACTGAAAACCTGCGGCCGGGCATGCAAGAGCGTGTCCGGCCGCCTTTCTTTCTCCAGGCGCGCCGTAACCCAGCGCCCCGGAAGATGGAAATGACGCAATGCAATATTCAAAACCTTTATTGGAATACTTGTATTTGCTTCAAGTTCAGCTTCATTGCAAGTTTCCATCTCGGTGACTTCCCTCCTGGCCTGTGCTAGACTTGTCAGACATGAAGACATTGCTCAAGAACCTCACCATAGTGCCGATGACGGCCTATGGACACACATTGCAAGGCGACATCCTCATCGACGGACGTGACATCGCAGCCGTAGGAGGGGACATCGATTCCCGGCTTGCCGACGAGGTGCGCGACTGTACGGGCCTCATCGCAACTCCAGGCCTCGTCAATGCCCACACCCACCTCTCCATGACATACATGCGCAACTACAAGGACACATGCTCAAACCTCCAGGACTGGCTGAGCGAGATCTTCCCCATCGAGGACCGCATGGACGACGAGGAGATCTACTGGGGCTCGATGCTTGGCCTTGCAGAGCTCATAAAAAGTGGATGCACGAGCATCGCAGACATGTATTTCCACCAGTGGGAGACGGCCAAGGCGTGCAAGGAGGCCGGCGTCAGGGGCTTCATCTCGCTTACCCTCTTCGGTGACGAGGACGAGACGCTCGACCGCCTGGCGATCACGAAGCTCGACAGCGAGCTTGACGGCGACCTGCTGAGGAAGGACATAGCGGTCCATGCCATCTACACATGTACAGGCGGAACGTACAGGCAGTCCGTAAGCTGGGCCAAGGAGCACAATGCCGTCGTGACGACGCACCTGAGCGAGACGAAGAAGGAAGTCGACGACTGTCTCAGGGAACATGGCACGACGCCTGCCCTCTACCTCGACTCCCTGGGCTTCTTCGACGTGCCATGCTATGTCGCCCACGGCGTCTGGCTGACGGACGAGGAGGCTCGCCTGCTCGCCTCGAAGCACGTCGGCCTCGTCCACAACCCTTCCTCGAACTGCAAGCTCGCCAGCGGCATCGCGCCGGTCAGCCGCTTCAGGAAGCTCGGCCTCACCGTGGGCTTGGGCACCGATGGAGCGAGCTCGAACAACAACCTCTCGATGGTCAAGGAGATGAGGCTTGCAAGCATGATCAGCAGCGCAAGCACGCTTGATGTCGCCGCGCTCAGGCCCTACGACGTGCTGAGCATGGCGACCATCGAGAGCGCGCGCTGCCTCAGGGCCGACGACATCATTGGCAGCCTCGAGGCAGGCAAGAGGGCCGACATCACACTGATCGACCCCAGGAGCGCCAACATGACGCCAGTCAACGACCTCTTCTCCGCCATCGTCTTCTCGATGGGAGAGAACAACATCCACAGCGTGTTCATCAACGGACGCTGCGTCATGGACGCCGGCGTGCTCACGACGATCGACGAGGAACTAGTGCGGCGCGAAGCCCTGCGCTGCTGGGAGCGCCTCAGAGAGGAGTAGGCATGATGATGAAAGAAGACTTCAAGGCCCTCGAGATGAGGGGTGACGAGCTGGTGCTGCTGGACCAGAGGCTGCTGCCGACGGTGGTCGAGGACTTCGTCTGCCATACTGTGGAGGATGTGTACTTCGCGATCCGCGACATGGTCGTCCGCGGCGCCCCCGCAATCGGAGGAGCCGCCGGCTACGGCGTCCTCTTCGCGGCGAGGGAGGCGAAGGGGGACATCGAGGCATTCAGGCGCTCATGCGAGCACCTGATTGCGGCCCGACCTACGGCGGTCAACCTCTCCTGGGCCGTACGCCGCGTGGCCAAGGTGGCCGAGGAGAGCGGTCTGGACGAGGAGAGGATCAGGGCTGAGGCCGATGCGATCGTCGCCGAGGACATCGCGATGAACCACCGCATCGGCGAGATCGGCAGCTCTCTCATCCGGCCCGGAGCCACGATACTCACCCATTGCAACACAGGCGCCCTTGCGACATGTGGCTGGGGAACAGCTCTGGGAGTCATAAAGACGGCCTGGAGCAAGGGGCTGGTGAAGCATGTATACGCCGACGAGACGCGTCCCCGCTTCCAGGGTGCGAGGCTGACGGCCTGGGAGCTCGTCAGGGCGGGCATTCCTGCGACCCTCATTCCCGACAGCGCCGCCGCCACGCTGATCCGCGACGGCAGGATAGACTGCGTCATCCTCGGCGCTGACCGCATCACTGCCAACGGCGATGTGGCGAACAAGCTGGGCACCTTCGCCCTCAGCTGTATTTGCAAGCTCTACGGAGTGCCATTCTACAGCGCGGCGCCGACGAGCACGATAGACTTCGACATGGCCTCAGGCGACATGATAGAGATCGAAGAGAGGCCACAGGACGAGGTGACCCACGTCAACGGAAGCCAGGTCGCCGCAAGCGGAATCGGAGTGTACAACCCGGCCTTCGACGTCACACCGCATTCGAACGTGACGGGAATAATAACGGAGGAAGGAATCATAAGGGAGCCATACGATGTGAACATCGCGGCCCTCAGGCGGCGTCTGGGCCGCTGAGACGAAGGAGGGCCGCCCAAGAGGACGGCCCTGAGTCTTGTTGCAGATCTGGACTCACATTGCGCTCAGGAAGGGAATGCCTACTATGGCGAAGGCGTTCTTCAGGACCTGGAGCACCATGCGGGCCAGCTCGACCCTGGCGACGACCAGCTCGGGCGTGCCCGCCTTGAGGATCTGGTTGTCGTGGTAGTAGTGGCTGAAGGTCTTCGCCACATCGTACAGGAGGGCGCACACCAGCGAGGGGTCGTAGGTCGCGGCGGCCTTGGCGACGACCTCGGGGAAGGAGGCGAGACTCTTGATCAGGGCCACTTCGTCCTCGCCGTCCAGCAGCGAGGGGTCGAAGGCGACGTCCTTGTAGTCGGCCTTCACATCCTCGAACTTGGCAAGCATCGAACTGATGCGGGCACCCATGTACTGGAGATAGGGTCCAGTGTTGCCGTTGAAGCTGATCGACTCTGCCGGGTTGAAGATCATGTCGCGCTCCGGTGTGACCTGGAGCAAATAGTAGTTCAGCGCACCCAGCGCGATGTCATGGCTCGTCGCATCAACATCATCCAGAGCGTCCTCCCTCTCCTTCTTCACGATCTCCTGGCGGGCCAGCTCGGAAAGGTTTGCAAGCAGGTCGTCCGCGTCGACGACTGTACCCTCACGGCTCTTCATCCTGCCTGAAGGCAGGTTGACCATGCCGTAGCTGAGGTGGTGCAGCTCGTCCGCCCACTCGTAGCCGAGGACCTTGAGGCAGTGGAAGAGGACGCGGAAGTGGTACTGCTGCTCGCTCGCGACGACGTAGATCATCGAGTCGAAGGGCCAGTCCTCATGACGGCTCACTGCAGTTCCGATGTCCTGTGTGATGTAGATCGAGGTGCCGTCACGGCGCAGAAGGACCTTCCTGTCCAGACCGATGTCAGCCAGGTCGATCTGCACGGAGCCGTCCTCAGCACGGAAGAAGACGCCCTTCTCCAGCCCCTTGAGGACCTCGCTGCGGCCCAGCTTGTAGGTGTCGGACTCGTAGTAGTACTTGTCGAAGTCGATGCCCATCGAGCGGTAGCTCTCCTCGAGGCCCTGGAGCGTCCAGCCGTTCATCAGCTTCCACAGCTCGACGGTCTCCTCGTCCCCTGCCTCCCACTTTCGCAGCATCTCCTGAGGCGCGGCATTGGCCTGAGCCTCAGCCTGGGCCTTGAGCGCTTCCTTCTCCTTCTCGTCCGCATCGGGATGGGCCGCAAGCAGCCTGGCGACGCACTCCTTCTCGTAGTCGGCATAGCGTACATAGTAGCGGCCGACGAAATGGTCACCCTTCTCGCCTGTCGACTCGGGAGTCTCTCCGCCTCCGAAGGTCTTGTAGGCCCACATGCTCTTGCATATGTGAACGCCACGGTTGTTGATCAGATTGACCTTGCGCACAGTGGCGCCCTGGCTCTTGAGCAGGGCGGTGACTGCCATGCCCAGGCTGTCGTTGCGCATGTGGCCCAGATGCAAAGGCTTGTTCGTGTTCGGACAGGAGAACTCGATCATCACGCGGCTGCCCGCGAGGCTGTTGCCCTTGCCGTAGTCGTCGCCCTTGCTGAGGATCTCCTCATGGACCTTCCTGGCAAGCTCTCCGCTGTCGAGCTTCACATTGAGATAGGGGCCGAGCACGATGAGCTCGCCCGAAGGCAGGTCGCTCCTCTCCTTGAGACGGGCCATGACCTCGCTGGCGATCTTCGCGGGGGCCATGCGGAAGGCCTTGGCGTAGCTGAACATCGGGAATGCGATATCCCCCTGCTCCGCCTTGGGCGGCTTGCCTGTGGCGACCTCCTCGACCTGATCGAGGCCGAGCGGGCGGGCAATATCGCCAAGGGCCTCCATAACCAGCGCTTTCCACGCTGCCTTGCTGTCTTCTAGCATATCGTCAATTTCCTTTGTAGCTAAGTTTTCCGCCCCATCATATCCTTGAGGGGCCACTTAAGCCAAGGGGCGCACCGAGACCTCTCCGCTGGACAGATGCTCCACCTGGCCATCCTCATAGCGGACTACGAGGTGGGCCTCATCGTCAATCGCCTCCACATGGGCCCGGCGGCGGCTTTCAAGGCGCACGACGTCCACATCGCGGCCGATGACGAAGCAGCGCTTCCTATAACCATCAAGGTAGTCCTCGTCCTTGAGCGATGCCAGGATCGAATCGACCTCCAGCGCGACGAAGTCAGCCTTCGGCATCACAGCCTTCCCGTCGGGAAAGAGGCTGACCGCTACGTCCTCGAGCTCAGGCGGGAAGCTGGCCGTCGTCCAGTTCACACCCACCCCGATGACGACCTGGCTGACGCGGGACTCCTCCATGCTGACGATGCCCTCGCACAGGATGCCCACAGCCTTGCGGCCGTGCACGTAGATGTCGTTGACCCACTTGATGCCCACCTCGAGGCCCAGCGACTCGATGGCCTTTGCCACGCCCAAGGCCGTCCGTGTCGTCATGCTCTGGGTCGATGTGGCCATCTGGCCGTCTACGACGAGAGAGAGGTAGATGCCACCCTCCCCGCTCTCGAAGCTGCGCCCCCGCCGTCCGCGGCCACTACTCTGGCGCCGCGCGATGACGACGAAGGGCGCTTGCTGGCCACTGGCCGCCAGGCGTCGCGCCTCGCTGTTCGTGGAATCGACCTCGTCGAGGTAGAAGACGGGGATGGAGACCAGCGACGAGAGTGCCAGCTGGTTGTAGCCCGGGTCGTCCAGGCGGTAGCCTTGGCCCTTAGAGGACTCGATTACGGCGCCATCCTCCATGAGGCCCTGGATGGCCTTCCAGACGGCGACGCGGCTGACTTCCAGCTCCTTGGCGAGGTCCTCGCCGGAGACGAAGGCGCCACGTCTTGAAAGCAGAATCGAAAAGACGCTCTCTTTGGTGCTCATGGCAAGGATTCTAGTCCTCCTCGCCCCCCTGTGTCATCAGAAGGCGGACGCGGGAGGATGTGGCGTATGCGACCTGGCTTGCGACGATGAGCTTGAGCACATCGCCCACAATGAAGGGATAGAGGCCCGAGGCGAGCGTCGCGGCAAGAGAGAGCGAGCGGGAGAAGCCGAGCCAGAGGAGGCCCGGGATGTAGATGCACACTGTGCCGACAAGAGATGCGACGATGAAGCTTGCCCGGCTTCCCGTGCGCCACAGGCGCATGACGAGGCCCTCTGCAAGCACTGCTGGAAGCAGACCTATGAGGTAGCCTCCTGTCGGCCCCGTCATCGCGGCGATGCCTCCTCCCGTCGTGAAGATCGGCAAGCCCACCAGACCGAGGAAGAGGTAGACGAGGATGGAGAAGAGGGACTGCGGCAGAGGCAGGACGAGGCCGCATAGGAGGGCGAAGAGCGTCTGCAAGGTGATTGGCACCGGTGGAATTGGGATGCGTATGAAGGCGCCCACCGCCGTCAGCGCGGCAAAGAGGGATACGAGGATGATCGTCACAGTCGTCTTTCTGTCCATGCAGTTAACCTCACAACTGCATTTGAGTTTACATGTATGGCCTTTCCCCGTCAACGCCCCTTCCTCATCAGCGTCCTCTGGGCTACAATGCGCTCACGATGGAAAGCGACAAGTACATAGACAGCTACCTCGAGTCCTTCTCGAGGGTCAAGGATCCGCAGAACCCCTTCCAGGGAGTGTCCAAGCTCCCGACGATGGACGAGATCGGGCGTCTCCAGGACTGCCTGATGTCGCTCTTCTACCCTGGCCGCGGAGCCCACGGCTCACTTGAGGAGGCCGTGCGCTTCAACATGGACCACTTCATCTCGCTGCTCAGGCAGTGCGTCTACTACGCCTACAGCTACGAGGAGAGACTGTGCGGCACTTCATCTTCCGAACTCTTCGAGCGCAGCGCCCTCGTCGTCGACCGCCTGATGAGGCAGCTGGGAGCGATCAGGCAGCTGATCAAGCTGGACGCCCAGGCCGGACTGGACGGAGACCCCGCGGCGCGCAGTCTGAGCGAAGTCATCATATGCTACCCCGGCTTCAGGGCCATTGCGATGCACCGCGTCTCCCATGAGCTGCACCGCATGGGCGTGCCACTGCTGCCACGCATGATGTCCGAGCTCGTCCACAGCCGCACAGGCATCGACATCCACCCCGGCGCCGAGATCGGCGAAAGCTTCTTCATCGACCATGGAACTGGTGTCGTAATCGGTGAGACGAGCGTCATCGGAAACAGGGTGAAGATCTACCAGGGCGTCACGCTGGGCGCCCTCTCATTCCCGCGCAACGCCTGCGGCCAGCTGCTGAAGGGCACGAAGCGCCATCCGACAATCGAGGATGACGTGACGATCTACGCCAACGCCACGATACTTGGCGACATCACGGTGGGCAGGGGCTCGACAATCGGCTCCTCATGCTGGATCAAGGAGGACGTTCCGCCACGCATGAGGGTCCTCAACCGGGATCCCGAGATGATCCTCGTCAGCAAAGGCTGACGCTTCCGTCCCTGTAGATTCCGCTGACTATGGCGCCGCGCGACAGGAAGGCGGCGCCCTCGACGTCCACCTTCAGGTAGTTGCCCGTCGTGCCGTGCCACAGCCCACCCTCGCGCTTCTCGAGGAGGACTTCCAGGCGGCGGCCCTGCTGACGGGCGACATAGGCCGCGTGGAGGCGGTCGGAAAGCTCCCTAAGCTCCTTCGCCCGCTCATCCCTGACCCGCTCCGCGACCCTGTCACGGGCCTTGTATAGTGCCGTGTCGGGACGCGGCGAGAATGGGAAGACATGGAGGGCGGCGAAGCCCATGGAGCTGACGAAGTCGACCGTCTGCCGGAACTCGTCCTCACCTTCACCAGGCAGTCCCGCGATCACATCGCATGCGAGGAAGGGATCCTCCTTCACCCGGCGCAGCTCACTTATCACCCACTCGAGGTGGCTGCGGGAATACTTTCTGCTGCTGCGCTCCAGCACCTTGTCGCTCGCACTCTGCAACGGGATGTGGAAATGTGGATGGACATTGGGACTCGAGACGGCCTCGATGAGACGCTCGTCTATGTGGTCGGGCTCCATCGAGGAGAGGCGCAGCCTCGTCGTCGGCTTCAGGCGTGGGATGAGGGCGAGCATCATGCCGCCAAGGCCCTCCCCTTCATGGTCGTACATCGTCAGGTTGACGCCTGTCAGGACGATCTCGTTGAAGCCCGCCTCCTCCAGCTCGAGCGCCCTCCTTATGACCTCGTCACGCGCCAGGCTGACAGAGTGGCCACGCGCTATGTGGACACGGCAGTAGCCGCATTCGTTGTCGCAGCCGTCCTGGACCTTGAGGTAGGCCCTCGAGTGGTAGGAGAAGGAGGAGGCCTCGTAGTCGAAGACGGATGATGTGGGCTCGGTGAAGCTCGCTATGGCACCATCGAGGTCCATGCCTGAGAGCATGGCCGCATTGATGTGGCCGGCAAGCGACAGCAGGGCGGCCTTGCGCTCCAGGGGCACGATGTGGAGCTTGCCGCCAAGCGCCTCGAGTTCCTTGTGGGCCATCTGGGCGTAGCAGCCGGTCACGACGACGCTGGCTCCACGCGAGGCGAAGAGACGGATCATCCTCCTGGCCTTCTGCTCGGCCTTGGCCGTGACTGTGCATGTATTGACGATGTAGATGTCGGCCGACCCCTCCTCGCCCACGACGGTGAAGCCTGCCTTGGCGAAAGAGTCGGCGATCGCCTCGCTCTCGCACTGGTTCAGGCGGCAGCCAAGCGTGTATACGGCGAGATTCAAACCTTGCCCTCCTCGCTCTCCCTGAGGTGGTTGAGCGTCTTCTCCAGGGCGACCTGGAGCGAGAGCCTCATCTCACGGGCATAGGGATTGTAGTGCTGGAGGTCGTAGAAGAGCTGCATCGGGTCGTTGCACGTCTGCTCCACGATGCTCATCAGGGCCTTGTAGCCGCGCGTCGCGATCTCGGTGTCCTCCAGCCCCATCTCCCTCAGCGTGCGGCCGACGAAGTGGGTGACGCCCTGCGAGTAGGCAGCCTGCCTGTCGTGCTGGAGCGGCGTCATCACAAGGACCTTGAGGCC
Organism: Candidatus Aphodenecus pullistercoris; assembly: GCA_017694495.1. Taxonomy (GTDB): domain Bacteria; phylum Spirochaetota; class Spirochaetia; order Sphaerochaetales; family Sphaerochaetaceae; genus Bullifex; species Bullifex pullistercoris. The sequence goes on from JADIMU010000064.1 coordinate 24,821, forward strand.
CCAGGAGGTGAAGAGATCATTCAGCCAGGAGAACTTGTCATCATCGACGCGCAGCGGGCACAGGACCATTGGCAGACCTGCCAGGCCATCCTTCGCGCTGTCTGGTCCGAACATCGGGTGGCTGGCCACCAGCTGGATGGAGCTGTCAAGCTTCTCCTCCATCCAGCGTGCGGGCTCCGCCTTGACCGAACATGTGTCGAGGACGAGAGTGTCCTTGCGCACACGGTCCGCCACGCGCTTGAGGACCTCCTCGAAGGATGAAATCGCCACCGTGAAGAAGAGGACGTCGACACTGGAGAGGAAGTCGTCCTCCGTGAGGAAGTCGACCCCCTCCGGCGGCTCATGCCAGGAGCGGCTCGTCGCGACGACCCTGACGGACTCAGGGCTCATCCTCCTTATTGTAGAGGCCCAGAAGTGGCCGAAACGGCCCAGGCCATATATTCCTATCGTCATGGGCGCAAGGATAGCCTTTTGGCAGGCCTTGTGCAATTGATGGAAGACGATACAATGGATTGTGAAAGGGAGGGGAATCATGAGAAGACTTGCTACGCTCATACTTGTCATCGCAGCCGCATCGTGCCTATATGCCAGCTGGAGCATCACCTGGACCATCGACGATGGGAGCAGCTTCACATTCCAGATGGAGGCGGTCCCATTCCGGCATTAGGTCGAGATGGTGAAGCGCACATAGTCTGCCATTCTTTGACAAGAGCTGCCAATGGGCCGCCAGACATCTTTAAAAATGTGGCGCGTGGGATTATCCTAGCATACAGCAGGGTGCAAGGACCCTGCTTGAGGAGATCATACTATGACATTTGCCGAGAAAATGAAGGGACTGGCGAAGAAGGCCGGAAAGTCCCTGGTGCTCGCCGAGGGCCTCGAGAAGAGGACGCTCAAGGCGGCAAGGATCATCATGGACGAGGGAATCGCCAGCTCCGTCACCCTGGTCGGACCTGTCGACAAGGTGAAGGCTGCGGCCGCCGCCGAGGGCGTCGACCTTGCCGGCATCACAATCTCTGACCCCGCCACCGACCCGAGGAAGGCCGAGTTCGCCAACGAGTACTACGAGCTGCGCAAGCACAAGGGAATGACGCCCGAGCAGGCTGAGGCCGACATCGTCGACCAGCTCAGATGGGGTGCGATGCTCGTCCACCTCGGCTATGCCGACAGCATGGTCGCCGGCGCCGAGAGCACGACGGCCAACGTCCTTCGCGCCGCCTTCAACATCATCAAGTGCAAGCCTGGCATCAAGAGCGCATCCAGCTGCTTCGTCATGGCCACCGACAAGAGCCAGTATGGCGTGAACGGCTCCTTCATCTTCGCCGACTGCGCCACCATCCCCAACCCGACGGCCGAGCAGCTCGCCGAGATCGCCGAGGGCAGCGCCCTCAGCTGCCGCACCTTCCTCGAGGCCGAGCCCGTCGTCGCCCTCCTGAGCTACTCCACCAAGGGAAGCGCCAAGGGTGACCTCGTCGACAAGGTCCAGCAGGCGACTGCCCTGGTCAAGGCCAAGTGCCCCGAGCTCCAGGTCGATGGCGAGCTCCAGCTCGACGCCTCGATCGTTCCTTCCGTCGCCGCCCAGAAGGCTCCCGGAAGCACAGTGGCCGGACATGCCAACGTCCTGGTCTTCCCTGACCTCCAGGCCGGAAACATCGGCTACAAGCTCGTCCAGCGCCTGGCTGGAGCAGAGGCCTACGGCCCCATCCTCCAGGGCTTCGCGAAGCCGATCAGCGACCTGAGCCGAGGCTGCTCCGTCGAGGACATCGTCGTCACCGCCGCCATCACTCTGGCGCAGGCCGCAACCAACTGAGCATAATAGACCTCAAGCGATTGAAAGGGGCTGTGGAAAAGTCGCACAAGGCTTTTCCGCAGCCCCAATCTTATGCCACCGAAAACAGGATCGGATCCACGCAAAGACACGCCGGCATCCCAGGAAGGATCTGCGCCCATCAACAATCACCGGGGCCACTTTGGCCACATGCTCATTGCTGTCGTCGAGAAGTTGGCGCAAGAGGTGACCGCGTATCAATCAACACTTGTCTTCTGTGTGCTTATCATTCATCGCGAGGGCGAAGGCATCCTTTTCCTTCCCGATGAGCTCCACATTTGCGTATTTGTGCAATGCCCCAGACGCCTTGAGCCCACTTTTCCCCTTCCGTTTTCCGATCATGAATCTTCCATCCGTATCGAAGCTCTCCATTACTGGAGGGCGCTGGCCATCTCGATGAGCTTGTCGATGGGCAAGGCCTCCGCCCTCTCGCTTCCGCTCAGGCCGCAGCGCTCCAGCAGCAGTGCGAGTGCATCCTTTCCGTAGCCGCCCTGGGCGAGGTTGTTCCTGATCGTCTTGCGCCTCTGGGAGAAGAGGATGCGCACCAGTGAAAGGAAGCGGCGGCGCAGCTCACCTTCCACAAGAGGCCTTTGTCTGCGGCGCATCAGGACGACTGCGCTGTCGACGTTTGGTGAGGGATAGAAGTTCGCCCTTCCTATCATGAATGCGAGGCTGTTGATGTAGTCCACCTGTGTCAGGATGGAGAAGCTCGACCAGGCCTCGTCGTCCGGCTGTGCGCACATGCGTTCGACGACCTCCTTCTGCAAGGTGAAGACCATGCGCTCAGGCAGGATGCCCTCCTCTATCAGGCGGGCGATGCAAATGCTGCCAACGTTGTATGGCAGATTGCCGCACACGACTTCAGGCCTGTCCGGCTGTGTGATGAGCGTCTTGAGCGCATCCCCTTCGACGAGCGTGAAGCCGGCCTCGTCGCCGAATGCCGGTCCCCTGAGGAGGGAGCAGAAACCGTGGTCGATCTCGAAGGCGCGCACCTGGGCCCCGCCCTTCAGAAGCAGGCTTGTGATCGCACCAAGACCAGGACCGATCTCCCAGACGAGCGAAGGCGAGCCGGCCAGGGCCAGATCGGCTATCCGCTGGCGGAAGCTGGCGTTCGTCAGGAAGTTCTGTCCGAACTTCTTCGTCATCGCAAGAGACGAGAGGCCAAGGATCTCAGTGATCTCCTTGACGCTTGAGTAGTTGAGAGCCCACATGGCGTCCTCCTCTTCGCGTTGAGGATAGCGGAAAGCATGATGCCAGACAAGCTGATGAGCAAGAGGACGATGTAGCCCCAGGGAGATGTGCACATGGGGAAGGAGGCGCCGAAGTCCATGACGGCCCCGCATGCTTTGTAGACCAGTGACAGGAGGGAGGGCAGCGGCACGGCGAGGGATGCCAGGCTGAGGACCATGTAGATGTAGACGAGGACGGAGGCCAGTCCGCCTGTGAGGATGACGGACAGCTGGTATTCACCGAAGACGAGGTAGGACAGCGGACAGGTGAAGAGCAGCGCCGCGAGGCTCGCCGTCATGTTCGTCGCGATGAAGGATGGCAGGAGGACGAGGTTGTCCAGACTCTCCTTGAGGAAACTTGACAATGACATGATCCCCACGAGCGAGAGGTAGCTGTATGTGCTTGCAAGAGTCGTCAGGCCTTCTGGAAAGAGGAGGCCCTGGAGGACGAAGGTCGCCATCAGGGCATCGTGGCCACGGATGCCACGCATGAGGAGGAAAACGGCTGACAGCAACCAGGCTCTGATGATCGAGGGACGGGGACCGACGAGGAAGACGTAGAGCGAGATCGCAAGCAGGGCAAGGAGCCTCGCCCTCCGCTCTCCGACCAGCGGCTTCAAGGTGAAGCGCAGCAGCATGGCAAACAGCGAGAGGTGCATGCCGCTGAGGGCGAGCACGTAGCTTGTGCCGCTGTCCCGTGCAAGCTCAGCAAGGAGGAAGTCCTCCTGTGCGCTGTAGCCCAGGGTCAGCATGATGGCGAGGTTGGCCTCATCCACTCCCACAGCAGACAGCCTTTCCTCCATCAGCGCTGTGATGCGCTTGCGCGAACGGGTGCCTCCTCCCTGTCCAATCAGGCGGTACCAGCGGGCGGAGAAGCCGTAGTCGTCCACCTTGCCTATGAAGAGGACGGCATCCCCACTGTAGAGCCTCACTCCGTCAGGGTATGTGACGTTGACAAGTCCCCGGGCCGAAGCAGACTCGCCTCCCTGTACGAAGCACTCCTTCAAAGACAGGCTGATCCGCCTCCGGTCCCACTTGCCGACGACACTGTCCTGGCTGACGATGCCGTAGACGGCGGTGACGTCCTCTTCTGGAAAGCCGTAGGAAACCTCGGCTGACAGAAGGATGGTCGACAGCAGAAGGATGAGGAGGCTTGTCGCAGCCAGACCTGTGGCGATGCGTCGCAAAGTGCGTTTTGTGCGCAGCGTGATGACGGCACCCAGGCCGATGGCCGAGCACAGGAGGCTCGGCCAGTGCTGGAAGAAGAGGGCCATGAGGAGGATGGCGGACAGCAGGGCGCTCATACCTCCCCTATGGGATTGTCAGCTCATCTGTCCAGAATGTACATGAAGGAAAGGAGCCTCAGGTCGAGGTTGTCCTGCGCCGCCCTCTCCCTCAGGCGGTACTCGAGGCCGGGATCAGGCCCCTTGGCCAGCTGGCGGAGGAAGGCGCCGTAGATCTTCTCCTCCCTGTGGGCATAGTCGACCAGGAGGCGGCGCAGCCAGGCTGGAGCATCGCCTTCATAGGAAGGAAGGCAGCCTTCTGCAAGGAGGCGGGCCAGCTCCGGTGTCGACCACTCCTCACCCAGCCTCCTGATGTAGCCCTCAGCCTGGGCAAGGCTGTCGTCGACCGTCTCGTCCAATGAAGTGAGGCTGTCGAGGCAGTCCTCGCACAGCAGACGGAAGAGCGCCGTCTTCCGGCTTCCCCTTCGCATGAGCACGAAGGAGGCCGCAGAGAGGGCGAAGGAGATTATGATCTCGTCCAGCATGGGAAGAGGGTCGCGTATGACGAGGGAGAAGAAGAGGTAGGCGACGAGGAAGACCACCGCGCTGATGATGAGGCGTGGAATGTAGTAGTGTTCGTTGACGTGGCGCAGTGCCTCGATGCGGAAATCGGCGTAGAGCTCTGCGCATGCATCCTCCTTCTCATCCTCGCCAAGCGGATGGGATGAGTGGAGGACGTAGTCGCAGCTCTGGAAGGCCTCCCCCTTCAGCCGATGTGGCCTCAGGAGGAGCTTGTGCGTCCCCAGATCGAGGAGGCAGGCCTCACAGAGCCGCCTTGAAGGCCTCGAGTATGGCATCCTTGCCCTCCTCGAGGGCGGCGCGGCCACCCTTTCCTTCCGTGAGGAAGATGTAGTACTTGATCTTCGGCTCGGTTCCAGAGGGCCTGACGACGAGCTTCTCACCGCTTTCGAAGCGGAGGATGACGACGTCGGCCTTGTCGAAGCCGCTGCCCTCCTTCAGGAGGTCCTGGGCACTGGCTATGGTGCGTCTGGCCAGCTCATCGCCCGGCTTGAGGGCGCGCAGCGAAGCCATGATCGAAGCCATCTTGGCCTTGCCCTCGGCGCCTTCGTAGTCGCGGGAGAAGACGAGCTCGGTCGAATAGCCGTAACGGGCGTAGATGCTGTCGAGCCTCTGCTGCAGCGTCACTCCCCGGCTTGCGTAGTAGCACATCATCTCGACGGCGGCCATGGCCGATGAGACCGCATCCTTGTCGTGGACCTCGTTGACCGTCAGGAAGCCGTAGCTCTCCTCGCAGCCGAAGAGGAAGAAGTTGTCCCTGTTCTCGCCCTTGTCGATGGCGTTCATCTCGCGGGCGATGTACTTGAAGCCTGTGAGCACGTCCTTGCAATCGGCGCCGTTCTCCAGCGCGATGCGGCGCACGAGGTCCGTCGTGACGAGGCTCTTGACGACCAGCGGGCGCAGTTGCCGCTTGCCCATCTCGCGGTTGGTCGACAGCAGGTAGTCGGCAAGCAGTGTGGCGATCTGGTTGCCCGTCAGCAGCATATAGTCCGTCTTCTGCGCGTTGGTGGGGATCGCGAGGCCCATGCGGTCCGCATCAGGATCGGTGCCGATGACGATGTCGGCCTTCTCCTTCTTCGCCAGCTCGATGACACGCGTCATGGCCTCGGCCGACTCGGGGTTGGGCAGCTTGACCGTCGGGAAGGCGCCATCGGGCTCCTCCTGCTCCTTGACGACGACGCAGTTGATTCCAAGCCTGGAGAGCATCTCGCGCACAGGTACGTTGCCAGATCCATGCAAGGGCGTGTAGGCGACAGTGATTAGGCTGCCCTTGACGATGTCTGGCCGGCGCAGCGAGGAGATGACCATCGTGTAGTAGTCCTCGTCGACGGATGTGGGGACGGACGAGAGGATGCCCTTGGCCCTCGCCTCCTCCTCGCTGATGTCCTTGATGTCCTCTGTCGCCACAGCGTTGGCAAGGCGTGCGATCTCGATGTCATGCGGAGGCGTGACCTGTCCTCCGTCGGACCAGTAGACCTTGTAGCCGTTGTACTTGGCAGGGTTGTGGCTTGCGGTGACGACGATGCCTGCAGTCGTCTTGAGGTTGCGCACGGCATAGGAGAGCATGGGCACCGGATGGAGCGTGTCGTAGAGGTAGGTCCTCACTCCATTGGCCGCCAGGACGAGCGCGGCGGACAGGGCGAAGTCGTGCGACCAGTGCCTTGAGTCGTATGCGATCACGACGGAGGGCGAGGCCGTGTAGGCGTTGCAATAGTCGGCGAGTCCCTGGGTGACCTTGCGCACCATGTATGTGTTGATGCGGTTCGTACCTCCCCCGATGACTCCCCTCATTCCGGCGGTGCCAAAGGCGAGCGTCGTGTAGAAGGCATCGTAGAGGGCTGTCCAGTCCTCCTTCTCCAGAAGGGCCTCGACCTCCTTCCTGAAGGCCTCCTCCTTCTCGCCGGCTACATAGCTTCTCGCCTTTGCGGCGATCTGGTCGATCATCTCACGCGTCAGTTCCATAATTCCCTCCCTAGCTCCTCCACACTGGATGCCAGTGGACCGATCCCCTGGCCTACGAGGTCGAGTGCGCTGCGATAGCCGTAGCTCACAATGAGCGGCCTCACACCTGCGTTCCTGGCAGTCTGCCAGTCGACCTCGCTGTCGCCCACCATTGTAACATCCTCACAGGTGGCCTTGCAAAGCTCAATGAAGTCCTCCACACCTTTTTTGTCAGGTTTGGGCCTCTCTCCCTCCATAAGACCACGCACGAAGTCGAAGCGTCCCGGAAGAAGGCGTCCAATGATCTCCTGGACGAGGCTGTCGGCCTTGTTGGACAGGACGCCCAGCATGCAGCCCATCCCCTTCGCCTCATCAAGCAGTTGAGGTATGCCATCGTAGACGCGCGAATGGACACAGGCGTTGGCTGAGTAGAAGTCGACGAGCTCCCTGTAGAGGATGTCGAGCTCGTCCTCCGGATAGGCCGCACGTGAGTACCAGAGGGCACCGATGAGGGCCTTCCTCAGCCCATTGCCGACCACCGCCCGGCACTCCGAGGCCGAGATTTCCCGGCAACAGCACAGGGCCATCACATGGTTGAGGGCGGCACGGATGTCCTCGAGTGTGTCGACAAGGGTGCCGTCAAGATCGAAGAGGATTCCTTTCATAGCGACACCCAGTCTAGCACCTGTCACACTAGAGGGAGAAGGCGTAGCCGGCAATCAGACCAATCGATAAGGCGAAGGGTGCATGCCCTGTAGCTGTCACCTGGGATGTATCTTCGACCAGAGGAATTGAGAAATTCACCTTTGCCGACAGGTCGAGCATCCCGCCACCTGCGGGAATCCAGACGCCTGCATTCATTCCTATATTGAATTCCTTGCTGTAATGCGAACCGGCATCAGAATAGAATCCAAATCCGAAATAGAAATCAGCTTTGAATGAAAGACCTAATTGTCTGGACCTTAGATTAAATAACACATCAAAGTTGAACGATCCGCCAAAGGCAAGACCAGCCTCAATCGCAGTTCCATTGCCAGCAAACCTCGAATCCATTAGGAGAGATCTGTGAGCAGTCCATAATATAATGTGAGCAAAGTGGGTGAATTGGGATATTCTTTTGTACCAGCCAAGATATATGCGTTGAGTCCAAGCGAGAATTCCGCACTAGTCGTCACCCAGCCGCCATACTCTTTTACATTTGTCAGCATCTCCCTCTTTCCACTTCTAGTCAGGACTTGGCCATTGCCTCTCCTGCCCCGGGCAAACTATCCTAGGGCCATGTACACCATCACGATAAGGCGCGGGAGGGAGGACATCCTGCGCAAGCACAACAGCAAGGTCTACTCAGGAGCCATCGCGGCGATTGAACCTGTCTATTCTGGCCCATCCCTTGCCAGAGTCCTGGACGCAGACGGCCGCTTCATCGCCTGGGGAAGCTATGACGAGGAGAGCCACACTGTCCTGACATTGCTCAGCTGGAGGGAGGAGGTAGTGCCCGACGACGGCTGGCTGGAGGCCATGGTCGCCAATGCAGTCGACAACAGGAAGCATCTGATCGACGAAAGGACCAATGCAGTGCGCCTCATACATGGTGATGCCGACTTCATTCCCGGCCTTGCGGCGGACCTCTATGGAGACGAGATCCGCATCCTCATCTCCTCGCGCTTCGCCCACCGCCATCTCGAGACGGTCGTGAAGGCCCTCTTCAACTGCACGAAGGCCCAGTGGATCTCGAGCAAGGTGGATGCGCTCTACGCTCCCAGCGAGCACTTGAAGAAGGAGGAGCGCAACTTCAGCCGTGGTGGCGAGGAGAAGGGCCGCAGGGAAGGCAACACAGCCTTCCTTGAGGACGGAATCCTCTATGAGATCACCAGCGGCATAAGCCAGAAGAGCGGCTTCTACCTCGACCAGAGGAACAACAGGCACATCGTCGAAGGCTACGCCGCCGGACGGCGCTGCCTCGATGCATGCTCCTTCACGGGAGCCTTCACACTCCACCTCCTCAGGGGAGGAGCCGAGAGCGTCCTCGCATGCGACGCCTCCGAGTCCGTCCTCCGCCACCTCCTCTATCAGGTGAACATCAACGAGGACAGAGGCCTCATCCCCGCCGGCTCCAGGAGCCGCGTGGCCATTCGCAAGGACGACGTCTTCTCCCTGGTGCGCCAGATCGAGGAAGACGAGTTCGACCTCATAGTCCTCGACCCGCCCAAGCTGGCCAAGAAGCGTGACGAGAGGGATGGCGCGATGCGCGGCTACAAGGACCTCAACCTCTGGGCCATGCGGAAGATCAGGGACGGAGGAATCGTCGCAGCCTTCTCCTGCTCAGGCGCCATCAGCCGCCAGGACTTCCACACTGCGGTCTCCTATGCGGCCGCGGACGCCCACGTCGACCTCCAGATCCTCGAGGAGCTGAGCGCGGGACCTGACCATCCGGTACGCGCCTCGATGAGTGAGACGGCCTACCTCAAGGGCCTCGTCTATCGGGTCGTGAAGTGATGAGGCACATGCGCAAGGCGGACATCGTGGTCATCTTCCTCCTTCTGGCCATCCCGCTTGGCATCCTCTTCGCTTCACCACGCGGTGCGCTCTTCGTGGAGATCGAGTGCCAGGAAGGCACATACCGCTACAGCCTGGACGACGAGGTCAGGTTGACGGTCACAGGACCTGTCGGCGAGACGACAATCGAGATCTCTCATGGAAAGGCGAGGATAGCCGCCTCCGACTGTCCCACGAAAAGCTGCACGCGAGGCTCGATCGACAGCAGCCCGCAGACCCTCGTCTGCCTGCCCAACCAGGTCGTCGTGAGCATAAGCGGAGAAGGAGGTGCCGATGCGATCGCCTACTGAGGTCGCCTACCTCGCCGCCCTCTCGCTCACGCTGAGCATCGTAGAGGCTGGCCTGCCCCAGGCCATACCCTTCCTGCGCATTGGACTGGCAAACCTCGTCCTGCTGTGGGCTCTGGAGAGGCTGTGCGCCAAGGACTACCTGGCCCTGGCCGCCTTGAAATGGTTCCTCTCATGCCTCGTGTCGGGCATACTCATCTCGCCCTACGCTCTGGTGAGCCTTTCGGGAAACGCGGCCAGCGCACTCGCGATGCTCCTTGTACACAAGGTAGCCGGAAACAGGCTCTCGCTATACTCGGTCTCGGCCCTGGGCGCCTGGATGTCGGCCCTTGCCCAGATGGGAGCCACCAGCCTGATCATCTCCTCCACAGTCATGCGCCTGCTGCCCTTCATGCTCGTCTTCAACACAGCCGCAGGTCTGGTCACCGCCTTCATCGCACTGCGCCTGGAGCCGGCACGCGATGTAAGGGTCGAGGGAGTCAGGGAAAAAGGCAGGACAGGCTGGGCAAGCCTCATCCTCTTCCTTGTGGCCATCCTCGCCCTCGCCCTGACAGACGGCATCGCCACCCTCGCCATCTGCTTCGCCCTTGCCCTACTTTCATGCCACATGGCAGGACGCAGGATAAGGCCAGTGCCCTACATCATCGCGATGGTCGGCATCATCGTCTTCTCCCTGCTCGCCCCATCAGGCCGTGTGCTCTGGCTCTTCGTGACGGAAGGCGCCCTGAGGGAAGGACTTTCCAAGGCGCTCCGCCTCTCTGCCATGGTCGCCCTCTCCCAGACGATGACGGCCTCAGTCAGCTTCTCTTCGCTCATCCTAGGCGAGGCTCTGGCGATCAACGCATCGCTGTCGGCCCTCTTCTCCCGGACGGAGGGAAGCATCAGGAAGAGGCTCACAGAGGTCCTCTCATGCCGCACGATTGTACTGGTGCAAGGAGACAGACGTGGCACCACAGCACCCGTCACTGTCATCACGCTGGCAATCACGCTGCTGGCCATCATCTCGCGTCTGTGTATCGTTTAAGCCTAGGCCCTGGTCATATTATTGCATTCCGGTACGCACTCTTTTTCCGAATAATGGGAAAAACGTAGCATTATTCCAGATCAAAACATCCTGAAAGCTCAGTTGTTGTTCCAATCATCCCATTTAATTCGACATCTGGTCATTTATTCGTGAAAACTTCACGACAAAGTGCCCTTATTCCTTGCTTTTCCATGTTTTAGAAGGCTGTGCTTGACTACTTTGCGATTTGCCCTCGATAATTCAGACAACGATATCAAAGATAGGAGAATTTCAATGGCTAACGTAAGCACTGAGACTTTTCCCGGAGAGAAGGAACTCCAGGAACTGATTGAAAGAGTCAAGCGCGCCCAGATCATCTACGCCTCCTACTCCCAGGAGCAGGTCGACAAGATCTTCAGGGCGGCCGCCATTGCAGCCAACAATGCCCGCATCTCGCTCGCACAGGATGCAGTCCAGGAGACGGGCATGGGCATCATCGAGGACAAGGTCATCAAGAACCACTTCGCCGCCGAGTACATCTTCCACAAGTACAAGGACGAGAAGACCTGCGGCATCATCGAGGAGGACACCGGTTTCGGAATCGAGAAGATCGCCGAGCCCAAGGGCGTCATCTGCGGAATCATCCCGACCACGAACCCGACCAGCACGGCCATCTTCAAGTCCCTGATCAGCCTCAAGACGCGCAACGCGATCATCTTCTCGCCCCATCCAAGGGCCAAGAAGTGCACCTGTGACGCCGCACGCATCGTCCGCGACGCCGCCGTAGCCGCAGGAGCCCCCGAGGACATCATCGCCTGGATCGACGAGCCGACGATGGAGAAGACGAACTTCCTGATGCATCACCCCCTGGTCAACCTGATCCTGGCCACCGGCGGTCCCGGCATGGTCAAGAGCGCCTACTCCTCCGGCAAGCCCGCCATCGGCGTCGGTGCCGGCAACACGCCTGCCCTGATCGACAAGAGCGCCAACATCAAGATGGCCGTCAGCTCGATCCTCATGTCGAAGACCTTCGACAACGGCGTCGTGTGCGCCTCCGAGCAGTCCGTCATCGTCAACCAGGAGATCTACGACGCGGTCAAGAAGGAGTTCAAGGCCCGCGGCGCCCACTTCCTGACGAAGGACGAGATGTCCAAGCTCGAGCCGATCATCCTCGACCCGCAGCGCGGCACGGTCAACCCGAAGATCGTCGGCCAGAGCGCCGCCAACATCGCGAAGATCGCCGGCTTCGAAGTCGATCCCAAGACCAAGGTCCTGATTGGTGAGGTCTCGAAGATCGCAGTCGACGAGCCATTCGCCCATGAGAAGCTCTCCCCCGTCCTTGGCATGTACAAGTGCCACAACTTCGGCGAGGGTGCCGACATGGCCGCCCGCCTGGTCGCCCTGGGAGGCTTCGGCCACACCTCCGTCCTCTACATCGACGAGAAGGAGAAGGACAAGGTCGACGCCTACGGACGCGCCGTCAAGACGAGCAGGATCCTGATCAACATGCCTGCCAGCCAGGGCGCCATCGGCGACATCTACAACTTCCGCCTCGAGCCCTCCCTCACGCTCGGCTGCGGTTCCTGGGGCAACAACTCCATTTCCGAGAACGTCGGCCCCAAGCACCTGCTGAACGTCAAGACACTTGCAAAGAGGAGGGAGAACATGCTTTGGTTCCGCTTGCCGCCCAAGGTTTATTTCAAGTACGGCTGCCTGCCTGTCGCATTGCAGGAGCTTGAGAACAAGAAGAGGGCCTTCATCGTCACCGACAGCTTCCTCTTCAACTCCGGCATGATCGACAGGATCACCGACCAGCTGGACCAGATGGGTGTCGAGACCGAGGTCTTCCACCAGGTCAAGCCCGATCCCACGCTGGGCACGATCAACACGGCCATGCAGCTCGTCAACTCCTACAACCCCGACGTCATCATCGCAGTCGGTGGTGGAAGCCCGATGGACGCCGCGAAGATCATCTGGCTGCTGTATGAGCATCCGGAAGTCTCCTTCGAGGGTCTGGCGCTGCGCTTCATGGACATCCGCAAGAGGATCTACAACTTCCCGAACATGGGCACCAAGGCTAAGCTCGTGTGCATCCCGACCACTTCCGGAACCGGTTCCGAGGTCACTCCCTTCGCCATCATCACCGATGAGAAGACCGGCATGAAGTGGGCCATCGCCGACTACGCCCTGACCCCGAGCATGGCCATCGTCGACAGCGAGCTGGCCGTCGGACAGCCCAAGGGACTGACGGCAAGCTGCGGCATCGACGTCCTGACCCACGCCCTCGAAGCGCTTGTCAGCTCGATGAGCACGGACTACACCAACGGTCTGGCCCTCGAGGCGACCCGCCTGATCTTCAAGTACCTGCCCCAGGCCTATGCCGACGGCACGAACATCAAGGCCCGCGAGAAGGTCCACAACGCCTCCACCATGGCCGGCATGGCCTTCTCCAACGCCTTCCTCGGCGTGTGCCACTCGATGGCCCACAAGCTCGGCGCCCAGTTCCATGTCCCCCATGGAATGGCCAACGCCCTCCTGCTGACCAATGTCATCCGCTTCAACAGGAACGACAACCCGACCAAGCAGGCAAGCTTCCCGCAGTACGAGTATCCTTCCGTCACCAGCCGCTACGCCAGGGCTGCCGACTACGTCGCGATGGCATGCAACGACACGCCCAACGGCGACTATGTCAACGTCAAGCCCGGCATGACGATGGACCAGAAGGTCGATGCTCTGATCGAGGGAATCGAGAAGCTGAAGAAGGAGCTGAACGTCCCCTCCTCCATCCAGGAGTGGGGTGTCGACGAGAAGGACTTCCTCGCCGTCGTGGACGAGCTCTCGGTCAAGGCCTTCGACGACCAGTGCACCGGCAGCAACCCGCGCTACCCGCTGATCAGCCAGATCAAGCAGCTCTACCTCGACTCCTTCTACGGCAGACCCTGGAAGGAAGAGGCCTGAGGACAGACACCTCAGACAAGTCGACAAGGAGGGAGACGGTCACCGTCTCCCTCCTTCATTCTCTCCAGACAAGAAAGAAAAAACGAGGCCCGGGTCATCTGGAACCCGGGCCAACGCTTTCTTCAGGCTGTTCCCTTCAGATCAGATAGGGCACCATGAGCTTGCGGCTCTTGTAGACGACGAAGGTCTCGATGCTCTTGATCTCGTCGATCTTGACCAGCTCGTTCTTGAAGAAGTTGAGGATCGAGAAGTCCTCCTCCACATTCAGCTGCAGGAGGACTATCATGTCGTAGCGGCCTGTGACGACGGCTGCGCTGACCACGCCCTTGAGGGCGAGCATCTGGTCGGCCTTGCGGGCGAGGTCGAGCGTCGAGAACTTCATGCCCAGATAGGCCATCTGGATTGAAGGGATTTTGTCGGGATCGACCAGTCCCTGGAAGCTCAGCATGCCTTCATCCATCAGCTTGCCTACCCTGCTGCGCACCGTGTTCTCGGCGACGCCCAGCTCGTCGGCTATGGATGAGAAGCTCTTGCGCCCATCACCAAGGCGCCTGAAGACTTCCCTGTTGACCTCGTCCACTTTCGCAGGCATTATCCGTTCTTCCTCTCGAACTCCTTCATGAAGTCGGCAAGGGCCTTTACGTCCTCAATCGGAAGGGCGTTGTAAAGCGATGCCCTCAGTCCACCGACGGAGCGGTGGCCCTTGAGGCCCAGCATGCCCTCGGCCTTGCTCTCGGCTACGAACTTCGCCTCCAGCTCCTCGCTGGGCAGACGGAATACGACGTTCATCCTGGAGCGGACGGCAGGGTCGACCGGCGAGCGGAAGAAGTCGGATGAGTCGATGACGCTGTAGATCAGGCCGCTCTTCTCTGCCGCCCTCCTGTCCATGCCCTCGACGCCACCGTTGCGCTTGACCCAGTCGAGCACGAGCTTGACGGCCCAGATCGAGAAGACGGGAGGCGTGTTGTACAGGCCCTTGTCCTTCGAGTGGAGGCCATAGTCCATGTAGGCGGTGAGGTTCTCCCTCCTGCGTGAGAGCATGTCGCGCCTCATGATGATGAAGGTGGCACCGGCAGGTCCCAGGTTCTTCTGCACACCGCCGTAGATCATGGCGAAGCGGCTGACGTCGACCGGGCGTGAGAGGATGTCGGAGGACATGTCGCAGATCAAGGGCACATCGCCCGTGTCGGGGAAGTCCTTCCACTCGATGCCTCCGATCGTCTCGTTGGCGCAGATGTAGACGTAGGCGGCATCGGCGCTCGGCTTGACGCTGGCCGGATCGGGCAGATGGGTGTAGTTGTTCGCCTTGTCGTCGAAGATGACGTTGACACGGCCCAGCTTCTGGGCGTCGGATGTCGCCTTGTTGGCCCAGCTTCCCGTCTTGAGGTAGTCGGCGCTCTTGCCTTCAAGGAGGAAGTTCGTGGGGATCATCGTGAACTGCAGCGTCGCACCTCCACCGAGGAAGTAGACGTCATAGTCTTCCGGAATGCCCAGCAGCTCCCTGAAGAGGCCCAAGCACTCGTCGTACATCTCCTCGAACATGCCACCGCGGTGGCTGGCCTCGATCATGCTCAGTCCCTGTCCCTTGTAGTCGACGATGTTGTCGCGGATCTCCTCGAGGACTTCCACAGGAAGCACCGAGGGACCAGCAAAGAAATTCTTCTTCCTCATTTCAGCTTGCCCTCCTTCACCAAGGCGTCGATCGTATCATAGACCTCCTGTCCAATCCTCAGGAGGTTCTCCTTGCTGTTCGCTCCGACATGGGGCGAGAGCGTGACGTTCCCGCACTCCAGAATGGGGTTCTCTCCCTTGACCGGAGGCTCCGTCGAATAGACGTCGGCGCAGTACCAGGAGACCTTGCCCTCCTTGAGCGCCGCGGCCATGGCGGCCTCGTCGACGGTCTTTCCACGTCCTGTGTTGACGACAACAGGCTTCTTCTCCATGTGGGAGATGAGCGAAGCGTTCATGATCTTGTCAGTCTCCTCCGTATAGGGAAGATGCATCGAGATGTAGTCGGCATTGCGCACCGCCTCCTCGAGGCTGGCGATCAATGTGACGCCCTCGGCCTCCTTCACATAGGGGTCGTAGGCCTGGACCGTCATGCCGAAGGCCTTTGCGCGCACTGCGACCTGGCGGGGGATGTTGCCATAGCCGAGCAATGTCAGCGTCTTGCCGCAAAGCTCGCTCCTCTTCGTCTTCTTGGCCCACTCGCCAGCCTTCATCGTACTGTCGTAGTAGCAGATTCTGCTGGCTGTGGAGAGCATGAAGGCGAAGGCCATCTCGGCGACGGCGATCGCGGACGACTTGGGCGTGTTGACCGCTATGATGCCCTTCTCCTTGCAGTAGGCGCGGTCAATGTTGTCCATGCCGACGCCTCCTCTGATGATGAGGCGGCACTTGGGGGCCGAATCGATGTACTCACGGGTGCACTTGGTCTTGCTGCGCACCAGGATGACGTCCGCCTCTGCGATGCGTGTGACATCGTCAGTGACTTCTCCGAAGCATGAGAGCTTTTCGGGCAGGCTCGCGTCAAAAGCGTCTGATACCAGTATCAGCATGGGAAGGACCTCCTTTTTCCTTTTCTGATTCCAGTATCAGGCAGAGTGCGCGATATGTCAAATTCAAAATGGATTTTTTACGAAAAGCTCAATTTCCCCCGGTTGAAAACTACAAATACTTCAATACCAGTCCCGCCAGGTGCCATGGACATAGTAGTCGAACTTGAAGAGGCTGAAGTAGAAGGAGAAGCTGTTCTCGGCCCAGTTGTAGGCCAGGCCCATCTCGAAGAGCCTCTCCCTGTGTCCAAGGATCGGACTGCCGATCGTCAATGGCGTGAGGCTGACATAGAAGGTCGTGGGGATGAAGATGTTCCAGGGATTGTGGAGCGTGAGGAGCATGCCTGTGTTGAGGAGCATGTTGATCGCGCTGCCCGGCACGTAGCTGCCTGTGCTGCGCTCCCCCAGGAGGGCGAAGGAGAAGCCCAGGCCCAGGGCGCCGTCGCCGAAGAAGGTCGGCGTCAGTGTGGATTCTCCCCAGGCCGACATCTCGACGCGTGGGCTGAGGCCGAGGCTGATGCCATAGCTCCAGTTGAGGCCTTCACGGTTCTCCAGGCCCCCACCCTGATGCCCGAAGAAGAGGGAGACGTCGTTGTGTGGCCCTGCGAGAAGGGATGAAAGGCAGATGAGGAGGATGGCGAAGGTCGCTGCTGTCTTTTTCATGTCTTCCCCCTAGAAGTAGTACGAGACCCGGATCAGGTCGATTCCCCAGCCGGACCAGGAGAAGTGGTCGTCGAAGCAGACGAAGGGGCGGAGGAATTCGTAGGTGAAGAGCACATCGATGAAGCTGAAGATGGAGAGGCCGAAGCGCCAGGCCAGGTTCCAGCTGCTGTCCCACATAGCTCCGGCATAGACGCGCGGCGACCAGAGTGTCGGGTTGGTGGTCAGGAAGGAGAAGATGTGGTCCCTCAGCGTGAAGGTCCTGAAGGCCAGGTCGACGTTCAGTCCGCTGAAGACGAGGCCTGTCGAGTCGAGGCCGGCTCCAGCTCCCGCCTCCAGCGTCAGATAGCGGGAATCGGTGAGGTCGAGGATTCCTGACAGCCTCACGGACGACGACTGGTTGAAGCCTGAGAAGCCTTCGACGGCGAGGCTGTAGCCTCCGGTCACGGCCCAGGCCGAGGTGGCAAGGGCGAAGATGATGAAGAGGGAAGCGAGCTTTCTCATGTCAGCCTCCGTAGTAGGAGAAGAGGTAGGAGAAGAGGTTGCCCTTCTCCTCCTTCAGCGCCAGGGCGGTCTCGAGGTCGAGGGGCTGCATCGTCACCGCGATGTCCTGGTCGATGTGTCTGAGCGAGGCATCGGCGAGGGAGGGGCTGTCCAGGACCAGTGCGATCTCGTAGCTCAGGCCCATGGAGCGGAAGTTGAAGTTGCTCGAGCCGATGACGACGTAGCGGCCATCGACCACACACAGCTTCTCGTGGAGCAGCGGCAGGTAGTCGTCGTCCCCATCGTAGTCCGTATAGACCTCGAAGCCGGCCTCGACCAGCCTGTGGTAGTCGTAGAAGAGCGCGCCCTGGACGTACTCGCGGCTGTCGACCGGCAGATAGATCTTCACCGAGACCCCGCGGTCCATGGCCGCCTCGAGGCAGGCGTACATGTCGTCGTTGAAGAATGCGAGGTACGGAAGGATGACGATCTCCTCCTTTGCGGAAGCGAAGAGGGAGGCGTAGAGGCCTGCCACAGAGGCATCGCTTCCCGGCCCCTGGTTGAAGAGCCAGGCGTCGGTGGAGCCATGGCTCAGGCCACTGGCCGTCGGGAAGTCGTCGGCACTGATGTGGTCGACGGAACACTCGTTCCAGATCGTCACGAACTGGTCGACGAGTGCGCCGGCAAGCTCGCCCGAGTCGAAGACGTACATGCTGTCACGCTGCAGGTCCCGGTTGTCGGCGCCCAGCGAGATGTAGTTCATGTTCATTCCGCCCAGGACGCACCAGCGGCCATCGACGACGACCATCTTGCGGTGCTCGCGGATCAGGAGGCTCGTCGGATGGATCAGCATCATGCCGCTCAGCGAGCCGTACTCGATCAGATGCACCCCGCTCTCGCGAAGGAAGTAGAGGGGATACATGTACTGGGCCGTCGCCGTCATGTCGAAGGATGAGATGCCATCCATGACCATGTAGACGTCCACCCCCTCCCTGGCCTTCTCGGCCAGTGCGGCGTACAGCTCCTCGAGGCCCTCGGATGCGCTGCCGAGGAAGGTCGTGACCAGTATGTAGTCCTCGGCGGATGAGATCAGGTCGACATAGCGCTCGAGGAAGGCCTTGGCGTCATAGTAGGTCTCTGGATAGGGGACCTGGACAGGTACGCCCCCGCTGGCCTCCAGCCGTTCGGCCAGAGGTATGGAGGCGTCCTGGATGTATGGATCGACGAAGCTCTCGGTAAGGGAGCACGCACAAAGCAGGAGGCACAGGCACAATGCCAGGATGGGCTGGTATCTAGTCACTGTCGCATTGTCGGAAAAATGAAGGGATTGGGCAAGAGCTCGGCGAAGCTGTACTCGACGCACTTTCCATCCACCGAGAAGAGGATGACGCGCGTGTCAGGCCGGGAGAACTCGGCCAGGACCTGGAGACAGAGGGCGCATGGAGGTGCTGGAGGATCGTCGTCGGAGACTACGACCAGGGCCTCGACGCCCACCACACCCTCCTCGGCGATGGCGTGCAGGATGGCGTTGCGCTCGGCGCATACGGTCGCTCCGTAGGAAGAGTTCTCGACGTTGCATCCCGTGTACATGCGTCCCGTGGCCGCGCTGAGCAGGCAGGCGCCCACCTTGAACCTGGAATATGGCGCATAGGCGTGCTCTCTGGCCTGACGCGCCAGGGTCCGCATCACATCCAGATCGACCAGGGGCCGACCTGATGGAAGGACGATGTCATTGGCTCCGTACAGCATTTCAGCTCCTTGCCTTTATGAACCTTCCGTCTCCGGGTATGCCGAGGTAGAGGCCGCTGCCCATGACGAGTCGGCCACGCAGATAGGTCATGACGGGCTTGCCTATCACATTCATGCCCTCGTAGGCGGTGTAGCCGCATTGCGAGTGGATGTTCTCGGCGCTCAGCGTCCAGGAGATGTCAGGATTGAAGATGACGATGTCGGCGTCGCTGCCCTCCCTCAGTGCCCCCTTCTCAGGATAGAGGCCGAAGTAGCGGGCCGGTCCCGTCGACAGGACGTTGACCATCTCGTTGAGCGTCAGCTGGGCTCCGTTGGCCACAAGGTTGTGGATCAGGGGAAGCAGCTCCTCGCTTCCCGGAATGCCCGGATAGATTGTCCTCACGTCGCGGCTCTCGAGCTTCTGGGCCCGGGTGAAGGAGCAGTGGTCCGTCGCCACGACCTGGATCTCCCCGTTGCACAGGGCCTCCTGCAAAGCGAGGTTGTCCTCCTCTTCCCTCAGCGGGGGCGTCATGACGTAAAGCGGCGCATCCTTGCCCTCGAGCTTCGAGCGGTTCAGGAAGAGATAGTGAGGCGTCGTCTCGACGATGACCTCGAGACCGCGGTCGCGCAGGCTCCTGACCGTCTCGAGCCCTTCCCTGCTTGACAGGTGGACGACGTACAGCGGGATGCCAACCTCGAGGGCGAGAGTGCCCATGTGAGCGATTGCGAGGGCCTCGGCACGGGCAGGCCTGAGGACGGGATGGTCCTTGGGCTGGTAGTCGCCCCTGTAGTCCTTCTGTACCTCGGCGATCGTGGCGTCGTCCTCGCAGTGGACGCAGACCATGAGGCCCAGCTCGCCGCACATGCGCAGGATCTCGCGCAGCTCGTCGCGCTTCTCGATCAGATAGCCCACATCCTTGTATGTGGTGAAGAGCTTGATGGCCTTGCATCCGGCCTCGCGGATCTGGGCAAGCTCCTCCTTCAGGCCGGGGCGGAAGGCGTAGACGCCCTGGTGGATGGCGAAGTCTATGCTCATCTCCTCGCCCATGGCGTCGACGCGGGAGCGGAAGGAGCCGACAAGACTCTTCTTGTCGTCGTCGGCGAAGTCGATGACTGTGGTCACTCCTCCGTAGGCGGCGGCCTTGCTCCCCTCGCGGAAGCTGTCGGCGGTGACGGTGCCGCGGCTGACGAGGTGGTAGTGGGTATGGGCGTCGATGATGCCGGGCAGCACGATCAGGCCGTCGGCATGCACGAGCGTCACATTGTCAGGGATGGAATGGGGGTCGATGTGGGGGGCGATCTTGACGATCTTCGAGCCACGCACGAGGATGTCCGCCCTCCTCTTCCATTCCGTATCAATCAACAGTCCGTTCTGGATCAGAATGCAGCTCATACACCGAATGATAACCCCCAAGAGCCGTTTTTCAAAGAAAAATCCGCCAACGCGACCGATTTTCCTTGCAGTCGGACTTCACCGATGGTAGGCTTTTCTCCAAGATAGGAAGACATGGTCGAGAAGCTGGAATACAAGGTCGCACACTTCGAAAGGCTGTCGCTGGCGAGCACGACGCTCCAGGGCGGCGACTATGATGCGCTCGTACGCGAGCGGATCAGCGCATGCATCGACACTGAGGCTCCGATCACCCGCAGCCTGCTGCTGAAGCGGGTCGTCAACTCCTTCGGCCTCTTCAAGGTCGGCTGGAGGCTGGACAACTATTTCAAGGCCATCCTCGAAGACTTCAGCGGCCAGCTGGAGGACGAGTGCGGCGTGGCCGTCTACCACAGTCCATGCGAGAACAGGCACAGCTTCCGGCCCAACACGAAGGACATACGCTTCTCGCACCAGATTCCGCCCTCCGAGGCGGCCAACGTCATCGTGGCCATCCTCGAGGCGAGCTCGAGGCGGATGAGGCGAAAGGACATCTACAACTTCTTCCTCGGCCAGCTGGGCTACTCGAAGACGGGCAACGACCTCGCCGAGCTCTTCACCCGCGCCCTCACCTATGCCCTGGACCAGGGAATGGTGTGCAAGTCCAAGGCTGGCACCTTCCACCTCTGACTGTTGCAATCTGTTGCATTTTTTCCTTTACAGCGGCTCCTGTTGGGCTTATCCTTCTGCTAGGAGGCGATACATGCTTATCAACCTGGAAAAACATGAGTCCGTCATAGCCAAGAACGTCGAGCGCTGCAGGCAGAAGGGCATCATCCTGCCCACCTTCCGCGAGATGATCGACCCGACGAAGGTCGACCAGAAGGTCAAGGACCGTCTCAGGCAGGTCGGCCTTTGGGACGTCGACCCCGTCAACCTCTACCGCATCACCTGGCACAACGAACCCAAGGAGAAGGGAGGCCTCTACGGTGGAGTCAACTTCATCGAGATTCCGCGCGAGATCACAGGCACAAAGGCCCGCATCCTCGCCCTGGTGGGCAAATGGTTCCCCTGCGGCGTCCACAAGGTAGGCGCCACCTACGCCTGTCTCGCCCCCGCCCTGGTCACAGGCAACTTCGACGCCTCCAGCCAGCAGGCCGTCTGGCCGAGCACCGGCAACTACTGCCGAGGCGGCGCCTACAACAGCGCACTGCTGGGATGCGACAGCATAGCCATCCTCCCGGAGGACATGTCACAGGAGCGCTTCAACTGGCTCAAAACGGTAGCAGGCGAGATCATAGCGACTCCGGGATGCGAGTCCAACGTCAAGGAGATCTTCGACAAGTGCCACGAGCTCAACGAGACGCGCGGCGCGAACATCGTCATCTTCAACCAGTTCGAGCAGTTCGAGAACTATCTGTGGCACTATGAGGTGACAGGCCAGGCCATGCTCGAGGTCCTGGAGAAGCTGGGAATTGCGAGCGACAACGTGCGCGCCTACGCCTCCAGCACAGGAAGCGGCGGCACTCTGGCGGCCGGCGACCACCTCAAGGACGTCTATCCCGGCATCAAGATCGGTGCGGGCGAGGCCCTCCAGTGCCCGACACTGCTTCGCAACGGCTTCGGCGCCCATCGCATCGAAGGCATCGGAGACAAGCACGTTCCCTGGATCCACAACGTCAAGAACACTGACATGGTCCTCTCGATCGACGACCAGGACTGCATGGACATCTACCGCCTCTTCAACGAGAAGGCGGGCCACGACTACCTCAGCTCGATCGGCGTCAATGACGAGGACATCGCCCACCTCTCCCTCTTCGGCATCTCGGGCATCGGCAACCTCCTGTCGGCGATCAAGATGGCGAAGTACTACGAGATGGAAGAGGACGACGTCGTTTTCACCATCCTCACCGACAGCAGCTCGATGTACACGAGCCGCCTTGCGGAGCTCACCGCGCAGCAAGGACCCTTCAACGCCACAGAGGCGGCCAAGGTCCACGCGGCGGCCCTCCTCCACCAGGGCATCGACAACGCCCTCGAGCTGGGCTACTACGACAGGCTTCGCATCCACAACCTGAAGTACTACACCTGGGTCGAGCAGCAGGGAAAGACATACGAGGAGCTCAACCGCCAGTGGTACGACAGGAACTACTGGAAGGAGCTGCCCAAGCTGACGGGCCGCATAGACGAGCTCATCGACGAGTTCAACAACCGCATCGTCAACGGCTGACGAGGACAGGACGGCAGGGACAGGGGAGCGCGCTCCCCTGTCTCGGCATCATAGGAGAGAGCACATGAGATTCATCTACCGCTGTGGCGACTGCGGCCACGAGTTCGAGAGCGACGATGTCGTATACCTCTGCCCCAAGTGTGGAGGAAGCGAGAAGGCGGGAGAGTTCCGCAAGGGCATACTCTCAGTCATCCTCGACCCTGATGGACTCAAGGCGCTCAGGGACAGGAAGGATCTGTGCGTCGAAGACTTCATGCCCTACCCGATCGTCCACCCTGAGACCTTCCCATGTGGCCCCACTCCCCTTGTGAAGCCGCTGAGGCTGAGGAAGGAGACTGGCGTCGACCTCACTCTGAAGATGGACAGCCAGCTCCTGTCAGGCTCCTTCAAGGACCGTGCCAGCCTCCTCGTCGCCAGCCAGGCGATCCACCACGGCCAGGACAGGATAGCCCTGGCGAGCACCGGCAACGCAGGTGCGGCCATGAGCGCCATCGGTGCCGCCTACGGCCTGGACATCATCCTCTTCGTCCCCGCATCCGCCCCAGTCAACAAGCTGATGCAATCCGTCCTCTACGGTGCCAACGTCGTACCTGTGAAGGGGACATACGACGACGCCTTCGCCCTCTCGATCGCCTACAGCAGGCTGCGTGGAGGAATCAACCGCAACACGGCCTACAACCCGATGACGATCGAGGGCAAGAAGGCCGCATCGATCGAGATCTTCCTCCAGATGGGGAGGAAGGCTCCGGATGTCATCTACGTGCCCACGGGCGACGGATGCATCCTCGGCGGCATCTGGAAAGGCTTTGCCGACCTGAGGGACGCCGGACTGATAGACAGGCTTCCGCGCATCATATGCTGTCAGAGCACGGCCTCATCCGCCATAGCCGACGCCGTCGACAGCGGCCGGATGAAGGATGTGGTCGCCACGACGCTCGCCGACAGCATCTCCGTCTCCTCCCCGGCCAACGGACGCATGGCAGTGCGTGCCGTCAAAGAGTCGTGTGGCCATGCGGTCCGTGTCAGCGACGAGGAGATCCTCGCCGCCCAGCGCATCCTGACAGCCAAGGCCGGACTCTTCGTGGAGCCGGCGAGCGCATGCGCCTACGCCGCCTTCCTGAAGGACAGGGACAACATCCATGACGGCGAGAGCGCCACTGTGCTCCTGACAGGCACGGGCTTCAAGGACATGGCAGTCTTCAATGGCCGCATCAGCCTTCCGGAGGCCATAGAGGCCAGCGAGGAGGCCGTGGGCAGACTTTCCTTCTGACGAGTGTAACCTTGACGCCTCCGGATGCGTTTGGTCATCTTTGAGAATATACATGGAAAGCAAGCTGATCCCCCTCCTGATCGTCCTGGCGCTGCTCACGGGCTGCGCCAGCACAAGCACATCTGAAGAAGCCGCAACAGCCCCCGTCGACGTCCCCGTCCAGACGAATGGGCCCACCGTCACCGAGCGCCCATACGAAAGCCTCAGCGCCTCCGTCGCCTCCATCGACGCCGACGGCAGTGTAAGGCTCGTCATCGAAGGAGGCCTCGAGGCCTCCCTCTGGCAGGAAGTCTCGCTTGGCGGCGAAAGCGTCTTCATCGTGGACGATCTTGCCGACTTCACGGGAGAGGATGGCGCCTTCATGAGCCTCTCCGGCGACGGCACTGCGACCCTCATCGGCCTCGATGGCCTGGTCGAGGGAGAGGTCATGCCAATCACGGTCCTCGACGGCAGCTACTCCCTCGACGAGATGGTCCAGGGCGTCTTCTCGCTCGCCCTCTCGGGAGGATCCATCCACGAAGGCCTCGTATGCGTCTCGAACAGCATCAGCGACGAGGTCATCCAGGATCTTGGCATCAACAGCATCATCGTCTTCTCCCGTCCCGAGGACGGAGGAAGCCTCTTCAGCTTCCTCTCCTCCCAGGGTCTCGTATGGGAAGGCCCATACAGCGCCCAGGCGCTGGAGTTCATGCTTGCGAACGAAGGACCATTCCTCATCGTCTCGAGTGAGGAGGATGGACTGCTGTGCCTGCCGACAGTCCTCGCCTGCCTGATGGGCTCACGCGCCTCGCAGATCGTCGATGACTACGCTTCGGCCCTCAGCCTCACTGCAGGGCAGACTCGTGCGCTCTCGGCCCAGGTCGACGAGCTCCTGTCGCTGCTCAACGGCGGCACACTGCCCTCGGACGCCTCCCTCCTGAGCATGAGCACGAACCACCTCAACAGGGACCTGGGACTGAACTTCGATACCATCCCCTCGCTGCGCCTCCACCTGCGCTGAAGGCTTCCACATTCCACTAGCACTTCTTCCTTCAATCCATTAACATGTAGGAGGTCTGCCGGCTGCGGCAGGTCGAGAAACTCATAGGAGAATGCATTATGAAGTACTCTAAGGAAGTCGAGAACATGTGCACTGTCAGATGTGGTGCCCAGCATGGCTGCGCGCCCATCCCCGAGGAAGGAAAATGGGTCTACTCCAAGGAGATCAAGGACATTTCCGGACTCACCCATGGCGTCGGCTGGTGTGCACCCCAGCAGGGAGCATGCAAGCTCACCCTCAACGTCAAGAACGGCATCATCGAGGAGGCCCTGATCGAGACTCTGGGCTGCTCCGGCATGACCCACTCCGCCGCAATGGCCGCCGAAGCCATCGTCGGAAGGACTGTGCTCGAGGCCGTCAACACCGACCTTGTCTGTGACGCCATCAACACAGCCATGAGGGAGCTCTTCCTCCAGATCATCTATGGCCGCAGCCAGAGCGCCTTCAGCGAGGACGGACTGGTCATCGGTGCCGGACTCGAGGACCTTGGAAAGGGCACCTGCTCCCAGGTCGGAACCGTCTACTCCACCAAGCTCAAGGGACCGCGCTACCTCAACCTCGCAGAGGGCTACATCCTTCGCCAGGCCCTTGACGAGAACGATGAGATCATCGGCTACGAGTATGTCAACATGGGCGTCTTCATGGAGAACGTGAAGAAGGGCGTCGACGCCAACGAGGCCCTCGAGAAGGCGAAGAAGACCTATGGCCGCTTCGCCGACGCCGTCAAGTACATCGACCCGAGACACGAGTAAGGAGGAAAACCGAAATGGCACTTTTCGAAGGTTACGAAAGAAGGATTGACAAGATCAACGAGACACTCGCCAAGTATGGCATCTCCTCCATCGAGGAGGCCAAGGAGATCTGCGACAAGGCCGGAGTCGACGTCTACTCCATTGTCAAGGGTGTCCAGCCCATCTGCTTCGAGAACGCATGCTGGGCCTACATCACCGGCGCCGCCATCGCCATCAAGAAGGGCGACAAGACGGCCTACGACGTCGCCAAGAGCCTCGGAGAGGGCCTGCAGAGCTTCTGCATCCCCGGTTCCGTCGCCGACGACAGGAAGGTCGGTCTTGGACATGGCAACCTTGCAGCCATGCTGCTGAGCGACGAGACGAAGTGCTTCTGCTTCCTGGCAGGACACGAGTCATTCGCCGCCGCCGAGGGAGCCATCGGCATCGCCAGGAACGCCAACAAGGCCCGCAAGGAGCCCCTCAGGGTCATCCTGAACGGTCTTGGAAAGGACGCCGCCAAGATCATCTCCAGGATCAACGGCTTCACCTACGTCGAGACCAAGTTCGACTACTTCACCGGCAAGCTTGAAGTCCTCTCCCGCACCCCCTACTCCAAGGGCGAGAGGGCTGCAGTCAACTGCTATGGCGTCGACGATGTCCGCGAGGGTGTCGCAGTCATGCACTTCGAGGGAGTCGACGTCTCCATCACGGGCAACAGCACCAACCCGACCAGGTTCCAGCATCCCGTCGCCGGCACCTACAAGAAGGAGTGCTGGGAGCTCGGCAAGAAGTACTTCTCCGTCGCTTCCGGTGGTGGCACAGGCCGCACCCTGCATCCGGACAACATGGCAGCCGGCCCCGCCAGCTACGGCATGACCGACACCATGGGAAGAATGCACTCCGACGCCCAGTTCGCAGGTTCCTCCTCCGTTCCGGCCCACGTCGAGATGATGGGTCTGATCGGTATGGGCAACAACCCCATGGTCGGAGCCTCCGTCGCAGTCGCAGTCGCAGTTGCCGAGGCTGTCAACAAGAAGTGAGCTGAAGTCCCACCAAACTGGATCGAGTAGGTAGGCTCTCAAGGATTTTTTTTCATCCCTGAGAGCTTTCCTCTCACACCACCGTACGTACCGGTCGGTATACGGCGGTTCAGATGAATACGAACTCCAGCTGGGAGTTGTATGTCCTGTCCATCTCCATGCGCTCGTTGTGCTTCACATTGTAGTATTCCTCGATGTTCAGCAGTCCGAGCTTCATGTGCAGAATCCCGTTTGTCAGGGCACTGCCCAGACAATTGGCCATCCGCCAGTATCGGTTGCTCGAGAGTCCCTTTGCGTATTTTCCAATCCACCATCTGGACACTCCGAGCTCGAGCAGGTGTTTCTTCCTTGCTCCCGCTTTCTTCCACAGTTTCCACAAGTATTGTCGCACGCGCCGCCTTATCCATTGCCCCTTCTGCGCAAGCCAGTTCTTGAAGTGTCCTCGGGCATAGTAGTTCAACCATCCCCTCAGGTAGGCGTTGAGCTCGCTTATCATCTGGTCTGCCGACACTCCACGGTTGCGTTTCGTAATCTCCCTGACCTTCTGCTCGAACTTCTCGACCTTCTTCGCTTTGGGCTTGCACATCCCGAGGCCATCTCTGGACTTGGTGGTGATGAATGTGAATCCCAGGAATGAAGAGCCGACGGCTCTCCTCGCCTCCGTCTTCTCCATGTTCACCTTCAGCTTCATCCGCCCTTCGAGGAAGCGGACTACGGAGTCCCTCACCCTCCTGCAGGCGTACTTGCTCCTGGTGAATATGTTGCAGTCGTCGGCATATCTGACGAACTTGTGACCTCTCCTCTCCAGCTCCTTGTCGTAGGGCGTGAGGTAGATGTTCGACAACAGCGGCGACAGCGGGCCACCCTGCGGCGTCCCCTCGTCCGGCTCCGTCAGACATCCGTCGGTCATGATTCCGCTCTTGAGGTACACGTATATCAGTCGCCTGATGTCCTTGTCCTCAAGCGTACGGTCCACCAGACTCATCAGAAGGTCGTGGTTGACCGTATCGAAGAATTTGGACAGGTCGAGGTCCACCACATGTCTGTAGCCCTCGGCCATGTACTCCTGCGCCTTCCTCACCGCATCCTCCGCGCTCCGCCCGGGTCTGAACCCGTAGCTGTAGTCCGAGAACGTCGGCTCGAAAAGCGGCTGGAGAACCTGCACCATCGCCTGCTGGACCACCCTGTCAATCACACATGGCACTCCAAGGAGCCTGACACCTCCGTTGTCCTTCGGTATCTCGACCCTCTTCACCGGCTTCGGCTTGTACCTGCGTGCAAGTATCTGTTCCTCAATCCGTGCCCAGTTGTCTTCCATGTACGCGTCGATTCCTTCGACCTCCATTCCATCGACCCCGGCACTGCCCCTGTTCCGCTTCACGTTCCGTATCGCGACTTCAAGGTTATGAGGCGAGAGCATCCGCCTGCACAGCTCGGTATTTGGTTCCCTCAGGTTCCCTTCTTTCATAAGTCTCCTTCTTCCGGCATCCGACTCACTCCGCCCGCGCGGTCTCCGTCATATGCCGAAGCTCTCCTCCTGCTACTCGAAGATTCATCTGTTCGGCCCTTCACCACCTCCCACGCGGCTACTATGGCCTCTGCTGACTTCTCACAGTTCGTTGTTACTACGCTGTCATAAGCGATGTTG
>JADIMU010000065.1 GCA_017694495.1 Candidatus Aphodenecus pullistercoris
CCAGCTTTTTGAAAAGCCCTGTTCGGCAGGGCTGGATTGGTGTGCCCTACCGGTTCGACTGGAATTTTGCCCTCCACATGCGACTTTCAACTTTTTCAATTTCCCTGTTGACAGCTCCGGACAAATAAAAAGTGCGAAAAGTGCGAAAAACGCGCCAGAGGGGCGAAAAACGTTTGCTTCTCTCTCCGCTCAGTGCGATAATCAGCATATGTCGGACGTGGCCAGAGTGCCCATCCGGCCGTTCCAGTGTAAGGGACATAGGAGGTTGCCGCCTGTGGGGGATTTTCTGCTGGCGGTTTTATTTTGCCCTCAGGCCTCCTCCAGACTCAGAAGGAGGTTCTTCCTGAAGAAGAAGTCCTCGGCGGCCATCAGTCCGGCACCCTGGACGGTTCCCTTCTCCTTGTAGTACGAGCGGTAGATGGGCACATCGCGAAGCGGCAAGGGCGCCGACTTCGTGAAGGTGTCGAGCATGTAGGCGAAGTACTCGTCTCCCAGGTTCGACAGGCCACCACCGACCAGGACGGCCTTGGCTCCAGTCGAGCACACTGCGAAGACGAGGGCCTTTGCAAGGGCCTCGCATGCTTGCATGAGCAGCTTGCGGTACTTCTCCTCGTCCTTCATCATCTCGCGTCCCGTGGCCACCTGGCCGAACTCCCTCTGGCTCTCGCACTGGAGGCCGAAACCTCCGGCCACCGTCTCCAGACAGCCGACAGAGCCGCAATGGCATACATTGCGATTCAGCATGGGCATGTGGGCGAAGCTCATCGACGGGATGATGCGGTCACGCAGGATGAGTGCCGACGACAGATGCTCTCCCCAGTTCACGAAGAGCATGTCCTCGAGCGTCGTCTGGAAGTAGAAGCGCTCGGCCTCGGCCGCGCACTTAAGGGCGCTGGCGAGGACGACGGGAAAGCCGTAGGAGGAGAAGCGGGAGGCGAAGTCCTCCTCTCCGTCCAGCGGTGTGATGAAGCTGGTCGAGATCCTGCCTTCTGGAGAGATGTCGGCATTGATGGCTATGCACATGCCGATGATCGGGGCAGGGGTGAAGGATGTGAACTTCCTGAGGGAAGCGTCTATGGCCGCGGCGTAGTCGTCGGCGCTTTTGAAGTCGGCGCTCGGATGGCGCTCCATCCTGATCGTCTTGCCAAGCAGCGTGAAGAGGCTGGTCGAGATGACCCTCGTGCCGATGTCGACGCCGACGATGGTCGCATGGGCCTCGTTGAAGCTCAGACTGGTTCCCGGCCGGCCTACGCTGACGTCCTGCTTGTCGCCTTCGAGGACAGCGCCCTCCGCGACCAGATCCTGGACGATCTCACCCATCGAGACCTTGTTTATCCTGAGCGCCTTGGCCAGCTGGGCCCGGCTTAGCCCGCCACCATCGCGCAATGCGTTGAGTACCTTGAGCCTGTTTACGAGTCTTGCATTTTCCGGCTTGGAGAAGTTCATGCAAAAAAGATTAGTCCACTTCGCCTTGATTGGGAAGAGCGGCTTACCAATCGAATGCGCATGAGGACAGCAGAAACGTGTTGCCGGACATGGTGCTCTCCAGCCCTCATCTACTGGCTTGAGGCCTCAATCCTCACAGTTCAGAGACCTGGCAATCTCGTCGACTTCCTCGGCGCTCAGTGATGTGTATTGCGAGACTAGATCCTTCGGCAGGTCATCCTTCAACATGTTGCGGGCAATCCTGTCCCGTGTTTTCCTAATGCCATTGGCGTAGCCACGCTTGAAGCCAAGGGCTATCAGCCTGTCTCTTACACCATCCCAGATGGGGTCGTTGATGTCGACATGCACCATGTCAGCCTCCATACCCAAGCGACCTGGCGATCTCATCGACTTCCTGGGCACTCAGTGATGTGCACTGCGAGACGAAATCCTTCGGCTGTCCTCTCAGAAGCATGTTGCGGGCAATCCTGTCCTGTTCCTTTTTCGTGGCGCGCCGTTCACCAATGGCCTCGACTCTGTCCCTCACACCATCCCACATCGGATCGAATTCGTTGATCAGCATCTTTTCGTACTCCTTTGCAACATTGCCTGTCTTCAGATCTCTCATCCAATCCACAAACTCATTGTAGACCATGTCATCGGCCTTGTCACAGCGCATCGAGAGCACCATCCTGCCAAGCTGTGTCTCCGCTGTAGCCTTCGCCGCATTGATGTACACAATGTGCGACCTGTCTCCCATTGGCCTATGGCTGAACCTCTCCCTCCTTTCGAAACGGTAGATGAACTGTCCGTCGCCAATTGGGTCTGTCGGAAAGATGACAAAAAGCCAGGTCTCAGGCAATCCGCTATATTCGTCGCCCGCCTTGAGAGGCATGCGTGTGTCCAGAATAGAAGAATAGAAGCGCCAGCGTTCCGGGGGACCCTCGGCGAGCGCTTTCTGCACTTCTGTCACCACGAGCTGTCCGTCGCTTGTCTGGGCCAGCATGTCGAAGCGGCAGGTCTTGAAGCCCGGGTTGCGGAATTCGACCTGCGTGGCGCTGTGTGCAAGACGGACCTCCTCGCTCTCCAGCAAGGTCCTCACCATCGATGTCGCCACACTCTTGTTGTGGAAGAAGACGGTGAAGAAGCTGTCGTCGAACAGCGTCTGGTGCGCCAGCCAGGATTCGAAGGCCTCGTGACGGATGATCTGGTCCTCATTGAGGAATGGCTTTTCTGTGGTCATGCCATGTATACGCGATTGTCCCCCATTCTGTGCAGGACTTCCTGCGCTTGCCCTTTGGCCTCCGCCTTAGTATCTTTGCCTCTCGAAAGACAAGAACACCATTTTGGGGGTGAACACAATGGGAAAGAAACAGTTCAAGACGGAAGTGAGCGACCTGCTGAACCTCATCATCCACTCGCTCTATTCCAATAGGGAAATCTTCCTGCGCGAGCTTATAAGCAACGCATCGGATGCCATCGACAAGCTCAAGTACCTCAGCCTGAGCGACGAGAAGCTCAAGGGCTTCAGCTTCGAGCCGTGCATCAACATCAGCTTCGACGAGAAGGCCAAGACGCTGACGATCAGCGACAACGGCATCGGCATGAGCGAGGATGAACTCAACGAGAACCTGGGCACCATCGCCTCGAGTGGCACGAAGAAGTTCCTCCAGGCCCTCGGCGACGATGCCAGGAAGAACAGCAACCTGATCGGCCAGTTCGGCGTCGGCTTCTACTCGGCCTTCATGGTCGCCGACAAGGTCACCGTCGTCTCCCGCAAGGCGGGTGAGGACAAGGCCTTCAGGTGGGAGAGCGAGGGTAAGAGCACCTACACGGTCTCCGAAGCCGAGAGGGCGAGCCAGGGAAGCGACATCATCCTCCACCTCAACAGCGACGGCGAGGACTACGCCAACCGCTGGCAGCTCGAGACGCTGATAAAAAAGTATTCCGACCACATCGCATACCCCATCTACCTCGAGTACGACCAGGAGCACTACAAGGACGAGAAGGACAGCGAGGGCAATCCCATCAAGGAAGTCGAGCACAAGAGGGAGCAGATCAACAGCGCCTCCGCCCTCTGGACGAGGCCGAAGTCGAGCATCAAGGATGAGGAGTACAAGGACTTCTACAAGAACAACTACTCCGACAGCGAGGATCCGCTCTTCTACATCCACACCCATGCCGAAGGCGCAACCGAGTATACGACGCTCTTCTACATCCCGGCCAAGGCGCCCTTCGACATGTACTACGCCGACTACCGCCCAGGTGTGAAGCTCTACGTCAAGCGCGTGTACATCACGGATGACGACAAGGAGCTGCTGCCTGTCTGGCTGCGCTTTGTGCGCGGTGTCATCGACAGTGAGGACCTGCCTCTGAACGTCTCCCGCGAGATCTTGCAGGAGAACCGCATCATGAGCGCGATCCGTAACGGCTCTGTGAAGAAGCTGCTTGGCGAGTTCAAGAAGATCGCGGACAACAATCCCGAGCTCTACGCCAAGTTCATCGAGCAGTACAACAGACCTCTGAAGGAAGGTCTGTACAGCGACTACGCCAACCGCGAGGCCCTGCTTGAGCTCGTGCGCTACAAGTCCAGCGAAGTCGAGGGCTACACCTCGCTTGCCTCCTACAAGGAGAGGATGAAGGAAGGCCAGAGCGCCATCTACTACATCTCCGGCGGCAAGGAGGAGATCCTGCGCAACAGCCCGCTGCTGGCTTCCTACAAGGAGAAGGGCTATGAGGTCCTGATCATGGACGACGACATCGACGACATCGTCACCGAAATGGTCCACGAGTACAAGGAACTGCCCTTCAAGGCGATCAACAGGACCGGAGCCACCAGCGACCTGGACAAGGACAAGGGCGAGAAGAGCGAGGAGGTCAAGAAGAGCGAAAGCGAACTTGCCGACAAGCTGAAGAAGGCCCTCGGGGACAGGGTCAAGGACGTCATCGTCTCCGACCGCCTTGCCAGCGACAGCGCCGGCGCCATCGTCATGGACGAGAACGACCCCTCGATGCAGATGCAGCGCCTGCTCAAGCAGATGGGTGGCGGCGAGATGGCTGAGGTCAAGCCCATCCTCGAAGTCAACCCGGCCAACAGCCTGATGAGGAAGATTGCAGACTCGAGCGACGACGACTACGTCGCGCGCCTCGCCTCGATCGTCCTCGACGAGGCCTACATCGCAGAAGGCATCATGCCCAAGGATCCTGCGTCCTTCGTGCGCGAAGTCACGAAACTCCTTGGCTAAGCCCTGATACTAGGCTAGAGTAGGGGGCACGGAAGAATCCGCGCCCCCTTCCCATATCCTGGGGGGCAAAGAGAGGACAAGAACGTGACCACATTGGAAAGTCTCATCGCCCTGGGAGCCGAGAACCTTCTTGGCATCATCATCAAGCTGCTCTTGAGCGGACTTGCCTTCCTTATCGCCAAACTCGTGACGACACTCGTCGCCCGGGCTCTCAACAAGGCCGCGTCCCACGAGGCGAGCCGCCTCACACCCCTGATGGCAGGCTTCATCATAAAAGTGGTCCGTGTCGTCGTCTGGCTGATCGCCATCCTCGTCATCCTCCAGATCTGGGGCATCAACATGGCGCCCGTCATCGCTGGACTTGGAATCACAGGCGTCGTCCTCGGCTTCGCCCTCCAGGAGTCGATCAGCAACATCTTCTCAGGACTGCTGCTCGCATTGAACAACCCCTTCGGCATCGGCGACTACGTCGTCATCGGATCCGTCGCAGAAGGTACCGTCACCGGAATGGACGCAGTCAGCTGCACCCTCCTGACGGCCGACAAGAAGAAGATCACGATGGCCAACAAGCTCGTCCTCGCCGAAGCGATCACGAACGTGTCGGCAAGCGACACGAGGCGCCTGGACATGACTGTCGGCGTCGCCTACGGAAGCGACCTGGACAAGGTCAAAGGCCTCATCCTCTCGCTCCTGGAAAGCTACGACGAGGTCCTCAGCGACCCGGCCCCGATCGTCGAAGTTTCCAAGCTGAACGACTCGTCTGTCGACTTCATCGTCCGCCCCTACGTCCCCAACGCCGACTACTGGAGCGTCAACTGGCGCTTCCAGAAGGACATCTACGACCTGCTCAACCGTGAGGGCATTGAGATCCCCTACAACAAGCTCGACGTGACAGTCACGAACAAGGAGGGTGAATGATGGACTTCCTCGACCTGGCAGGACGCCGCTACTCGTGCAAGAACTTCTCCTCACGCCCTCTGGAGCATGATGCCCTTGAGCGCATCCTCGAGGCGGGCCGTCTGGCACCCACTGCCAAGAACCTCCAGGAGCAGAGGATCTACGTCCTCGAGAGTGATGAGGCCCTCAAGACCGTCGACGGCATCACACCGTGCCGCTACGGCGCTCCCACGGTCCTCCTCGTCGCCTTCGACAGGAACAATGTATTCACCTATCCCGGTGGACGGCGCGACTCTGGAGTCGAGGATGCGAGCATCGTCGCGACCCACCTCATGCTCGCCGCGGCCGCAGAGGGCGTGGACAGCTGCTGGATCAACTTCTTCGATCCTGACAAGGCGAAAGCCGCATTCAAGCTTCCCGAGAACGAGGAAGTCCTCATGCTCCTCGACCTTGGCTATGCCGAGGAGGGCACAGGCCCGCTTGCCAACCACCAGAGCCGCAAGAGCCTCGACGAGACTGTCGTCAGACTCTAGTCAGGCCTTCTTGTCGATTCCGATCAGATAGATCTCGAAACTGTCGTCGCGGCAGGCCTTCGGCTTGAAGGCCTTGGCCTTGGCGAACATCGACCTCATCGTCCTGAGCACGCCCTCCTGTCCACCTCCCTGGAAGATCTTCAGGACGAGGTTGCCATGGGGTGCGAGCTGCTCTGATGCCAGAAGGACGACCTGCTCGGCCAGGTACTCCGAGCGTGAAGTGTCGACTGTACGGTTGCCTGTAGTCATGGGTGCTGCATCGGAAATGATGCACTCGTAGGGCCCTTCCTCCACAAGACGCGCCCTGATTGCGCTGCTGAAGGCATCGCCCGTGATCTCGACGACAGTAGGGGGCACAGGATCGAGGCGCAGCGGATTGAGGTCGCACGAGACGATCTTCCCCTTGCCCTTGATCAGCTGACGATGGACGTAGAGCGTCCAGGAGCCGGGAGCGGCTCCCACGTCCAGGACCCTGTCGCCCGGCTTTATCAGATGGTGGGTCGCGTTGATCTCTTCCAGCTTGTAGACGGAACGTGCGGGATAGCCCTCCCTGTGGGCCCTCTGGGTATAGGAATCTGCCTTGTCTCTTCTGCTTGTCGCCATGGTAAGGAAAAACTATCAGAAGGAAGAAAATAAAAAAAGCGCCAGACGGGAAAATTTTGGGGTGGGAGAGAGGGTTCCGTCTGGCACTAGCCATTTTTCATACAAAGGAGGCATGAAAAACTGTTGCTCTTACGCCAGTAAAACATGCAACAGTCGTGCCAACTTTCCGACAGACAGAAAAAAGGCATCCGGAACACGTCCGGATGCCAGGTTTCACACTAAAAGGAGGTTGAAAAAAACTGTTGCTCTGTCTGAGAACCTATAAGCAAGCACCGTGCCAAGAGCCAAAACAGCATAAAAACATCCAAACAAGCCGAAAGTGGGCAGAATTGTGATGTGCAAAAATTGCACACTGTGAAGAAACTGATGCTTGACCAGAAGGCGGAGCATCATCACCTTGGAAAGGACATGAGACAAACAATCATCAACAGACGCTTCCGCTACGTGGACATCAACGCGACAGGCATCCTCGTCGCGATCAACATCGCAGTCTTCTGCCTGACCGAATTCCTCTTCCCAAGGCTTACCTACACCCTGGCCCTCGTGCCCAGCAGCATCTACTACGGCCACAGCTGGTGGCAGTTCGTGACCTACATGTTCGTCCACTCCGGCTACAGCCACATCCTCTTCAACATGCTTTCGCTGTACATCTTCGGCCGCGCCGTAGAACATAGGGTGGGGAGCAAGGAGTTCCTCCTCTACTACCTCCTCACAGGCACACTGTGCGGCGTGGCGAGCTACATCGTCTACTACATCGCCAACACGAACGTCGTCCTGCTCGGAGCATCGGGCGCAATCTACGCCCTCCTGATCCTCTTCTCGGCCCTCTATCCGAGGGCAGTGATATACGTCTTTGGAATAATACCTGTGCCTGCGCCCCTCCTGATTGTGCTCTACTTCGTCATCGAGCTGATGGGAAGCATCACAAGCTATGATGGCGTGGCCCACATGACGCATCTGTTCGGCCTGCTCTTCGGCCTGGCCTACATGCTCATAAGGATGAGGATGAATCCGATAAGGGAGTGGAGACGCTAGGAAACAAGAATGCTTCCTCAAAGCCTGTCCCTATAGCGTTCGAGGAAGCATCAAACACGAAGCGTGTGTTCTAAGCATAATGAAAGCAGGAAACAAAGAGGAAATCAAGAGGAAAAATCCAACTTATGACATAAGTTTCCTGCGAATGGCGCATTCAAACAAGGTTTTGCATGAAAAATCCAAAAATGAAGACCAACTTATGACATAAGTTTGAAAGCAAAAACACAACCCACAGTCAACCAACCCGACCAAAAGTCAAAAAGGTCAACTTATGTCATAAGTTCCACCCCTATTTATAAGGAAATACGTCAAAAACACCCCCAAATTTCCTTGACGCCCCCAAACTTGTGTCATAAGATAGGCGATGCAAAAGGGAACTGAAACATCTCAATCAATCTTGTTGGGGGAATAGGTATGAAAAAGACAATCGTACTCCTGCTCGCCCTGCTGCTTGTCACAAGTAGCCTGTGCGTATTTGCGGCTGATACTAATTTGCCAAAAGAATATGATGTATATCTGAAGGCCAGTGTCGCAGAAGGTGAGGGCGTTGAAGATCCGACCGACCCTGAAGGGCCTGGAGACAAGCCTGACTCCATTAAATATAAGGGGCTGGAAATCAAAGTAGGCAGAGCAGTAAACAAACTTGCCCTGGGCGGTGAATATTTGGATGACAATACTCTGCGCTCGCTTGGAAACTACTCATCTGCGGATACTGCTATCGTCGCGGATATGACCGGCAACAGTTCTGTTCCGGGAGCGGTGGATGAAGTCTACTTCTACGTTGCTGCAGCCGCTGCCACAGGAGAAGTTGCCCCTGCATTGCAGATAGACTTCTCCAGTGGAGAAGGATGGAAGTATACCGCACCAGCAGATACTAGCATGATGCAGGCTAATATTCCCATCTCTTTGACTCCTGATGTCTTCGAAGGTGGAGAGCCTACCAATGATGATTACAATGTCACTGCTGAGGTTGTGAGTGAGGAGACGCCTGCCGGCAACACTGCGACAATCAAGGTCAGTACCGATGCATACAAGCAGTCTCTGACTTGGAGGTATCTCGGTGAGGTCGTTGCGAACTGGGAGCAGAGTCCCGAGTATCCGGTAGGTGACTACGCGGCCCAGATTAAAGTCACAGTCTCTGTCCCTGCCTGAGGCCGAATCAGGTAGGCAATAGCCTGCCGGAGTCATCTCCAGGCAGGCATCAGTTCAATAAAAGTGCTGTTGAGAATGAAACGTCTATTGATTGTAATGTGCGCCCTTCTGCTGGCATTTACAGCATTTGCTACAGAAGGAGATCCGGAAGAGGTGACTACATTCGAACCTGTGAGATATGGTGTGCATCTTCAGGCCAATGTCCAGGAAGGATCCGGAATCGACAATGGCGATTCTGGCCACGACGAAGACCCTGATGTGATCAAATACAAGGGCCTGAACCTGATGGTCGGCTATAATCCGTCTGACAGCTCATATGAAATGGGCAGCGATTGGGCCAGTGGACAGATCCGTGGTCTCAATCAGTACTCGAGTCAGGCTCCGCTCATCGTCAATGTCGTGTCTTCAACAGTGGGAAGTGAGTCGATCCAGTTCTATGTTGTCGCAGCAGCAAAGACAGGTGAAAATGTGACGCTGAGCGTATCTTTCTCTTCTTCTGGATTTGTCCTCAGCACTGACGGCAGTAAGATCATTCCTATCACGTTCACAAAAGGTGACGTGCTTGCCAACAAGACCGCTACAGGACTTTCTGCCACAAGTGATGAAACTGGTAATGTGTCAGTGACCGGTGACACTGGAAGTACTCAGATAGATTATGTCTATGTCGCGAGGACAGACGCATCCTGGCCCACGAAGCCGGACTATGCTGCAGGTGCGTACAATGCACTGATTACAGTCACTGTCTCGACGAATTGAATTGATACGGATTGATGAAATGTTGAGAAAGACCTTCCTCTCCATTCTTGTTCTTGTGATGATTGTGGGATTCTGCTTCGCCTCGCAGAATCCCTCATCCATCGTAATCAAGGGAAAAGTGGAAGAGGGCGGTGGAATCAAGCCCCCTGATGAGAACATCCCTTCCATTACCGATGGTGCGATACAGACCTTCGTCTACTATGACATTGAAGGTGCTGCAGGCATATCAGGTAATAGTGAAGGATTGAATGGTCTTTCCGACGCAGCGACCACTTTGGATGGCATCTCCTTTGATTTGACTGGATTGAAGGGTGACCCAGATGCCCTTTACCTCTATTTGATCTGCGGAGTGAATGCTGGAAGTGAAGGGAGTAGTGCTACAATAACATTTTCCTCTGAGAAAGGATGGGAGTACAAGGAAGATTTGGGAGATAGGAAGGCGCAAGCCATACCTCTGGTCTTCACAAATAAGGGCGCTTTCTCCGATGAAGGAATGTTCACTGTTGAACCTACGTCATCTAACGCTTCAGAAGGTGTCACCAAATCCAGCATTGAGATTGTTCTGAATGCGGCGACGGACGCCCAATTCCAACCGATGATAGTGAGCAAGACCAAGGTTTCATGGGAACAGGACGCTTATTACGTCGGAGAATATGAAGCGACAATAACGATACATGTCGATGGAGGACAGTGATGATGAAGAAACTCCTTGCAATGATGGTTTTCCTTCTCGCTTGTCTCTGCATCTGGGCAGAAACGACTGAGATCAAATTGACATCAAATGTTCCTGATGGAACTGGAAACAACGAAGGCGCTGACGCTACAAATGGTGGCCTTGGCCTCTGGATCGGATATTCGGACGAGTCTCTGAATTGGGAAGGAAGCTCCGACAGCCTGATTTCCGTCTTTGACAATACATCGTCCATAGAGAGGACGGTTGTCGGTGAGAATGGAACATATGGTTCTTTCGATGTGTACATTGCTGCGCAGACGAACAATTCCGAGGCGACTCAGCTGGCCGTCTCTCTAGGGCTTCCAGAGGGGTCAGCCGGCTGGACACACGCATCAGCAGATGTGGATCCGATTGCGATCACGTTCTCTTCGGATACGCCTACACAGTCGCAGGATGCTTCCGTGTATTGTACGAAGTCTGGAGCGGGAAACGATACACTTGTCGTCCATGCTAGAGCCAATACAAAGACTGAGGCGCCGGAGTTGATTGGAAAGATATCTGCCATGTGGAAGCTGAGCGACAGCTACCAGGCAGGCGACTGGAATGCGACCCTTGTACTGACGGTCTCATCCGATTTGAATTGAGGTATTGATTTGATTATGAAAAAGATTGTCCTGTCTTTTCTTCTGACTCTCGTCCTTGCGTTGCCTGTATTCGCGGTAGAAGCGCCCTTATTGATCAATGCGACTATCGATGATGGCACGGGTGTCGGTGACGAAGATGATATTACTGTGGATGGACTCAAAATCCGCCTTGCCTATCAGCTGGATGGGAATGCGCCTAGTGTATGGGCGGTCGCTTTCAACTCTAATCGTCTGACGGCTGATAACACTGTGAAAAGAATCAACGCCGACCTTGTACATGATGACGCTTCTTCGGCTCTGTGTGATAGCCTCTATCTGCTTGTCGGCCTCAGTGGAAATACGACGAAGGATACTTCTGCTACAATCTCTTTCGCAATTCCTGGTTGGTATGAGGGTACGGAAGGTGTTGTTGATGGAGCTTCTCCAGTGACGCAACTTAGTCTTACAGGTTCTAGTGCAGTAGTAGATGAAAGTTCAGGCGATTTGATTTCTTCAAGCCTTGGTGCTGTTGGATCCAACGGCGGAGGAGGCAATAAGGCAATCATCGTCACACAGAATGCTGGGCTTGAATCAACGGTAAAGCTTGTTGGCTACAGCCACATCGAGTGGGACATGACCCAGACAGTCACGGCTGGGGATTATAGTACGACAATAACAGTCACTGTCAGTGAAGGAGCGTAGGAGAATCCAAGATGAAGAAGATTGCATCTGTTCTGATTATTCTTTTGATGGCTTGTTGTTTCGTCTTCGCAACAGAAGCCATAGTGGAACTTAATGGAACTGTGCCGGAAGGCTATACAGGAGGCGATGATGAGCCAGTCGCACAGAATGGCGGACTCAAGCTCATCATGAAGGTCGTCACTTCCACTTTTGCGGAGAGTAGTGATCCAACGAGTTATCAAGATGGTACTGATGCTGGATCCGAAATAAAAAATGTAGACATCGTGCATGCTGAGATTGGGAATAAAATCAATTCGCTCTATATCGCCTTTGGTGCATATGGCAACGTTCCCAAAGATGATAATACGGCGTCACTTGATGTCACTGTGACGTCGGACGGATGGAAAGACAGCAGTGATACCGCGGAAGGCACTCTTACTTTGACGCCAACAACCAAGGAAAAAACAAATTCCGATAAGCTATTTACTGGAGCTGTTGGAACGGAAGGAGTATCTTTTTCTGTCAACACTTCAACCAGCTATTCAGGCGACTCCAGGATAGTGGAGCAGAAGGATGCTATTCTCGTTGGTGTCTCTCAGGTACGTTGGGGATTGGCTGGAACTGAAATTCCTCCGACAGGCAAGTATACGGGAACAATAACGATTACAATTACCGGGGATGATGGGGCTACTATCTGACCTGGATTGCAATTGCATTTTTTGGCTGGCCTCATTCCGGAGTATGGAATGAGGCCTGGTGTTTTATGACGGTCAGCCCGTCCAAAAGAGAGTGGGTAGTTTGCTTACGCAGCAGGAAACCAGAATATTAATTCTCAGGTTGTTCTGAAAAACTCTGAAGATTGAAATTGGTCGGGTTGTGTTTACTTCTACTTGCGGCGAAAAAGCAACTTGTGTCATAAGTTTGTACCGTATTGCAAAGAATTAGTCGTTTTCAACCTTGACAGTGGAGCAACTTGTGACATAAGCTGTCTGTTGCAAAAGGGAAATGGCCATTGTCATTCAGGAGGAGACCCTGTGTTGAGGCGTGTGATAGCATCGCTTGTCGTTTTTGTCGGCATCTGTGTGCTACCGCTTTGTGCCGACTTCATCTCAATTGATGGATCGTCATCTCCTGTCACCTACGAGTTCCACATGGCTTCCTCAGTCGCTGATGGAAGCGGAACCACAGACAATACGGGTGACATCGATGCGATTTACTACAAGGGAATCAGGATCTTCGTCGGATACCGCGAGGGCGGCTTCGACTCCGCGCTGAGGATTGACGAGTGTGGCAGTCTCGACAACGTCGAGTCTCCCGTACAGGTCTCGATCGTCGACGAGGATGTCAGTGACAAGGGCCCTGATGACGCTGTCACCATCTACGTCGCCGCAGACTCGAATGTCTCCAAAACTACGACTGCGACGATAAGCTTCGACACCTCTGGAGGATGGACCAGAAGTGGTGCCGGGGAAGGTGAGGCTGCGATAGAGATTGTCAGCAAGGCTGCGTCCGTCATGCCGGAAGGCAGGACGAACGTGACTGCGAGCGTGACTGGCGATGATCTGGTCCTGACTGCCGTACCAGGCACACCGCTTGGTGAGGATGTCCCCATCGTCGGATACAGCGAGCTCAGCTGGCCCAATGATGGAGAGATCACGGCAGGAGACTACACGGCCGAGGTCAAGGTTGAGATCCTGGGCGACTGAGCGGGGTGCTTGATATGAGGAATGGAACTCACAGAACACTTCTGCTGGCGCTCATCATCTGCCTTGTCGCCATCATTCCTGCCTTCGCAGAGGATGATGCCACAGACCTCGGTACGCTCTATATGGCGGGTTCCGTTGCCACCGGCACGGGTGTTGACATCCCCGAGGAGGCCACGAGCATAGGCAACCTGGTCATCGAGTACAGCCTCGATTCCAGCAGTTGGACCTATACGAGTCTGGCTGACGTCGTGATCGACAACCTGGGTCAGGAGCCTGGAACGCTCTTCATGAGGGCAAGCTACTACGGCAATGAACCGGAAGACTACTATTGCGCTGTCGCATTCAAGTCTGATGGCTGGACCGTGGTGGATGGGAGTGGAAGAATCGACGCCTACAACCTCGACTCTTCCAGTGCTGATGCCGTTCTTCCGATCAGCTTCAGCAATCTCGATATCGAATACTCGGAAGTGACTTTTGCATCCAGTTCGGACGCATTCAGTTCGGGCACATCCGCAGCGAGCGGAATCAGCGTTCTGCCTGGCTCTGGAGAGGACAGCTTCTCAATCTACGTTCCGGTCCAGAAGCCGATAAACGGAACTCTGGTGGCCACACTCCAGGCCTCATGGCCTGCAGGTGAGCTTCCTAGTGGAGACTATGAGGCTGACATCCAGGTGGAAGTCAGCGCGAATACATAAGTGACAGAGGCATGTTTAAAATGAAAAAGGTGATGGTCTTCTTCCTGCTTCTGCTTGTAGCATGCATGGGCTTTGCTGAGGAGAAATCGCTCCAGGTTACTCTGAAGATTGCTGAAATTCCTGTCGAAGTAGCCTTTACGGATGAGTCTTATACGGAACCAGCAAAAAAGCTGGATCAGATGCCTAATATTGATTATGGTGAAGGTATTACTGCAATCCCTGATAATGAAACACTGACAAAGAGCTTCTGGGCCTCTGCAAAGACGAATTCTGCGAATCCTTTGACAATGGAAATCTACGGCACTGCCTTGACCCGCGATAAAGGGAACAGCACTTATGAAACTATCCCATTGGAGCTTTCAATTGCGACAGGTAGTGGTACACCCAATTCATCTAGGCAGACTACGGAGTCTCCTGTAACGCTTGATAATGTTTATACGTCGACCATGTCATGGAGTGGTGCTGATTTGGGACTGACTTTAGTTGAAGGTGCAACATCGAATTCTGACGCGACAGGCAAGGCAGAAATGGGAACCAGGGCCTTGACATGGAATCTCAATATTACCCCGACACTCGCTGAGAATCAGCCTCAGCCTACTGCTGGATCATATGTAGGCTGTCTCTGGATTGTGGTGGATTCTGGAGATACTGGAGTCTGAGTTGGGAGCGCTTGGACCCTGTCATCCTTTGACCAGGTGATGAGCTTGCTTAGGTTGCCAGAAATGTTCATCTGAATTCTGGTCCGTCAGATTGGAGGAGCCGCAGGCATTGTGCTTGCGGCCCTTGTTTTCTGTCTATTGGTCTATGCCGTATTCCTTCCTCAGGTCTGCGAACTGGCGTTTGATCACATCGTAGATGATCCTTATGCGCTCATCATGATGGATGAAGGCCGATTTCATCGCGTTGAGGGTGAGCTTTTCCAGATCCTTCAGTGTCAGCTTGTAGGTCTCTGCCGCTATCGTCAGCTCCTTCGTCAGGCTGGTGTCGCTCATCAGTCTGTTGTCCGTGCACAGGAAGACGCGGAAGTTGTTCTTGAAGAAGATGGGGAAGGGATGCTTCTCGTAGCTTTCGGCGGCCCCTGTGCCAACATTGCTCGTGAGGCACATCTCCATCGGAATCCTTCTGTCCAGGATGAACTGCGACAGGGAGCCGAGCTTCACTACGCGGCCATTCTCGATGACCATGTCCTCGATGAGCCTGACGCCATGGCCGATTCTGTGGGCACCACAGATCTGGATGGCCTGCCAGATCGACTCGAGGCCAAAGGCTTCACCAGCATGGATCGTTATGTTGAAGTTCTTCCTCCTGATGTACTGGAAGGCTTCCAGGTGCTTCTTCGGTGGGTGTCCGTACTCGTCTCCCGCGATGTCGAATGCGACGACGCCCCTGTCGGAGAAGGCTACGGCCAGCTCTGCGATCTCGAGGGTGTGGGACGGATCCTCGTTGCGCATCGCGCAGAGGATCAGGCCATATTGCATGCCAGTCTCCTCGCGTCCCCTGTCGAGGCCTGAGAGCACTGCCGTGACGACCTCCTCGAGGTTGAGTCCCTTCTTCGTGTGGAGGTCGGGTGCGAAGCGCAGCTCGGCGTAGACGACGTTCTCGGCGGCGAGGTCCAGGACGGCCTCATAGGCTATGCGCTCGAGGTTCTCCTTGCTTTGCATGACGGCCGTCGTGTAGGCGAAGGTCTCAAGGTAGAGGGAAAGCGACTTCTGCTGACAGCCCCTGATGAACCAGTCCCTGAGGCTGGCCTCGTCGTTGGCGGGCAGTGCGATGCCGTCCTTCGCGGCAAGCTCGAGGATCGTCGAGACCCTGAGTCCACCATCGAGGTGGTCATGGAGTTCGACCTTTGGAATGCGCCGGATCATGTCTCTAGTAAGCATGTGTGAATGATAGCAGGAAGTCGGGCGCGGGACAAACTTCCACGCTTCGTCCGTTTTCTTCTAAGACCGGAGGTGTAAAATTTGACAAGGGTAGGGATTAGTTGAAACAAAATCGCAATTTTGCCCCTTTCGTCACTTTACTGTTTTTTCTGAAGCGTATACATTGTGTATGTAT
Source organism: Candidatus Aphodenecus pullistercoris (assembly GCA_017694495.1). Taxonomy (GTDB): domain Bacteria; phylum Spirochaetota; class Spirochaetia; order Sphaerochaetales; family Sphaerochaetaceae; genus Bullifex; species Bullifex pullistercoris. The sequence continues at coordinate 16,080 of JADIMU010000065.1, forward strand.
CTGACCCCTATGGGGCGATTATTGGAGGAATTGTATATGGCAAAGAAAGTCGAATCACTGAACAAGAAGCTGCTTGCCGCCGCCATCAGCGCGACCAAGGCCAGCGAGATCAAGAAGCTCGTCGAGGAGGGCGCCGAGGTCAACTGCCACAATGAGTGGGGTCTGTCTCCCGTCATGCTCGCAGCCCAGTACAACCACTGTGTCGCCATCACCAAGGCTCTGATCGACCTTGGCGCCGACATCCACGAGGCTGAGCCGAAGTACCGCTCCAACGCGCTGCATCTGGCCGCCAACAACAGCGACAACCCCAAGGTCGTCGAGGTCCTGCTCGAGGCCGGCGCCAACATCGACGCCAGGAACTACCTCGGTGAGACCGCCCTCATCATGGCTGTCAACAACAACCCCGAGACCAAGATGAGCACCCAGCTGATCAAGTCCGGCGCCGACATCAACGCCCGCGACTACCAGGGCCACAGCGTCCTCGATTACGCCAAGGTCGCCAAGAGGACCTATCTGGTCAACCTTCTCAAGGAGAAGGGCGCCAACTGAGGTCTCGTCCTTCCTTTTTCCGGGAGCCCCATCGTGGGCTCCTTTTTTATAGCCAGTAGGGATTCGTCCAGGCCCGTCCACCATTCCCGTCGACGACTTCGAAGCGCAGCCAGCTCTCACCTTCAGGTATGGGGAAGGAGGCCTCCTGGGCATCGAAGACGGGATCGCTGTAGCTGATGTCAGGTCCGTGGTGGAGGAAGATGCGCGACTTCTGGCCACAGCGGATCCAGGCCTTGCCATCCTTGATTCCCCAGTTCCTGATTTCAGCACCAGTGGAGCTGTAGAAGTGTCCTTCCACGATGTTGGACAGTATGGCTTGTGGGTCATTCGATGCGCTGTTTACCATGATCCAGCCCCCGAAACTGTCGTCAAGGGGAGGCCAGTTGTGGTTGTCGTCCGTGGCTATGGCATTGATGTGTACTCCACAGTCGAGGAACTTGTGCCAGCTCGCCTTGTCATAGCCGTCGTCGCACAGCAGCTCGCTTCCGTGGTTGTAGACTTCGATCATGTCCAGTCCCCTGAGGGGCATGATGTCGTAGTCCGTCGTCCGGCTCCAGAAAGGGTGGTTGTAGACGACTGTGTGGCCATGGGCTTTGAGGAAGTCGATCGTCTTCTGAGTCTGGGCAAGGAAGTCGACATCAGCGTCAGTGAAGTGGGGGAAGACGATGCGTTCAAGATGGTGGTAGGCGGTGCCTTCTCCCAGTACGAGGAGGTGATGGGCCTTCCTCAGTCTCCTTCCTCACCAGAGGATGGCGAGCTCCATGCCTGCGATGATTGGCATTCCTTCGAGCTGGCCGTAGGACGAGAAGACGTTGTGGTCTGTGATTGCGATGAAGTCGTAGCCATGCTCCTTGTAGCAGGAGGCGAGGAGGCTTGGCGTGAGGCGGCCGTCACTCACTGTGCTGTGGGCGTGGAGGTTGCCCTTGAGGAAGGGTTTTGTGCTGTCGAAGGCTGTGTAGTCCATACCTTTCGATGCTACTGCCATTACAGGGAGCTTGCAATCTGGATCCTGTGGCCTTAAGCTGCATCCATGGACGTGCCGGCATTGGACTTCACAAAAGCGAGGGCGAGGGAGTTCTCCTCCTACAGCGAGGAGGTGCGCGCATCCGTCGTCTACCTCTTCCTCGTCGAAGGCATGGCGACACGTAGGATCGATGTCGAGCTTGGTCTGATGCCTTCGATCGACACGAAGGGCTTCCAATCAATGAACATCTGCCACTATCTGGGGCTGAGGGGAGCCCATCAGGGACTCTTCAAGGGGAAGAGCGCGTCAGCTGTCATCACAGAACTCACCGCGCTCTCATCGGATCCGGCCTGGTTCCTGATCCTCCACTATGTGGCCATGCACTTGCAGAAGACTGCCTCGATCAGCGAGACGGACGGGAAGGGGAAGGTCGTCATGTCGAAGAACTGGATACGCTCCACTCTTGTGCCGGAGCTTTCCCGCAGCCAGCTTGATGAGGCCCTCGTCGACTTTTCCCGCTGTCACCTCACAAAGAGCCAGCGGACAGTATACGACAGCAGTGCTGTCCTCAAGGAGAGGGTGAAGAGCCTCTACGACTACCGCTGCCAGGTCTGTGGCGACGTCATCCTGTGCACGGGCTGGACACCTGGTCAGACACGCACTCTTGAGTGGATGCATCTGTCGAACGACGCGCACCACATCCTGCCCCTGTCGAAGGGTGGCAGCGACAGGGCTTCGAACCTGCTCTGCCTCTGTCCAAGCTGCCACAGGAAGTTCCATTCGGGCCAGTACCGTCTGCGCGACAAGGGTGGCCTCGTCCTCTGTGACGAGTTGCGGGGCAATCTGGCTTCGTTGGCCACTCTCAGGCACAAAATTGTCCTGGAGTAGTAGCTGAACTTGCACTTTCGTGCAAAATATGGGGTTTCCAACTTGCACTTTCGTGATCACAAGAGAAGATATCGTTGTGAGATAAGCACTTGCCTGGCTTGGAATGTGGAAAAGGGGAAACCATGATCAGAAATACTGCTGAGCCGAGGCTTGCATCCTTACATCTTCGAGGATCTCAGGATGTTGCACCCTTGATTTTTCCCAGCTTTGATGATGGATTTTCATATTTTCTGGAAATTTTTCAAGACGTTGTGAAAAGGATTTTGGTTTCAGTTTTGAATATGTTGTTGTGATGGTTGTATTTGTTTCGAGTGGCCTTTTCTGGACGGGGTTTTTGGGCTGAAAATTTTTCAGAAAAAGTTTGACAGCTTGAAAAAGCTGCCTGATACTTTCTCGTAGAAGAAAGCAGAAAAAAGGAGGCTTTTTCCATGAAGAAAGCATTGGTCATTCTTCTCATCGCTCTGATGGGCATCTCCACAGTCTTCGCCCAGGGCGCCAGCGAAGGTGCTTCCAGCACAGGCGCTGAAAAAGTCAAGATCGGAGTCCTCGCTCCGGCCGTCACACACGGCTGGGTCGCAGGCGTCGCATACTACGCTGAGCAGAGGGTAGAGGAGCTTGCCGACACTGTCGACTACAGGTTCTACACCTCCAACTCCGCAGAGGAGATGACGAGCCAGCTGGACGACCTCATGCTCTGGGGCGCCGACGCCATCGTGTGCTATCCCCAGTGGACCGGTATGGAGGTCCCCATCCAGAATGCCATCAACAGCGGCATCCCTGTCGTCAACTTCGACATCCAGATCAACGCCGAGGGTGTCTACCATGTCGCCGGTGACAACTACGACATGGGCGTCCAGTGCGCCAACTACATCGTCGAGAAGATCGGCACCGAGGGAACCGTCGTCATCCTGGACGTTCCTTCCTCCGGTTCCGTCGCGGCGCTGCGCAAGCAGGGCTTCCTCGACACTGTCGCCGAGATCGCTCCCAACCTCGAGCTGCTGACCTACGCCACCCAGTTCACCCGTGAGGATGGACTTGCCGACATGGCCGACATCCTGACTGCCAATGCGCACATCGACGCCGTCTTCTCCATGGATGACGAGACGAGCATCGGAGCCCTCCAGGCGATCCAGGAGGCCGGAAGGACCGACATCAAGGCCATCACCGGTGGCGGTGGAGCCCAGGAGTACTTCAACATGATGGACGACTATGCCGACATCTGGGTCCAGAGCGCGCTCTACAGCCCCTCGATGGTCACCGAGGCCGTCGACATGGCAGTCGCCCTCGCCAATGGCCAGGAGGTCGAGCACGAGGTCATCATCCCGACCACTGTCGTCGACAGGGACAACGTCGCCGACTACCTCGACCCGACAAGCCCCTACTGATGGCGGCTTGACTGGACAGGGTGGCCGCTCGGCCACCCTGTTTTTCAAAAGGGAAGCACATGGAACTTTTGATGAAGGACATCTCCAAGTCGTTCGGAAGCAACCTCGTCCTGGACGGGGTGGACTTCACGCTCTCAGGAGGTGAGATCAAGGCCCTGCTCGGCGAGAACGGGGCAGGCAAGTCGACCCTGATGAACATCCTGGGCGGCGTTCTGGAGGCCAATGGAGGCACGATCAGTCTGGACGGGCAGCCTGTGCGCTTCACGAACCCCCGCGACAGCCTGGAGGCGGGCATCGCCTTCATCCACCAGGAGCTCAACCTGATCAACGACCTTGCCATCTACGAGAACCTGTTTGTAGGAAGGGAGCTCAGGAAGAAGGGTGGTCTGCTGGACCATGAGGCGATGATTGAGGCCACGGCCTCCGTCTTCGAGCGCATGGACCTCAAGCTCGACCCGAGGACGATGGTCCGCGACCTGGACGCTTCGTACAAGCAGATTGTCGAGATCAGCCGCGCCATGCTGATGAACGCGCGTCTGGTCATAATGGACGAGCCTACGACTAGTCTGACGGATCCTGAGATCGAGCGCGTCTTCGCCATGATGCGCACCCTCAGGAGCCAGGGCGTGGGCATCATCTTCATCAGCCACAAGCTGAACGAGGTCATGGAGATCTGCGACAGCTACACGGTGCTGCGCGACGGAAAGATGGTCGCCACTGGCAAGGTCGCCGATGTGACGAGCGCGAAGCTTGCGAGCTTCATGGTCGGCCATGACGTCGTCGCCAATGAGCGCGTGTCGGGCCAGAGGGGAGAGGTCGTCCTCTCTGGTGAGGACCTGGGGGACGGAAGACACTTCGAACACGTCAGCTTCACGGTCCACGCCGGTGAGGTCGTCGGCTTCACCGGACTTCTGGGCGATGGGCGCAGCGAGCTCTTCCAGGCCATCTTCGGGGCCGAGAAGCTCACGGAGGGCGTCGTGCGGCTCTCAGGCAAGGAAGTCCACATAAGGACGACGAGCCAGGCCGTGAAGCTGGGCATAGGCTACGTGCCGCGCAACCGCAAGGAGAACGGCATCGTCAAGGACATGACGATCTTCGAGAACGGTTCGCTGGCGACGATGTCGCTATGCCACAAGGGTCCCTTCATGGACGAGGCGAAGCTGCATGAGGACTTCGCCGCCCAGCGCAAGGCCCTCTCGATAAAGATGGGGCAGGAGGATGACCCGATCACCTCCCTGTCCGGTGGAAACCAGCAGAAGGTCATCCTGGCCCGCTGGCTTTCTGCCAATCCCAAGGTCCTGATCCTCGACAACCCGACACAGGGAGTCGACGTCGGAGCCAAGGAGGAGATCTACGAGATCATCCTCTCCCTGGCACGCCAGGGCGTCGCCCTCGTCGTGCTCTCCAGCGAGGCGCAGGAGATCATCAGGGTGTGCTCGAGGTGTTATGTGATGTACCACGGCCGCATCATGGCCGAACTTGAAGAGAAGGATATGAGTGAGCACAGCATCATGAGGCTGGCCACAGGAGTCGAAGAATGAGTGGAGTCAAAACAGAGGAAAGGAAGGTCGCGTCGGCCCTGGGCTGGCTGAGAAGGCAGTGGAGCGAGAGGCCGCTCTTCTCCACAGTGCTTGCCCTCGTCGTCATGATCGTCTTGCAGACGATAGCCCTTGGCTTCGACCAGGGCAGCTTTCTGGGCTGGCTGAGCCTTTGGACGCGCAACTGGCTCAACATCCTGCGCAACAACGCCACAATCGGCATCATCGCGCTGGGAATGACCTTCGTCATCATAACGGGAGGCATAGACCTGGCCGTCGGCTCGACGCTGGTCGCGGTCGGCGCCGTCGTCATGATCTTCATCGACGGCAGCGCGACGGGACTTCTGGCCTCGGTCGGCATCACGGGCGCTCCCGCCTACATCATCGGCATCCTGATGGGCCTGGTCATGGGCCTCATCCTGGGCCAGATCACCGGCGCCCTGATCACGGTGGGCAAGCTGCCGCCCTTCATCGCGACGCTTGGCATGATGAACATCTGCCGCTCCGTGACCCAGCAGTGCATGCAGACGGTCAACCCCTCCGTCCCGATGGGCTTCACGAAGATCGCCAACCTCTCGGTCGGCGGCCAGATGTTCATGCCCATCATCTACTGGCTCATCATCGCCTTCATCATGCACTACATCAGCCGCCACACGGCCTTCGGACGCCATGTCTACGCTGTGGGAAGCAACGAGAGGGCGGCCAAGCTCTCCGGCATCAACACGCAGCGCGTCAAGCGCATGGTCTACACGATCATGGGCATCCTGGTGGCCGTCGCCAGCATCCTCCAGGTCTCCAGGATCGGCTCGATGGACTACGCCAACGCCGGAAGCGGCTATGAGATGGACGCCATCGCTGCCGTCATCGTCGGCGGAACGAGCATGGCCGGAGGCCGCGGCTCGATCGCGGGCACCGTCCTAGGCGTCCTGATCATCGCAGTCGTCAACAACCTGCTGAACCTGATCGGAGTGCCTCCCTTCCTGCGCGAGGCCTTCAAGGGAGTCATCGTC
>JADIMU010000008.1 GCA_017694495.1 Candidatus Aphodenecus pullistercoris
GCGTTGGCATGGGCGATGGCGGCGGCGATCTGGCTGGCCGCCTCGCGGCCTTGCACGAGCGTCGGGTAGATCGTGATGTCCACCGAAGGAGCCCTGCGCCTTGTCGTGTCGAGCATGTCGCGGATTGCGGCTCCGGTCGTGGCCGTCACGATTCCGATGTTCGTCGGGTAGGGTGGTATGGGAAGCTTGCCTTCGGCCTCGAACCAGCCCAGGCTCTGGTAGTACTCCTTGCGCTTCTGTATCTGGGCAAGCAGCTGGCCGACTCCGGCCAATGTGATGCGCTGGACGACGATCTGGTAGCTGCCTCGCGGCTCATAGACGTCTATGCTGCCATGGACTTCGACGAAGTCGCCGTCCTTCGGCGTGAAGGGGGCGATTGCGGCGGCCGAGCGGAACATGACGGCATCGAGCTGGCTCTTCTCGTCCTTGAGCTTGAAGTACCAGTGCCCATTGGCTGAGGGACGGAAGGTCGACACCTCGCCGACAATGGAGATGTTGTAGAAAGACTCCTTGATCAGGGTGCGGATCAGGTGGTTCGTCTCGCTCACGCTGAGGCTGTGGCTGGCCAGAATGTTCTCGTCCATCCACCTGATGATACTCCAAGAGACGGAAAAAGTGGAGTCGGATGGCCTTTTTCTGCTATGCTCTTGTCAAGGAGAGCTTATGAGCGAGAACGAGAACCCCTTCGTCGACATGGACAGCATTAAGGCGTGCCGCGAGGCATACGACAACCTTTTCTCCCGTCTCGGGCCTGAGAGTCTGGCGACGCTGAGGGCCAAGCAGGCCCTTGTGGCGGCCATACTCGACAAGGCCGACGATACGAGCGAGGCCTACAGCCTCGTGAAGGAGCTGGCCGAGGAGCTTGGCTCGAGCGCCTACTCGACGCGTGATGAATTCGATGACGTGGCATACCTCTACGCATGCGCCGCCTACGACAACGAGGATGACGTCGAACTTGCCATCAACGCGGCCCAGATGGCCTACTCAAGCTACTCGCAGCTGGTATGCATGCGTGTCGACGACAATCTGCTGGACTGCCTCGTCGATTCATGCAACCTCCTGCTCGACCTCTACGAGGAGCAGGAGAACGCGATGGCGGCCCTGGTGCTCCTGTACGACTGCTGTGGGATTCTGGCCACTACGGACAACCGCTATGACAGCAGCATCGTCGACCTGCTGTTCAGCCTCGGCTGCTACAGCCGGGTCTCTGCCGTGATGAAGAAGCGCTACCGCAAGATGCTCAACCACTTCGCACGCCCCCTCCTGTCGCGCATCTATGAGCGCAGCTCACTGTTCGTGCACCTGTGCAAGGACAGGGAGGATGACGGACTGGTCACGCGCTGTGCCATGTCCACGCTGGACGACTGCGACAGCTATATCCATATGAGGGTGGAGAGCTTCATTCTATGCCCAGAATTCGCCAGCCGCTCATACCGCAGCGAGCTCATCTCCGTCCTGAAGGGCAAGGCCAGGACGATGAGGCTGCTGTCCAGCCACTTCGCAAAGCTCGTCGAGGAGCGCAAGGAAGACAAGGAGGCCGATGCGTCCACGCAGGAGATGGCCAGACGCGTCGCTGAGCAGATGGAGGAAGGCGCCAAGGTCCACGAGGAGCTGGCGAAGGAGGCCGACGAGAAGCGCGATGTGGACTGGCAGGACTTCCTCGAGCGTTGCATCGACTGCTTCTCAGACCCTGATGACCTCTAGGCCTCCTTGCGGTAGGGGTCCAGAATGAGTGAGGCGGCTGTCAGGAGGACGCACAGGAAGAGTGCGGCCGGCTCCTCCAGGTGGTAGAGCCTTGAGAAGAGCAGTGAGGCGACGAGGGCGGCCGAAAGGGGTGCCGAGACGCGCCTCAGTGCAGGGCGGGACAGAGCGATGAGCGAAAGCGCCAAGGCCGCCAGGGAGAGCCGCCAGTCGAGAGTGAGGGCCGAGAGCGCTGTCACAGGACCTGTCAGGGGACTCAGCCTCGAAGCCCAGCCTCGCATTTTCCTGCTCATGATGATGCACAGTGCGATGAGCGTCGCCAGAGCCAGTGCGGCGGCGCGCGGCATGATGGCTGCGCCCAGCTGGCACAAAGCGATGTGGACGCTCATGATGAGGCACGCCATGTTGGGCCGCTGCGAGAGGAAGAGGATGATGAGGGCTTGTGCTATCGGGATGAGGAGACTTGTCATGAGGACAAAAAAAAGCTGTCCCGAAGGACAGCCGGACCTAGGCCGTCTGGCTTAGGCTTCCTCGATGGCACCGGTCGGGCAGACGCTCGCGCAGGTTCCGCACTCGATGCACTTCTCGGCATCGATCGAATAGATGTCGCCCTCGGAGATGGCTCCGACGGGGCACTCGCCGGCGCAGGTTCCACAGGCGACGCAGGTGTCAGTGATTCTATAAGCCATAGTAATGCTCCTTCCTTTCTTGAGATGGCTAAAGTATAGGGTCGCACCCCATGTCGGTCAAGCTTGGCTGATGGTCTTTTGAGGCTCAAAGTTGACAATTTCAGGTATGAAAGTGTTTGTATGAGCTAACTTTCTTCCTTCTCCTTTCCCTCTTCCTCCCTCTTTTGCTATCATCGCACGCATGAAGAAACTAGTAATCGCCGAAAAGCCCTCGGTGGGCCGCGACATCGCGCGCACGCTTGGCTGCCGCAGCCGCGGCGAGGGCTTCATCGAGGGGGAGGACTACATCGTCACCTGGGCTCTGGGCCACCTGGTCGAGCTGTGCGAGCCCGCCCATTACAGCGACCGCTACAAGCGCTGGTCGATGAAGGACCTGCCCATGATTCCAGAGACCCTGGACGAGCAGGTCATCGAGGACAGCAAGGGCCAGTTCGAGGTCATTCGCGCCCTCCTGGGCCGCAGTGATGTGGCCTCGGTCGTCATCGCGACCGACGCGGGGCGGGAGGGGGAGCTCGTCGCCCGCTGGATACTGAAGCTTTGCGGCTACAGCGGCAAGGCCGAGAGGCTGTGGATCAGCAGCCAGACCGAGCTCGCCATCAAGGAGGGCTTCTCGAACCTCCGCCCGGCAAGCGACTACGACAACCTCTTCCACGCGGCAGAGTGCCGTTCGGCCGCCGACTGGTACGTCGGCATGAACGTCACCCGCGCCCTGACATGCCACTACGACGCAAAACTCTCCGCCGGCCGCGTCCAGACTCCGACGCTGGCCCTGATGACGAAGCGCGAGGACGAGATCGACGCCTTCCTCGGCGCCTTCTACTACACGGCACGCGCCGACTTCGGCCTCTTCTCGGCCAGCTTCTACAGCAGCGACGACAGCATCCGCTTCACGGACGAGGCGCTGAGGGAGAAGCTCGAGGGGCTGGAAGGCAAGGAAGGCTCCATCGTATCGCTGACGTCCCAGGAGCTCGTCGACAAGGCGCCTCTCGCCTACGACCTGACGGAGCTGCAGAGGGATGCCAACACGATGCTCGGCTTTTCGGCGAAGGAGACTTTGGACACGCTCCAGCGCCTCTACGAGGTCCACAAGATCGTCACCTATCCCAGGACGGACTCCAGGTACATCACGCACGACATCGTGCCCACGTTGCCGGACAGGCTCCGTGCCCTTGCCGACACGCCCTTCGGCCTCGTGGCTGACGAGTACCTGTCCAGTGGACTGAAGTACGAGGAGGACCGCTTCGTCCAGGACGAGATGGTAGGCGACCACCATGCCATCATCCCGACAGAGCAGCGCGTGAAGCCCGATGCCCTCTCACCCGATGAGACGAAGCTTTTCAACCTGATCGCGATGCGCTTTCTGGAAGTGCTCTCTCCGGCCTACCGCTACAGGACGACGAGTGCAGTCATCGAGGTCGAGGGCCTGTGCTTCAAGACCCGCGTGAGCCTGCCTGTCGAGCAGGGCTACCGCAACGTCTCCGTCGCGCTGAATGCCCGCTCGGCCGCAGCGGTCGCTGATGACGGCGAGGCCGCCTTCGCCATACTGAGGATGAAGGAGGGCGACAAGGTCCGTGTCGAAGGCATCAAGGTGCGCAAGAGCTCGACGACACCACCCGAGCGCTACACCGAGGCCAGCCTCCTGATGGCCATGGAGCATGCCGGACGCTTCGTCGAGGACAAGGAGCTCAAGGGCCACCTGACCAATGGACTGGGCACTCCTGCCACCAGGGCGGACATCATTGAGAAGCTGATCCAGAACAACTATGTCGAGCGCGACGGCCGCCATCTTGTGCCCACGCCCAAGGGACGCGAGCTCGTGCGCCTCTCTCCCAGCGTCCTGGCCAGTCCCGTCCTGACGGGGGAGTGGGAGGGCCGCCTCGAGGCGATAAGCCGCGGCGAGGAGGACAGCCAGGCCTTCATCAGCGACATCAAGAAGATGGCCAAGGACCTGGTCGAGAACGTGCGCTCCAGCAGCCTCGTCTACGCGCCCCACTTCACCGATGCCAGGGAGTGTCCCTACTGCCATGGCCAGATGATGAAAGTCCTCGACCGCGACGGTTCTATCCACTACATATGCCAGCGCCTGAGCTGCTCCTACGAGGAGAAGGAGGTGCGCATCAAGGTCTCGACCGTTGCGCCCGAGGCCAAGACCCGTCCTGTGATGACAGGCGATGGCAAGGTCAGGATCGTCGTGCGCAAGGGGGCCGTCAAGGCGCCCAAGGCCGTCTACGAGACGAAGAGGGAGGTCGTCAGGCCGAGCAAGCTCGCATACCGCCAGGACAGGGGCGAGAAGCGCTTCGTCCAGTCGATGCGTAGCGAGCAGAAGAGTGGGCCCTCCGACATGTCTGGTGGCACCTTCGCCGACTTCCTCCGTCTCAGCCAGGAGCGTCAGCAGAGGGACAAGGACCGGAGGAAGGGAAGGAAATGAGGAGCTTCGAATACACACAGCGCGTATACTTCTCAGACACGGACGCCCAGGGCATCGTCTACCATGGCCGCTACCTCGACTTCGCCGAGCATGCTCGCACGGAGCTGGCGCGCACCTTCGGCGCCAGCGGCCTGATGGGCACTCTGGCCTTCGTCGTGAAGCGCATCGAGATCGACTACCAGAAGAGCGCCGTCCTGGACGACGTGCTCACCGTCGTCACCCAGGTGGAGGAGCTTGGACGCTTCTCGCTCGTCTTCCTCCAGACGATAAGAAGGGGGGATGAGGTCGTGTGCACCCTGCGCGTCAAGGTCGCATGCGTCGACCTCGCCACGAAGCATCTTGCCCGCCTCGACGACAGACTGATTGAGGCGCTGAGCTGAAGTGGGTGGGCGGAGTGTGGATGCATCCACTTCCGCCCTCACTCCACAAGCCACCTTGCAAAGGGCAGGGGAAGGGGGCATCATCACATCATGCTGATCCACGGACTCAACAGATTGTCGCTTGTCGACTACCCGGGCTGCATGGCCGCCATCGTCTTCACGGGAAGCTGCAACTTCCGCTGTCCCTTCTGCCACAACTCCTCGCTGGTCCTCGACCCCCTGTCCCAGCCCGTCGTCGACGAGGATGAGCTCTTCTCCTTCCTCAGGAAGCGGCACGGCATGCTCGACGGCCTCGTCATAACAGGAGGCGAGCCGACTGTCCACGACGACCTTCCCGATTTCATCGCACGGGTGAAGGACCTGGGCTACCTGGTCAAGCTCGACACGAACGGCGGACGGCCCGAGATGCTTGCTCGCGTCATCGCCCAGGGCAAGGTCGACTACATCGCCATGGACATCAAGAACTGCCTGGAGCGCTACGGCGAGACGATAGGCCGACCCGGCTTCGACACGGCCCCGATCGTTGAGAGCATAGCCATGATCAAGGGCTCTGGAATCGACTACGAGTTCCGTACGACAGTCGTCGAGGGACTCCATTCGGCACTTGAGATGGAAAAAATCTGCCACATGATCGCACCTTGCCGAAGGTACTTCCTCCAATCGTTTGTCCCGTCGCAAGATACGATTTCACAAGGCCTTTCAGCCCCTTCGAAAGCCACTATGGAAAGCCATCTCAAATTAGTTCAAACCTATATCGGAAATGCACAGCTGAGGGATAGTCTCTGAAAGGGGTGACCACCATATGTGGTGTGCTGTGTCAAAAATGCCACTTGGTATTGTGTAAATTCCGCTTGCAAATGGAAAGCATCCATGCTATGTTGAATGTCACACGACAAGCATGAGGTGATACAGAATGTACGAAGTAGTCAAACGGGACGGCCAGGTCGTTCCCTTCGATATAAGCAAGATTTCGTCCGCCATAACCAAGGCTTTCGAGGCCAGCGGCAAGCAGTACAACAAGGACATCATCGACCTGATCTCCCTCAAGGTCACCAGCGACTATGAGAAGAAGATCCGCGACGGCCGCATCCAGGTCGAGGACATCCAGGACAGCGCCGAGAGCGTACTGTCCGCGGCCGGCTATGCCGACGTGGCCAAGACCTACATCCTCTACCGCAAGCAGAGGGAGAAGATCCGCAACATGAAGTCCACCATGCTGGACTACAAGAACGTCGTCGACGGCTACCTTGGAGCCAGCGACTGGCGCGTCAAGGAGAACAGCACCGTCAACTACTCCCTCGGCGGCCTCATCCTCTCAAACAGCGGAGCCATCACGGCCAACTACTGGCTCAGCGAGATCTACGACGAGGAGGTCGCCAACGCCCACAGACATTGCGACTTCCACCTCCATGACCTGTCCATGCTCTCCGGCTACTGCGCCGGCTGGTCGATCAGGCAGCTGATCCAGGAAGGACTGGGTGGCGTCACCGGCAAGATCACCTCATCGCCGGCCAAGCACCTGTCGACCCTGTGCAACCAGATGGTCAACTTCCTCGGCATCATGCAGAACGAGTGGGCCGGAGCCCAGGCCTTCAGCTCCTTCGACACCTACCTCGCGCCCTTCGTGAAGGTCGACGGCCTCTCCTACAACGAGGTCAAGCAGTGCATCCAGTCCTTCGTCTACGGCGTCAACACGCCCAGCCGCTGGGGCTGCCAGGCTCCCTTCACGAACATCACGCTCGACTGGGTCGTGCCCGCCGACCTCAAGGACCAGAAGTGCATCGTCGGAGGCAAGGAGCTCGACTTCACCTACGGCGAGTGCAAGGCCGAGATGGACATGGTCAACAAGGCCTTCATCGAGGTCATGATCGAGGGCGACGCCAACGGACGCGGCTTCCAGTACCCGATTCCGACCTATTCGATTACGAAGGACTTCGACTGGTCCGAGAGCGAGAACAACCGCCTGCTCTTCGAGATGACCGCGAAGTACGGCACTCCCTACTTCTCCAACTACATCAACAGCGACATGGAGCCCAGCGACGTGCGCTCGATGTGCTGCCGCCTGAGGCTCGACCTCAGAGAGCTGAGGAAGAAGTCCGGCGGCTACTTCGGCTCCGGCGAGTCGACCGGCTCCATTGGCGTCGTCACGCTGAACCTGCCCCGCATGGCCTACCAGTCGAAGGACAAGGACGACTTCTACCAGAGGCTTGACCATCTGATGGACGTCGCGGCACGCTCCCTCAAGGTCAAGAGGACTGTCATCACGAAGCTCCTCGACGAGGGTCTCTACCCCTATACGAAGAGGTACCTCGGCTCCTTCGACAACCACTTCTCGACGATTGGACTCGTGGGCATGAACGAGGCCTGCCTCAACGCCAACTGGCTCAGGTGCGACCTGACCCACAAGGAGGCCCAGGACTTCGCAGTGGACGTCCTCAACCACATGAGGGATCGCCTGTCCGACTACCAGGAGCAGTACGGCGACCTGTACAACCTCGAGGCGACGCCTGCCGAGAGCACGGCCTACCGCTTCGCCAAGCATGATGTGGAGGACTTCCCCGCGATCATCACGGCCAGCGACAACGCCGCCGCTCCCTACTACACGAACTCCAGCCACCTGCCTGTCGGCTACACCGACGACATCTTCACAGCCCTGGACGTCCAGGACAGGCTCCAGACCCTCTACACCTCTGGAACCGTCTTCCACATCTTCCTGGGTGAGAAGCTGCCCAACTGGAAGGCCGCTGCCGAGATCGTGCGCAAGGTCGCCGAGAACTACGAGATGCCTTACTACACGCTCAGCCCGACCTATTCCGTCTGCCCTGAGCACGGCTATCTGACCGGCGAGGTCTGGAAGTGTCCCCACTGCGGAGCCGAGACCGAGGTCTACTCGAGGATCACGGGCTACTACCGTCCCGTCAAGAACTGGAACGTCGGCAAGAGCGAGGAGTTCAAGGAGCGCAAGGAATACGTCCTCGAGACGAGCCACTTCAACGGTTCCCACGTCCACAGGAAGGAGGAGGTCCATGTGGCCGCTTCCAGCCGCCTGCTGCTCTTCACGACGAAGACCTGCCCGAACTGCCGCATCGCCAAAGCCAGCCTCGACAAGGCAGGGCTCAGCTATGAGGTGGTCGACGCCGAGGAGAATGCCGAGCTTGCACGCAAGTACCGCATCATGCAGGCTCCGACCCTCGTGGCGGTCAACGGCGAACAGGCTGAGGTCTCCAGCGGCATCGCCGCGGTCAAGGCCTACATCGAAAGGGCCTGCTGAAACAGTCTCCAATAATTGCTGCCGCTGCCTGTAATGGGTGGCGGCTTTTCTATTGTCTGGGGCTTGTTGGATGCGCCCCTTCCTCCTCAGAACGAGCAGCTGAGCGACAGGTCCAGGGCGATGTCGTTGATGGCATCACCGCCGTTGTTGTCGAATGATGCGATGTAGCGGTCCTGGATGCTCGTCTCGATCCTGAGGGAAGGGGAGATGTCGTAGCCGGCGGAGATGGTGACGCTCAGGCTGTGGCTGTCCGGCCTGTCCTCATCGCCCTTGCCGTAGACTGTCATAAGGTTGTTGGGGCCGTAGATGGTGTATTCGACGTTGAGCCCCACGTCGAAGATGCCAGGCATGCTGTATTCACTGTTGAAGGCTATGACAGCCTGGTCGCCTCCACCGGGGAAACCTATCGTGTAGAGATCGTAGACGCCGAAGGCCGAGCGCTGGTTGCGGATGGCTACGACGAAGTCGAGTGGGTAGGCCCCTGGATCCTTTCCATCCCTCAGGTAGAAGTAAGGGCTCATGTATGTGAGCTCCAGGCCGTTGGCCAGGAAGCCGGGACCAAGCTGTGATGTGTATGTGATGCCATATTGCATGCCAATCGCATTTGGGCGCGTCTGGCTGCCATCCGTCTCCTCGAAGGGTATGGCCAGATCGTCGATGGCAATCGCGATGTGCTGGCCGATGCCATAGTCGAAGCTCGAGTCCCACTCCGCCTGGAGGATGGAGTTGGAGTTGCCCGCGATGTACATGTTGTGGAAGAGCATCATCGGGTTTAGGACCTGGAGGTCGACGATCCCCTTGTCGTTCTGGTACATGATGCCCTCTGTTATGGCGAAGCGGTGGCGGCCCTCCGCCATGGTCCATTCGAAGCGGTGTGCCATGAAGAACTTGATGCCGGTGAAGGCGTCGCTGTTCTGGTCGAAGATGAGGCTGTTCTGGTAGGACTGCCCATCCTCGCTGTAAAGGACATCGCCATCAGCGTCAGTCAGTATGTACTGTGAAGGGTGGGGGAAGAAGGAGATGAGGAAGTTGTACTTGAACCTCTCCGTGAAGAAGGACAGCGAGAGCGCGTTGTGGTAGGGCAGCGCCTCGTCGATGACGAAGTCTCCAACCATTCCAGAGCCGTATGAGAAGCGCTCACGGCCGATTGTAAGGTTGAACCAGTCGTTTCCGAATGAGATGCCCGCCCGGTAGGGGAAGTTCATTGAGAAGTCCTGGAAGACGTTCACGTCCAGATCCGTCACTGAAGCGAGGAAGGGTATGTTCGTCATCAGGATGCGCGAGCCGGTCGGCACGCCAGTGTGGACAGTGTTCGCAATCGGGAGGCGGAAGACGAGGCTGACGCTGTCGGCGAAGGAGAGCGTCAGGTCTATGTCTGCGAAATGCTCCCTTTCCCTGTCCCAGAGGAGGAACTTGTCGACATTCTCATAATGGTATTCTGGGCTCCCCCCCCCATGGTTGCATTGCTGTTCAGAAAATCGACGCGGTCGCGGAAGTGCTCAGTGTCTGTGTGGATGTAGATTGCTGGGCTGATGTGCCCATCGACGACGAATGAGATCGTCTCGTCCTCTTCCACTCCCGCCTGGTCAAGCAGACCCTCATAGAGGGCCTCCTGTGCATCAGAAAGGACTGTGTCATCAATCTGGGACAGGTAGACTCTAGCCTCCCCATAGCTGAAGGGGCGGCTTCTGTTGGGCTGCCGTCCAATCGATGCCATGAGCAGGTCATAGTCCTCGTAGAAGGTCGAATCCAGGGGGATGAAGGCGCTTGATGCAGGAGCTGCTGCGAGGAAGGGGCTGAGGATGGCGGCCAGCGCAAGAATGATTGATAGTCTGCGCATTTGTCCTGGTCTCATTTCACCCGTCTGCCCTTCCACTCGAAGCCTTTGCCGAAGAGTTCGACGCAAAGTCCGTGGATGTACATGGCTGAGACCATGATGAGCGTAAGCGAGAAGCACAGCGAGACGCCCCAGCTCCAGTTCGACTTCCTGCAAGCGATGAGCCAGGCAAGACAGAGTACGAGCCAGCCGGCAAGCATGAGAGCGACCGGCATCTGGGGACCTAGGACGATGCCGAAGAGGATGGCCATCAATGGAGCCAAGGCCATGTGCATCAGCAGCGCGATGAGGATTGCGACAGGTGGCAGTGAGGAAAGCTTGGGTGGAAAGACTCCTGCAATCGACCGCTCGATTCCTCTGAATGAATCCTTCGAGCTGCCGTACATGTTGCACTTCACATAATCGCATATAGAGATGAAGGCATAACGTTTGTGGTTCTTTACGAAGAGGCGGACGATGCCGACGTCGTCGCAGATGCTGCCCTCTATGTTGCTGTAGCCACCGGTCTCCTCGTAGGCGTCGCGGCGCATCATGATGAACTGTCCAATCGCGAAAGAGGCGGCAGAAACGTGGAACTTGTATACAAGGTAGTGGGGGATGAAGATGCCTGTGAACATCATGGCCGACATGTTGATGGCTCCCATGAAGCTGGGGCACAGTTCGGTCGGGAAGCCGGAAATGATGTCAAGTCCGTTGCCATGCATGATGGAGTAGGCGTGGCGGATGCAGTCCTTCTCGTGGATCGTGTCGGCGTCGGTCGCAAGGATGTACTCGCCTTTTGCATGGCCTATCACCTGGAGGAGGGCGTTGATCTTCCCGTTCTGGTTCAGACGAAGTCCTGCGTCAGTCCTGAATCCGCGCACTCTCCCGTCCCTCTCCTCATACTCCTTGATGATCTCTCCTGTGCGGTCGCTGCTCTGGTCGTCTATCACGAGGATCTCAATGTTCCTGTAGCTCTGCGCGCAGATGGACGAGAGGAGGTTGTCGAGGTTCTCCTCCTCGTTGCGTGCGGGAATGACGACAGAGATGAGAGGTTCATCTTTCTGGCGTGGCACGCTGGCCATGCGTCTGAAGAAGCGCAGATTGAATATTGTCGTCAGCAGTGCGTAGATGCCGAGTGCGGCGATCGCGCATGCGTAGATCAGCAGGTAGGTCTGCATTTCAGTCGAGCCCCTTGCGGTTCTTTTCCCTGAATTCCGGGATGGCGGGGTCGAAAGTGTAGATCTGGGCCGCCTGGTCGAAATAGGTTTCGCTCTCGGCCCACTTCTTGTCCTTCGAATGCCCGATACCCTGGGCCGTCAGGAAGGAATAGTAGTCGGGTGTGGAGATGCCGTCGAGGTCGGTGGCGATCTCATCTAGCAGTTTGATCGCCCTCTTTGACGAGCCTCCAGCGATGTGTGGAGTGTAGATCAGGCGGAAGGCCTCCTGGATTGCGACATAGTACTCTTCAGGGTAGTCCTTGTAGAGTTCCTTTGTGAGCTTGCTGTTGTCCATGCCAGTTCCCATGCTGCCTGTGATGTAGTACTCGGAAGAGGTGAGGTCGGCCTCGGTCACCCGCTTCTCGAGATCGCTTACAGTCGGCGGCATCTGGATGAAGTACTCCTCCTGGAGAGCAAGGTGCTCCCTCGCCTTGGTCTCGTCTCCCTTGTCCATGTAGTAGCGGACCATGTGGTAGTTGGCCCTTGAGGCGTCCAGCATGCTGGGCTCTGTGGCAATATAGGCTTCATAGGCGACCTGGGCCTCAGCCTCAGTTCCACCATTCTTGACGACGTCAAGCAGTGCCAGGAAGGCCGGGTCATGGGTCAGGCTTGTGAACGAGTCGGTATATGCGAAGGCGCCGAGTGTGGCGCAGAGCATTGCGAGTATCAGGATGAGTCTTCTCATCGGAATATGTCTCCTTCAGCCGGAAGAGGCAATCTCTGACCCAGTGTTGCCGCATTTCTGTGTCAGTACATTTTAGATATAGATAAGATTGTATGCTTTGTCCACTGGAATTGTGGCTTAAATTGAAAGAAAACCGACAAATGGTCTTGAACATGTTCGATTATCATGTTTGACTGCCATATTTCGACAGTTTGGTCCAAGTTTGTCGATTGACAAAGGATTGGCAAAATGCGTGGATTTGACATTGATATGTTTCTGGAGGAAATGTGATGGGACCTGTTTTTAGGAAGGGTGGTATTGGAAGGACTGCCGTCAGGCTTCTGATGATGGCCTTCATTGGACTGCTGCTGGCATGTCCTGCATTCAGCGCCAATCTTCAGAAGGTATACACGACGCGCGACGAGATCTACCAGCGTGTCGACACGCTGTGCCGCAGTGCAGGCGTTCTTGGACCTTCCAACTTCTCTCCCTTGACGGCACGAGGCCTGGAGATCGCCATGGAGCGAATCGACACCAGAGACCTGAATCTTTCACAGTTGGCGGAATACAATTCCATCATGGAGGAAATCGGCACCAGAACTGTCGTCTTCCAGCATGAGGAGATGGGCATTGAGCTCGATGCACGCTTCGATCTGCACGGAAACATCGCAGACTACGAGGCCTTCGACTACAGCAACAATGGACTCGACGCGCCTGGAAAGGACATGCGCAACGATTTCATCGTCCCATTCCGCTACGAGAGGCCTTTCGGAATTGCCCGTCTCAACTTCTTCTATGCCGACAACCTTTCCCTCGAGGGCGAGCTCTTCCTTGCCAACAACAACCATCATCTCTACGAGTCTTCCCTGGGCTGGGCCGTCACAATGTACCAGGGGCGGCTGCTCACCTTCCTCAGCGATCCGGAGGAGGGTGCCGACATGGTCTACAACAACATCAATCTCGAACAGCCTTACAGGATCGGTCTGAGCGCAGGCAACAACTACTTCAGCGCGATCGTCGGCCGCTTTCCACATTCGATCGGCAGCGGCATCACGGGCAACCTCCTTGTCGGCGACAACTTCAACTACCAGGAGTTGGCGACACTTTCCTTCCTGAACAACTACTTCACATACAACATCTCGGTGACCCGCTTTGACAGTCAGCTCTCCACAACTGGTCCAGATTCTGATGGTGACTACATGCAAGTGTCGAGGAACGATTACCTGGGAGAACAGAACTTCCGAGTCGTCCACCATTTCGACGTGAACCTCTTCGACAGGCTGCGTCTCAACGTCGACCTGGCGACGCTTTTCCGCTCATCGACGGCCTTCGACCTCCGCTTCTTCTATCCATTCATGATCCAGCACGATCTGAACAACTATACGAATGAGCTTCAGGCGAGGTACTTCGATGAGGCCAACAACATGATGGCCTTCTCGGCGGAGCTCACCTTCCTCCATGGCTTCTCCCTCTACTTCCAGTTCCTGATGGACCAGGCGCAGACGAGGATGGAGCAGAATGGGGTGCCCAGCGCTTCAGGCACCCTGCTGAACCTCAGATACAGCCGCAGCATGCCAAGTGGTACGCTGAACCTCTGGATTGAGACGGTCTACACGAGTCCATATCTCTACCTGAACGGCAAGTACGATGCTGTCAAGGGGTATCTCTACGACCTCGACTACATCGTGGGCTACCATGGACGGCTCATGCCGGACTACGGCTACTCCGGGTATGTCTACGGTCCTGACAGCACCGTCTATGCCCTCGGCTTCGACTTCACGACGGCCGACAGGGTCTGGAGCTTCGGCGCAAGCCTCATGTACAGGGTTCTTGGTCTGAACCGTCTGCGCCATTATTCGAATGGTATTGACGACACTGTCATCGACATGGGCGATTCGCTCATCGGCGACATTGGGAATATGCCCGAAGGTGGCTGGGATGGCGACGCTCCGACCGGAACGACGGAGACCATAGAACATCTGATCCAGTTCAAAGGGGATGTGAGCTATACACCCTTCGACTGGATGGAGATCTACAGCCAGTTCGGTGCCAATCTCTACTACAACTACGACAATGACGCAAGCAAGGATGGAATCTTCCTTCCACAGCTGGTCATTGGAGTGACATTCAGCCTGCCAGTGAACTACAAAACTATGGTGTAAGTCATATTGTTATCATATCTGATAGGTATGTAATCGGTATATCTATACTATTGGAACAGTAGACAAGCTGCCCTATGGTTACGACCAATCATCATTTCTTGGGGGAAGGCCCTGCGGCACTGGTCCGTTGAATATGGACAGGATGGAGCGTAGGGACAACCTTCCTGTGGACGAGGGCCATGCTTCGCCGGGTGCCCCGCGATCAGGGCCTTCGTGTAGGGGTGGGCGGGATGCTTAAGCACTTCGTCGGCATCACCCGCCTCGACCAGGTGGCCTGCGTAGAGGATGGCGACATCATCTCCGATCCAGCGGGCCAGGTCGATGTCATGCGTGATGAAGAGCATGGAGAGTCCTTCCTTTTCCTGCCGCTCCAGGAGCATGTCCACGATGCCTTCCTGCGTCACTACATCCAGTGCGCTAGTGATCTCGTCGGCAATGAGGAAGGAGGGCGAGAGGATGAGGGAGCGGGCGAGGGCGATGCGCTGCCTCTGTCCTCCCGAGAACTGGTCCACCTTGCGTGGCAGGATGTCCTCTTGCAAGGCGCACTCGGCAAGGATGGACCGGCACCTGTCTTCCACTTCGGACGGCGACATGGAGTAGTGGCTTTCAAGCGCCTCGCTGAGCAGGCGGAAGACTGTCTTCATTCCATCGAGTGAGGAGTAGGGGTCCTGGAAGACTATCTGAAGCTCCTTCCTGATGTTTCTGAGCTCCTCTCCCTCAAGGCCTGTGATGTCCCTTCCGTCAAAGACGATCTTCCCATCCGAAGGCTTCATGAGGCGCGCGGTTAGACGTGCGAATGTGGTCTTGCCGCTGCCGGACTGGCCAAGCATGACGAGTGTTCGGCCCCTTTCCACGCACAGGCTGACATCCTTGAGGGCAGTGTTTGAAGCCTTCATGAAGAGTCCTCGTGTGAAGACTTTCGTGAGCCCCTGTGTGAGGAGGATGGGACTTGTCATGATGGCCTCCTGTGGCAAGCCAGGAAGTGGCCTCCACCCAGATCTGTGGCAGCTGGGAAAGCGGACTGGCAGTCGGCCTGGGCATAGGTGCATGTGCCGGCGAAAGGACAGCCGCTCGATGCGGAGGGTGGAAGGTGTCCGCGCTCCTTCCTGTGGTGTCTGGAAGGGGTGGCGTCCAGCAAAGCCTGCGTATATGGGTGGGCAGGCCTGTCCAGAATCGTCGTGCTGCGTGCCGCCTCGACGAGGCGCCCCGAATGTATTACGAGGATGTGGTCGGCAAGAGTCCTGGCAACATCGAGGTCGTGCGTGATGAGGAGGACGGAGAGTCCATCCTCCTCCATCGAGCGGGCGATGAGTGAGAGGACGCTGGTGCGGTTCTCCCTGTCCAGTGCTGTAGTGACTTCGTCGGCGATGAGGAGGGCAGGTCGTGCCGCGAGGGCGATCGAGATCGCAAGGCGCTGCCTCATTCCTCCTGAAAGCTCATGCGGGTAGAGCCGGCCATCGCCAAGTCCAACCCTTGTGAGGAGTTCATCGACAGTGCGTCTACGCTCGTCGCGCCTGAAACGGTGGAGAAGGAGGACCTCATCTATCTGCGAACCTATGTCGTAGACGGGGTCGAGGCTGTCCATAGCATCCTGGAATATGGCCGAGATCTCCGCACCACGTATCATGCGCATGTCCTTCTGTGAGGCGGCTATGAGGTCGATGGTCCCTTTCTGGCGGCTGGAGAAGACTATCCTTCCCCCTGTCACGGCTGCCGATGGAGGCAGAAGGCCCAGTATGGAGAGCGCGGCCGTGCTCTTTCCAGAAGCCGACTCTCCGACGATGGCCAGACAGCTTCCTTCGTCCACACTGAAGGTGAGCCTGTGCAAGGCCTCGATGGGGCCTTGTGGGCTTGGGTAGCTGACGCTCAGATTGTCGACGAAGAGTAGTGGCTGGGACATTCTGCTGACCTTTTTCAAGTGCTAATTGTTGTCATATTCAGGCCTTAGGTTCAAGTGTGGAATTTTTTCTCCAGCCATGTTGAACAAAAGTGTCAAAACGGCTAGGATATCGCTTGTCTTCGGGCTGTAGCGCAGGGGTTTAGCGTACAAGTCTGGGGGACTTGGGGTCGCCGGTTCAAATCCGGCCAGCCCGATTAATCGGAGACGAAAAGAAGACGCATCCCGTTTGAGGATGCGTTTTTTTTGTCCGGAGCTGTCAACAGGGAAATTGAAAAAGTTGAAAGTCGCATGTGGAGGGCAAAATTCCAGTCGAACCGGTAGGGCACACCAATCCAGCCCTGCCGAACAGGGCTTTTCAAAAAGCTGGCATGAGGCTATCCTGAACCCCTTCTTCCGAAGTACAATGCATGCAATCCGCTCTGTAACTGACTGTTCCACAAAGAACTAGTCCGACTGTCCAGAGTTGGAAAAAGTCACCGCTTTGTAGTACCGTCCAAACTTTTTTCAGGCTTTCTAGGCTTCGCGGCAAGGGATCTCATCTCCTTTGCCGTGTACCATGCCTTGGTGAGGTCAAGGCCAAGGGCCTTGCCCATCACATCCATGGCCTTCGAGCTGACCATGTTCCTGTAGATCCCGTCATCAACCTCAGCCGCCATCGCACTCTGCAGAGCCTTGACGATCTCGCTGTGGTTCAGTGCGTGGCTTGTCCTCCTCTCCAGAAGCCTGACCATCAGCAATGCTATGAAGCAGGTCATGAAATGCGCCCTTATGCTGCTCTCCTTGCGCACATACACAGGACGGGCAGAAAGGTATGACTTGGTCAGCTTGAAGTTCTCCTCTATCTCCCACAGCCCCCTGTACATGTCGACTATGTCCTGGTCGGAGACGTGCCTGTTCAGCTGGAAGAATCCATCCTTCCTGAACCTGTACTCGCCTTCCCATTCCTTCTCCCCATCAATCGTCCCAATCACGTTCGTCCTGAGGATGTAGTAGCCGTCGAGCTTCTCGGCCTCCCCAAGCTTCTCCTCGTTGAGCTCGACGACGTATTCAAGCCCTTCAAGGACCTCTCCGCTGCCAGGATCCACAGGAATCTTGTCGAAGTAGCCTTTGGCGTGGTAGTTGTCGAACACCTTGGGATCCCTTCTGGCCTTCTCGATGGCCTCCAGCCTCTGGGCCTTCGCCCTCTGCGCGTACTTTCTGGACCAGAAGACGATCTGCACCTCGTTGTAGTCCACCGTACAGGTCTTCTTGTCCTCATCCCCCCTGTAGGTGACTCCGCCCTTGTGGACAGGGACCGTTCTGGACTTTATCCTGAAGGCCCCATCAGGGGAGGTGGAGTAGCCCTCCTCATCAAGCAGGAAGTCGATGAGGTCCTTGGGCTGCTTCTTCCTTGGGCTGTCCGAGATGATGAAACCGCAGCCGTTCATCACGATGTGCGCAATGTTGTCGTAGCTCATCATCCCCTTGTCGGCTATGTATATCATCTTTCCCAGGCCGAAGGCGTCCCTCGTGTCGTCAATCATTGGAATGAATGTGGTCACGTCATTGTTGTTTCCCGGAAAGAGGCCGAATGTGACAGGGATTCCGTCCGCGTCCATGAAGAGTCCCATCTGCACTATCGGTTCCGGCCTGTGCTCCTTCGACACCCCCCGCACCCTGAGACCTCCATCGATCTCGTTGTCAGGGTCGTCGAGCTCGAAATAGTAGTTCGTCACGTCGTAGTACATCAGGGAGGAGTTCCTCCCATACTTCCTGCAGACCACCTCATTGAGGTGCCTCAGCATGTCCCTGGAAGACCTGCCTATGAAGTCCAGCGCATTGTAGACGTCATCATCGCTCGGCTTGATGTTGCCAAGCCTGAAATGTTCCAGTTCGTTCCATGTGGCGTATTTGGATGAAGGTACGACAGTCCGGCCTATGACAAGAAGCTTGTAGATCACTTCCATGCCCTTCTCGATCCCCCATGACTTCTTCCTCCTGGCAAGGAACTCGTCGACCTCAAGCTCATGGTAGATCCTCAAAAGGGGCATCTGGCCCATCCATATGAAGCTCCCCTGGGCTTTGCCCGGATCGGCATCGCAGTCGAACCTGAAGCGCTCCGTCAGATCGACGGAAATGGCGATGTTCCGCCCCTCGGCCTTCTGGGCCTTGTATGCCTCTGTCCTCTGTCTGGCGACCTCCTTGAAGTGCGCGATCGGGTCGTCGTAGTCCTTCTCAAGTTCAGAGAGGTAGCCGAAGAACTCGACGGTCTCCTTCCTGGGGTATCTGTCTCCCTTCCTCTTCACGGAT
>JADIMU010000066.1 GCA_017694495.1 Candidatus Aphodenecus pullistercoris
TCGACGAGCCGCTGTCGAACCTCGACGCCAGGCTCCGCATCCAGACGCGCGAGGAGATCCGCCGCATCCAGCAGGCGACGGGCATCACAACGGTCTTCGTCACGCACGACCAGGAGGAGGCGATGAGCATCACGGACGAAATCATCGTCATGAAGGACGGCGTCGTCCAGCAGATCGCCCCACCCCAGGAGACCTACGTGCACCCGGCGAACGTCTTCGTCGCCAAGTTCCTGGGCAACCCGCCGATCAACATGTGCCGTGCCAAGGTCTCAGGCGGCCAGCTCATCCTCAACGGCCAGGCGGCCATCGCCGCCCAGCTGCCCGACGGCGAGTACCAGGTCGGAATCAGGCCCGAGAGCTTCATACTCAGCCGGGAAGGCTGGCCTGCCAAGGTCGTCTACAAGGCGACGATAGGGCGCGATGCCCAGATCCGCTTCGACATCAACGGCTGCCTCAGCGAGGCCCTGATCGAGTCGGACCAGATCGTGGAGGAAGGACAGGAGGTCCACTTCGCCCTCAGGCCAAGCGGCGTCCACATCTTCACGCTGGAAGGTGAGAGGATCGAGCGATGGTAGGACAGAATCAGAGAAAGACGGCGCTGAAGGCCATCCTCTACCTCCTTCCCGCCCTCATCATCATCCTCGTCTTCACCGTCTGGCCCCTCTTCCACACGCTGAGGATGAGCTTCTACGAAGACTACAACATCTTCAACAAGACGGGAGAAGGCTTCGGCTTCTCCAGCTACGCCTGGGTCCTCCAGGATCCGACCTTCCACAAGGCCCTCCTCAACACCTTCATCTATGCGATAGTCACGGTCCCCGTGTCGATCGTCATCTCGCTCGCGATCGCCATCCTGCTCAACAGCGGCATCAAGGGCTCGAAGTTCTTCCAGACGGCCTACTTCCTCCCCTACGTCACCAACGCGATCGCCATAGGCCTGGCCTTCCGCTTCATCTTCCACAGCGAGTTCGGCATCTTCAACAAGTTCCTCGGCCTCTTCGGAATCGACGCGATACAGTGGCTCAACGACCCGGACTACGCCATGGTGACGCTGTGCATCTTCGGCGTCTGGTCGGCCCTCGCCTTCAAGATCGTCATCTTCCTGGCGGGACTCCAGGGCATAGACCCACAGCTCTACCAGGCGGCGCGGATCGACGAGGCGGGCAAGTGGAAGATGTTCACGAAGATCACACTGCCTCAGCTGGGCCCCATCATGGCCTACCAGTTCGTCATCGCGACGATCGGAGCCTTCAAGGCCTACGTCGAGGTCGTCGGCATCTTCGGCGACGACGGCCCATTGCACAGCGCAATCACGATGGTCTACTACATGTACGACAAGTTCTACAACGCCTCCGACTACACGAAGGCTGCCGCCAGCGGCGTCATCATGTTCCTGATCATCATGGTCTTCACCTTCATCCAGCTGAGGATGAGCAACCGCAAGGCGGAACAGTGAGGAGGGAAGTGCGATGAATGATGCCAACAAGATCGACAGGCGCTGGGCGCGCATCCTTGTGACAGTCCTGCTGTCGCTGGGCGCCCTCCTGATGCTCTTCCCCTTCTTCTGGATGATCAGCGGCTCGCTGAAGACGATCCGCGAGATCACAAGCCCAGACATCATCTGGTGGCCGGCCGAGGCCCAGTGGTCCAACTATGTGACGGTCCTGACGAATCCCGAGAACCCCTTCGGCGTCTACTTCAGGAACTCGATCATCGTCTCCGTCGCCAACACCGTCTTCACGCTGCTGACGACGATCCTGGGCGCCTTCGCCTTCTCCCGGCTGGAGTTCAAGGGCCGCGACCGCCTCTTCAGCCTCCTGATGGCGACGATGATGGTCCCCAGCCAGATGTACATCATCACGAACTTCATCACGATCACCCGCATGCACCTGATGGACTCGCTGTGGGCCCAGATCCTCCCCTATACCGCCTCGATCTTCTACATCTACCTGCTCAGGCAGTTCTTCAACCAGATTCCCGACCAGATCTACCTGGCGGCCAAGGTAGACGGCTGCTCGGACTGGAAGTACCTGTGGAAGATGATGGTCCCCAACGCGCGCTCCTCGCTGGTGACGATAGGACTGTTCAACTTCATCGCGAGCTGGAACGCCTACCTCTGGCCCCTCATGGTCACCAACACGATCCAGAAGCGCACCCTCTCGATCGGACTGAAGTACTTCGCCAGCGACTCGGGCAGCGACTACCACCTGATGATGGCCGGAGCGACAATCGTCGTCCTGCCATTGATCGTCATCTACCTCGTCTTCCAGAAGTACATCATCCAGGGCATAGCCCGTGGAGGTCTCAAAGGATGATTCAGGCACTGTGCCTGGAAAAATAGAAAAAGAAAGGTAAAAGGAGATTCGTTAATGAAAAAGACACTCTCGATCCTTGCCCTCGCCCTGATCCTTGTGGCTCCCGTCTTCGCCAACGGCGCCGCAGAGGCCCAGGCTGGAGCGGCCGTCGACACCTCGTCGATCACCGCCGACGATCTCAGGAACGCGAACATCACGCTCGAGCTGTGGCACGCACAGACGGGCGAGAACGGCATCGCCCTCGACAAGGTCGTCCAGCTCTTCAACGAGACGAACGAGTATGGCATCACAGTCAACTCCACCTGCCAGGGTGGCTACAGCGACACGCACAACAAGATCCTCAGCGCTCTGGCCGCCGGAACGCCTCCCAATGTCGGACAGGCCTACAACAACAACATGATGACCTACATGCCCAGCGGCAGGCTGATGGACCTCACGGACTATCTGAACGATGACTTCGGCATCACTGCCGACGAGCTGGCCCAGGTCGTCCCCTCCTACCTCGAGGAGAACCGCGCCTTCCCCGACGGCCGCACCTACGCGACCAGCCTCGGAAAGAGCACCGAGGTCATGTTCTACAACAAGACCTTCTTCGACGAGCACGGACTCGAGGTCCCCACGACCTTCGAGGAGCTGACCGAAGTCGCCAAGCAGATCACAGCCATCACCGGCCGCCCCGCCATCGGCTGGGACTCCATGGACAACCTCGGCATCTACGGCCCGATCAACTTCGGCGCCCAGTATGCCGACACCCAGGGCAACCTCTACATCTTCGATGAGGACAACATCGACGCCACGAAGGCCTTCTACAGCTGGTGGCAGGAGGGCATCCAGGGCGGCTACTTCCGCACCGCAGGCGAGGACCAGTACTGCTCCGGCCCCTTCAGCAACGGCACCATGATCGCCTACATCGGCTCATCCTCCGGCACGAACTACATCCTGCCTGACGGCTTCGAGGTCGGCGTCACCTACGCCCCCGTCGGAACCAACCCGGCAGTCATCCAGCAGGGAGGCAACTTCTGCGGCTTCACCACCGGCGATCCGCTCGTCGACCTGGCCACCTCGATCTTCCTCGAGTACATGTATGACGCCGAGGCCAGCGGCCTCTACGCCGCCAACACCGGCTATGCTCCTTCCAGCAAGGCCGGCCTCGAGACCCAGGCCTACAAGGACTCCATCGCCCAGGGTGGACTCGCCGCTGCCGCCAAGGACATCAGCGCCACTTACCCTGACGGAGTGCTCGCCTACGATCCCGTCTTCGAGAACAGCTACGAGACCCGTCTCGCCCTCTCCGACGTCGTCGAGGCCATCGCCCTCGATCCGGACGCCGACATCGACGCCCTGATCGCCCAGGCCGAAAGGACGATCGCAGCCCTCTGACACAGAGAGCCCAGAATCGAGGCATGCCCGTGGTCCAGACCATGGGCATGCTTTTTTTCGCCACTTCGTCTACACTTTGCCCATGAACGCATTCGACATCATCGCACACCAGATCACCCGCTGGAGCAAGGTGGTCATCATCGGCCACATCCAGCCGGACGGAGACTGCATGGGCTCATCCTTCGGTCTGGCCCACATCATCCAGGACAACTGGGGCATCAAGCCCATCATCGTCAACCAGCCGATCAGGCGCTACGGCTTTCTGGGAAGCTGGCAGCTACCTGGCAGCGTCGACTACAGCGACGCCTTCGCCATCCAGGTCGACAACTCGACCCGCTCCCGCTCCGCCGACCCCGCCTTCATGACTTCTCCCGCCATCCTCAAGATCGACCACCACATCGTCGTCGACAGCTACGGCCACTGGAACGTCGAACAGCAGCTCTCCTCATGCTGCCAGATCATCGCAGGCCAGGCCTTCGAGAAAGGACTGACCATCAGCCCCGAGGCCGCCCAGGCCCTCTACATGGGCATGGTCACGGATACGGGACGCTTCGCATACAGCGGCGTCGACGCGACGACGCTGTCCATCGCGAGCCGACTGCTCGAGACGGGCTTCGACATGCCATCGCTCATCTCGAGGATCGACATGAGGTCCATGTCCTCAGTCGGCTTCATCGGCTGGTGCTACAGCCAGCTGCAGATCAGCGACGGCGGCATTCCCTGGCTCTACGTCACACAGGAAACGATCGACCGCTACGGCCTCTCCCCCGACATGGTCTCCGAAGCCCTCAGCGTGATGAGGAACATCGAAGGCCACCCCATCTACGTCCTCTTCGCCGACCTTGAGGACAAGGTGCGCGTGGAGTTCAGGAGCGACGGCATCGAAATCGTCGACGTCGCAGTCAAGTTCGGAGGTGGCGGACACAAGTTCGCATGCGGAGCCCGGCTCGACTCCAACAGCCAGATTCCAGACGTCATCAGAGAGCTCGAGAAATATCAGCCCAAGTAAAAAGGACAAACACACAAGTGGCGCTGGAAAGCTTCCAGCGCCCATCATTCCCACGACAATCCAATCAGCAGATGGGCCACGGACCAGGAGGGAGGACAAGCCAGTCCTGGTCCAAAACCTCAACCTCATTGAATCATCAAAAATACAATTCTAGACAAGGAAGTGCTCAGCTATCTTTCTTTTCCTCTTCCCCTTTCGCGTCGATCTTCTTGACGACCTCAATGGGAAGAGTCACACGGCGCATCTCGCCAAGAAACTCCATCTCGACAGTGACGCGCGTCCCCTTGTAGATTGAGACGATCCTTCCCCTCATCTCTCGCATCGGACCGGAGACGACAGTGATCCTGTCGTCTGGAGTCAGCCCACGGTAGTCGAGGATGACCTGGGAGGCCTTGATGAGGCCCTTGTTGTCCTCAATCCAGATTGCGAACTGGCGGTCGGAGCCCTTGAGCTCAAAAGTCCTGTCGACATTCCGCAGCAGACCGTAGCAGGTCTCTGACATCAGGAAGATCTCCTTCTGGATCTCCCAGAGCATCTCGCTTGACGAGATGATGACATAGCCTGGCAGTATGGGACGGTTGACCAGCGTCCAGGTCTTCGCGCACAGCTCCTTGCTCTCGCGTGCCGGGATGTAGGTCTCGAGCATGCATGATGGCCTCAGCCGAGAGACCGTCCGCCTCAGCAGTTTCGCGTTCCGCTCCTCGCGCCCAGTCTCACATGCCATCACGTAATAATACATTTCTTTGGAATGGCCCCAGCGCGATTCGAACGCGCGACCCCTTCCTTAGGAGGGAAGTGCTCTATCCAGCTGAGCTATGGGACCTCAGTCGTTGTGACGAAGGCTATATTAGCAGGATTGGCGATCAGATGCAATCTCCCCCGACAAGAAAGCTGTGATGCCAGGCATTGTTGCCTTATCGCGTGCAATCGGTTAAGTTTCGTCCATAAGGAGAAAGTACCATGAGAGTGACAATATGCGACTCCAAGAAGGAGCTCGGCCGTCTCGCCGCAGCAGAGGGAGCCTCTTACATAAAGGCCGCGATCGAGGAGAACGGAGAGGCCAATGTCGTGTTCGTCACCGGAAAGAGCCAGGTGGACACCTTGCTCAACCTCGCCAAGGCCGACATCGATTGGAGCTGCGTCAACGTCTTCCATCTGGACGAGTTCATCGGACTGAAGAAGGACTCGATCTCATCATCGCGCTACTTCCTCCAGGAATTCTTCCTCAGCCACATCTCTGCCGTGAAGAGCTACACTCCGATCGACAGCGACGAGTCCAGGCTGGAGAAGACCGTAGGCAAGCTCAATGCGCTCATGGCGAGCCATCGCCTTGACGTCGCCTTCATATGCATCGGCGAGAACGGACACCTGGCATTCAACGATCCTCCCGCAGACTTCGACACACGCGACCCATACATCGTGGTGGACCTCGAGAAGCGCTCACGCAGGCAGCAGGTCAGCGAGGGCTGGTTCCGCACCCTCGACGAAGTGCCGACCAAGGCGATCACGATGTCCGTCAGCGAGATCATGCGCTCAAGGCACATCATCGTCTCCTGCCCCGACCAGAGGAAGGCGAAGGCTGTCGCCTCATGCCTCTTCGACGACATCACGGTGCTCAGCCCTGCAGCCGCGCTGAGGATGAGTCCCGACTGCTCGCTCTACCTGGACAGGCTCTCATCCTCCCTCGTCTTCAAGGACGGCAGGACCTTCTGAGGAAAAACTTCTGCACTCGTCTATGCACTCGGCACGCTCGGGTGCAGCAGAGCTGATGACACGAGGCTGGCGTCGACCAGCCTCGACGTGCTCTCATGGAGATACCTTTCGTTGACTCTGAGAGACGAATGGCCCAGGACGAGCATGCGCGTCTCATCGCTCTGGCGCGAATCGAAGAGCATCGTATTGTAGCCATGGCGCAGACTGTGGAAGCTCAGGTTGCGCCGCTTCCTCTCCTCTTCCCCTATCCCAATGCCTTCAAGGAGGGCATAGAAGCCCTTTCGCAGCTCGACTGGACTGATGTACTCGGACTTGTCGCCTGAGAAGACATGACGCCCGGAGACTGCCAGAAGCTCATGCGCCAGGGCATCCTCTATCAGGACCTGGCGGCCCTTCCTGTTCTTCGTGCTCTTGACCCCGCTGTATGGCGCCAGTGAATGTTCGATCGCGATGTGGGCGAGCATCGTTCCATCCTCACGCATCAGGTAGCCTGTCGTGATGTCTCCAGGATCCAGGGCCCTGATCTCGTTGAGCCTCATCCCGGTCACGAGGGCAAGCTTCACAGCCAGGGCGACCTTGTCGCCAGGCATGAGGGACAGAAGGGAGACGAGCTCGCGCGTCTCTCCATCACTGAGCACACCCCTCTCCTTCTCCGTACCGCTGAAGGAGGCGGCCCGGAGAAGGAGAGCACGACCATCTGGACAGTACCTGTCGCAAGTCCGCTTGAGAGTGCATGGGAGACGACCTTGTCCAGCAGGGATACTGTCACTCCGGACAGCTTCACACCATCTGTGATGAAGGGCCTGACATGGTTGATGTAGTTTCCCAGCATGTTGCGGCAGTACTCCTTGCCGACAGAGCCTTCCTTCATGCTGTTGCGCATGCGGATGTAGTCGCTCTTCTCCCAGTCCCAGAAGTCCAGACAATACTGGTTGAAGGACATTGAGGCTGAGCGCGAGAAGACCAGGCCTGCCTCAAGCGCCTTGTTGGCGATGATCGCAGCCTCGTCCCGGCTCGTCACGCTGCTGCCATAACCAAGACAGAGGCGTTCCTTGAGGACATCGATGCTCTTGGCGTTCTCCTGGGCTCCAGTGTCTGGATTGATGAAGCACACGTACCAGTAGCTGCCATGTTTCTTCTTCCGTTTGTAGAGATAGAAGGCCTTACGCTTGGCCATGACAAAAACCTCCCTAGGCAAAGAATTGCCGAATTCGGAAGCCGGCCTTACAAGCATGTTGGAGAGACGAGGAGACAGGCCCGGCCCCAAAGTGGTCCGGCCAGAACATTCTGCCATGACTCCGACAAGGAATGATGAAGAAAGGAAACACAAAACCACTCCAATCGCCATGGAGGAATTATGAAAAAGACAATTGCAATTCTCCTGGTTGCAATCATGGCTGTCGGCTCCGTCTTTGCCGCTGTCACTGGTGAGGCCAGCCTCGGTGCAGGTCTGAACTTCGACAATGGCAACTACGGTTTCATCGACAGTGGTGCCAAGGTCAAGATTGACGTCGATCTTGCCACCGCTGATGCTGAGGCCATCGCTGAGGGCGATGTCTACGCATCTGTCAAAGCTTCTTTCGGCCTGAAGGTCTACTCTGGTGAGAAGAACATCGACGAGATGGAGGATCCGACTTTTGATGGATCGTGGAAGGTGGGTCTTACCGCTGACATCACCGAGGCCATGATCGCCGGTGCCAACTGGTCTGTCAGCATCCTCGGCCTTGATGGCGCTCCCAACTACGCCAAGGGCTTCCAGACCTACACTGTCAAGAAGGGCATCGACAAGTGGGGCTTCGAGAGGAATGACTTCGATGAGCAGTACAGCATCGACTCCAACTTCGACAAGGCCACTGGCATCCAGGCTACTGTCTATGGATACAAGGTTGGTTTCGGTCTTGTTGGCGACTACGACAGTGCTGACACTTGGAAGTTTGCTGACAAGCTCAATGTCGCAGCCCTCTTCGAGACTCCCGAGTACAACTTCAACGGCCTTACGCTCCAGGCTGGTGCCGCCTACAGCTACCACTCTATGAACGATGACAAGGTTTCTGAGGCAAAGGACCACAACCTCAACATGTCCGTCAAGGCTGGATACGCCAATGATGTCCTGAGCGCCAGCGTCGCTTCCGACATGGTCCTCGGAATCCCCACCGCTGATGGTGAGAAGGCCACCTTCGATGCTGAAGTCGCAGCCAACTTCGTCTACGACTTCCTGACCGTCGACGCCTACTACGGCACCAATCCTGTCACCGGCAAAGACCCCAAGGGCCCTGCAAGTAATTCTGACAACTGGGACAGCTACACCAAGTCCTATTCCGAGCACATGCTCTCCGCTCAGGTCAAGACCGATCTCAACAGCTTCGATGTTCCTGTCGCCATCACAGTTGGTGTCAACGACATCATCGCCAAGCAGGCGATCAAGGCCAAGGTTGAGGTCACTCCTGTTGCTGGCCTCTCCCTTGCTGTCAACGGTGGCTACACTATCGATGACACCGGAAGGGCTGCAGATGGTGCGATCCTCGAGAACAACGAGCTTGTCGGAAAGTGGAGTGCCGGTCTTGATGCCACCTACGAGATGGACATCATGAAGATCACCGCTGGTGTTTCCGCCGAGCAGAAGATTGTCGATGGCGACAAGGTCAAGCTTGGCATGAACGCCGCTGTCGAGACCAGCTCCCTCATCCCGGGTGCTACCCTCAAGCTCGCATGGGCCGATGCAGATGATCTCACCAACACCGGAACCGAGAAGACTCAGTACGGAAAGGTCACCGCTTCCATCAAGATGACCTTCTAAACAGAAGATTCATCTGAAGTGCAAGACAAGCCCCAGAGCCTCATCGGCCCTGGGGCTTGATTCATGTACAGGCAGGTACAGGCAGGATGCGACAATCAAAGAGAGTATAGGTCCTCTCCATCAATCAGGATGTAGTCATCCACAGCTTCTTCAAATCCATTGACTGAAGCGAATCCAAGCCTAATTACACCTAAGCCCTGAGCATTACCGACCTGAGCAGCTTCAGCCCTCATCTCAGCAGCGCTCATCGGCCTTGTGTAGAACTTTGCTTCATACAGACTGAAGTGGTCATCAAAGCGGACAGCACAGTCGAACTCTCCATTCGTTTTCGTCTTTGGATCGTCATACCAGAATGTACCGATGTCCAATGGTGTGGTCCCTTCCAGCTCTGCTACCTTGATCCTCAGATAGTCCCTGACGATCGACTCGAAGCGCATGCTTATGAATGTTCCAATCGAAGGCTTGATGTGGGAATCGTAGAAGTCTTCTTCTCTCAGGTGGATGATGCTTGATCCGTTTGGGTAGATGTAGGTGTAGTAAAAGCGGACAAGATTGTCAGCGATGGCATAATATGCCTTTTTTCGGTCGTTCTTCTTGTTGATGGGGGTTATGGAGGCTATCAAACCCATGTCCTGAAGCATTCCGAGGTATTTGCTCAGAAGTCCATTTGATGGAAGATTGAGGCTGTTCTCAATCTGGCTGTATCTCACCTTGCCATTCCCAATCACACGAAGGATGTCGTTGAGGATCGAGACTTTTCCTATCTCTTTGAAAAGGATGTATTCGATATAGATGCGGGCAAGACCATTCTGTCTCACGAACATGTTGATGATGTTGTCCCTCAAACCGAGAGCAGGATTCAGATTCTCCAGAATATATGGGCAGGCCCCAAAGACGGAGTGGAAACACGCCTTGTCATAGACTGGCAGATTGGGATAGAAAGCCTGGGCTTGCCAGTATTCGAGCTCATCGACTCTCATCACCAGCTGGAAGCGACCAAAGAGCGGGTTGTCCTGTTCCAGCAGCTCCTTCATCATGGTGACATGGGAACCGGTGAGGATCAGCTTCATGTTTCCTGGAAGCTGGTCAATGATCTGCTTGAATTCTGAGTCGACTTCATTTCCAGTCCTGCTCTGCTTCAGGAACTGGTATTCGTCAATCACGATTGTCAAAGGTTCCTTGTAAAGCTGTAAGGTATGGAAGAGGTCAAGATGATGCTGGAATGAGCCTAGAGGCGCACCAAGAAGGTCTGAGACCTGCTTTGCAAGGAGATTGAGATTCGTCTCGTATCGTCCATCAAGCGCTTCGAAGAAGATGGTTTTCCCCGGGGCATCAACAATCGCTTTCCTGAGCAATGTCGTCTTTCCAATCCTCCGCCTTCCATAGACGGTTGCCGCCTTGGTTTCAGCAGCATTCATGAATTCAGTCAACGCTTTCAATTCGCTTTCTCGGCCGACGAACATGCATCCTCCATACTGAAAAACTTTTCACTTAAAAAATTTTCAGTTAATTTTGTGCCAGCATTTTGAAGGCGTCAAGGCACAATCGACAAGACATTCATCGTCAAAAGTTGCAACATGGAAGTGATTTTCGTTGTGTAAAATTGCTTTTTTGCTTGCATCTGTCTGTAATGCAAGCTATTGTTTAAACAGAATGCTTAAACGTAAGATTGATGACAGGTTCACAAGCTGGAAAAACAATCCAGACCATCTACCGCTCGTAGTGGAAGGCGCTCGTCAGGTCGGTAAGACCACGAGCATAGAAACCTTCGCACGGAAGGCCTACAAAGCATTCTACAATCTGAACTTCTTCAGCGATCCTGGACTGATGAGCATTTTTGACGGTGCCTTGGATCCGGAGAGCATAATCACAAGAATCACGATAGCCTTTCCATCTCAGGAATATGTTCCTGGCTCTACACTCATTCTCCTGGACGAGATCCAGCACTGCCCCAATGCAAGGACAGCGTTGAAGTTCCTTGCCAGACATGCTGATTTCGATGTGGTCGCATCAGGCTCGCTGCTTGGAATCAGTCTGTCCGACAAGGCATCGCTTCCTGTCGGCTACAGCGAGACGATTATGATGCATCCCCTGGACTTCGAGGAGTTCCTATGGGCTATGGACATAGGAGAAAAAGTCATCTCGGGACTCAAAAGCTGTTTCGATGAGCGCAGGCCAGTCGACGATTATGTCCATCAGAGGATGCTGGACTACTTTGCCATGTACACGGTCACAGGTGGCATGCCAGCCGTCGTCGCCAGCTTCGCAAAGGAGAGAGACTATTCTAAGGTCCTGAGGCTGCAGAGGGGCATCGTTGCCGATTATAGGAAAGATGCTGTCAAATACGCAGAAGGAAGTGAGAAGGTCAAAGTCGTCCGCTGTCTCGACTCGATTCCTGCCCAGCTCGCGAAGGCAAACAAGAAGTTCCAGTACTCTGTCGTAGAGAAGAAGGCGAGCTCCAGGAAGTATGGCGATTCCCTCCTCTGGCTCGAAGATGCAGGAATAGTCAATCTCTGTCGGAACCTTTCCAGAATCGACAGCCCTCTAGCAGGATTCTCGAAAGACAACGAGTTCAAACTCTATTTCAACGATACTGGACTGCTCATCTCGATGTACGAGGATGGAACTGCCAGACGAATTGTTGAAGGTGAGATGGGAATCTACAAAGGAGCAATTTACGAGAACATTGTGGCATCAGCATTGGCTGCGCTGGACATGCCGCTGTTCTACTTTGCCCCATCCGATACTCTGGAGATCGACTTTGTCATCAATTTCAGAGGCAGACCTTGCATTCTGGAAGTCAAAAGCGGTGAGAACACAAAGTCGAAATCGCTCAACACCGTGCTTGGAAATCCGAAGTACAACGTCGACCAGGCAATCAGGCTCTCCAGAAAGAATGTAGGAGAGGAAGGGGCGATACTGGCTCTGCCCCTCTACATGGTCATCTTCCTGAAGCCGGCAGACAATGAGTCCTGGATGCCTCCATTGGCATCATCAGATGATCTGGAAAGCCACATGTAATTCACACGGCATAGCCGCAGATTCATCAACTGTGAGTAAAACCCTAATGTGACTTACGCGACAGGGCAAGCACAGCCGTTTCATGGTCTTTTTCATCCTCGTTCAAGTCATCTGACTATGGAGGAATTATGAAAAAGACAATTGCAATTCTCCTGGTTGCAATCATGGCTGTCGGCTCCGTCTTTGCCACGTTCTCCGGTGAAGCCAGCATCGGCTTCGGTGGAAACCTGGACAACGGCAACTTCGGATTCATCGACACCGGTGCCAAGGTCAAGGTTGATTTCGACCTCAGCACCGCTTCCGTTGATACTACTCCCACAGAGACTGTCGCAGAGGACGGCACGGTTACTCCTGCTCCTTCCATCTACGCCGCAGTAAAGGGATCCCTCGGTGTCAAGCTTTACACTGGTGAGGAGAACGTCGACGAAATTGAGGATCCTAACCTGCTCTCCAGCGTTAAACTTGGCGTCACTGCTGATATCACTGAGGCGACGATTGGTGGACAGAACTGGTCAGTCAGCATCCTCGAGGTCGCTGGTGCTCCCAACTATGCAAAGGGCTTCCAGACCTACACCGTCGAGGACGGCTACGACAAGTGGGGCTTTGAGAGGGCCGACTTCACCGAAAACTACAACACTGAACTGACATTCAACAAGGCTCCTGGCATCACGGCTACAGTCTACGGCTATAAGGTCGGCTTCGGTATGCTCGGCGACTACAACTCAAAGGATTGGAAGCTTTCCGACAGCCTCAACATGTCCGTCATGTTCGAGACTCCCGCATACGATTTCGGTGTTGAGGGACTCTCTCTCCAGGCCGGTGCCGCCTACAGCTACAAGTCTTTCGATTCACTCAAGGACGGTGAGACCTATAATGGAAACAAGACTGATCTCGATGGCGACGCAATTAAGGATGATGATGGTAATAACGTAGAAAAAGAGAGCTTCACGAAAGCTAATGCGCTGACCATGTCTGCCAAGGCTAGCTATGCTACAGACCTCTTCTCTGTCGCTCTTGCCACCGATATGGGTGTCAAGCTCGGCTCTGATCCGAAGTTTGATGCTGATGTCACTCTCGATGCCACCTATGACTTCCTGACTGTCAACGCCTACTATGGAACCAACCCTGTCACTGGCAAGACTCCTAAGAAGCAGCTTACCGATGTGAACAAAGATGGTAATCCTGATCTTAATGATAAGGGCAAGGTTGACTATGGACCAAACAAGAACGACGCCTACTGGAAGGAGACTTCCAAGGACATGCTCTCCGCTCAGGTCAAGGTCGACCTCAACAGCTTCGAGATTCCTGTTGCAGTCACTCTTGGCATGAACGACATCTTGGCTAAGCAGGCAATGACCGCTTCTGTCGAAGTCACTCCGATTGACGGCCTCAAGCTCACTGTCAATGGTGGTTACACCATCAACGACAATGGCAGGAAGGAGAACGTCACGGACGGCAAGGACAGCAAGGAGAATGGTGTCTGGAGAGACTATCAGATGGTCATCGACAAGGATGCCGCCAAGGTTGGAAAGTGGTCCGCTGGAATGTCCGGTGAGTACAGTTTCGCCTATGGAAAGGTCACCGCTGGTCTTTCCCTCGAGCAGAAGCTTGACGCCAACAAGAACCTGATTGTTGGAGCCAATGCCGCATTCGAGAACAGCACTCTCATCCCTGGCGCAACGCTGAAGTTCGCTTGGGCTGACGCTAAGGATATGCTCGGCAAGGATGCTGACAAGACCGATTTCGGCAAGATCACGGCCTCTGTCTCCATGACCTTCTAATCAAGTCATCTTCTGATGACAAATCAAGCCCCAGGGCCGACAAAGCTCTGGGGCTTGTGATTTGAAAAGGTCTCCCGGATTTGAAGTCCAGGAGGCCTCGTGTTGAATCCTCAGACAGGAACTTAGAAAGCGATGCTGCAGGAAGCGGTCAGCTTGCCAAGGTTCGTCTTGTCGTAGTCGGATCCGCTGTAGCTGTAGACCTTGAGGAGGTCGTTAGCATCGGACCATGCGAGCTTGAGGGTGGCGCCAGGAATCAGGCTGCTGGACTCGACGGAAGCGTTGAGACCGAGCAGGACGCTGTTCTCATCAGAACCGTCAGAGAGCTTCTTCACATCAGCAACAGCAGCGCTCTTGCCGAGGTTCTTGACGTCGACACCGGCAGCGACCTTTGCGAAGCCGAAGTCGTACTCAGCACTGGCGTTGACCTTCCACTGACCAAGGAAAGCGCCCTTGAGATCATCAGCAGACATGTCGTTGGCCTTGTACCATGCATCCTTGTTGTAGGCATCGATTGTATCGACGACATAACCACCACCAACTGTGACCTTCAGGCCCTCGATCGGAGCGACTTCAACAGTGGCGCCGAGGTCGACAGTGTTCAGGAGGTCCTTGGTTGCCAGTGTGATGGACACGGGGATGCCGAAGCTGTTGAGGTCGGTCTTGACCTGAGCGGACAGGACGTCCTCAGTGTACTTGTTGCCCCACTTGGAAGCATCGTAGGTTACAGTATACTTCTGAGTGGTCTCATCGAACTTGGCGTTGAATCCACCGACCTTGTCCTCGCCGGACTTGGCCTTGGTGGCATAGTAGGCGTCGACACTCAGGAAGTCGTAGGTGAAGTTGGCGGCGACATCGGCACCGAACTCCTTGGCAGTGATGTTGTATCCAAGGTCGGTGGCGACAGAAGCGCTGATCAGGTCGTTGCTGTAGCCGATCTTGCCGGACAGAGCGATGCTGTTGGTCTTGATGCCATTGTATTCCTTGGTATCAGTGACGATTGTTCCGTTCTCATTGAGATCCTTCACAGCAGCTTCATAAGCAGCCTTAGCTGCTACGACAGCATTGACCTTATTCTGGTAGTCTTCAGGATCCACTGTAGATGCAGCTGCGAGAGCATCGAGCGCAGCTTCAAGATTCTTTTTAGCGTCATCAACAGCCTCCTGCTTCTCTTCGATTGTCTCAGAAGAAATCGGGAAATCAGGATCAGCGGCAGGAGCATAGTGATCCTCGCCATAGAAGTCGGCGACACTCTTGTAGGAGTAACCAGCGGCGACCTGGGCGGTCAGACCACTGAAGTCGTACTCGGGAGTGGCGACGTAGGCGGCGACGTTCATGCTGTCCTTGAGGCCGTCGAGGGTGAAGCCGTTGAGGTCGCCCTTGACACCCAGTCCGACAGTGTAGCCGAAGATGTCAGCCTTGACGCCGGGAGCCTTCGCGAAGGCGGCAGAGTAGCTGTAGTTGCCGTCGAAGTCGGCCTTGGTGAAGCCGTAGTCGTCAACCTTGCCCTTGACGGTGTAGGTGTCGATGGCGGAAGTGGCGTAGTCGGCCATGCCGGGCATCTCGAGGATGCTGACGGACCAGTTCTCTCCACCAATGGTGGCCTCGGCCAGGTCGACGGCGACGAAGGGCTTCACATCGCCCATCGGGTCATCGGCGGCGGATCCCTTCTCGCCGTTGAACAGCCATGCCCTCAGAGAGGCCTTGACAGATGCGTAGACGGAAGGAACGGGAGTGACGGTGCCGTCCTCGGCGACAGTCTCGACAGGGGTGGTGTCGACATCGAGCGTGCTGAAGTCGACATCAAGCTTGAGCGTGTTGCTCTGGTCGAGGAAGCCGAAATTGCCGTTGTCGAGGTTCAATCCTGCTTCGATCTTTGCCTCTCCGGAGAACGTGGCGAAGGCAGAACCGACAGCCATCATTGCAACCAGGAGAATTGCAATTGTCTTTTTCATAATTCCTCCATGGTGGAGGTGGTTTCTGGATGTCCTCAAAGCAATCTGGGCATCAGATTTTGAGCTCGCAAATCCATTGATTACGCCTAGACTTGTAGCGACAGGTCGGTTGAATGTAAGTCGATTTGGCTTATTCCTGTGAATGATGTTTTGATATTGTGTTCTGTTTACTCGTGTAATATAATTCAAATTAGACTAAATTGAATTATAAAAATTGGAGGCACTTGGTATGTTCATAGGACGCAGAAAAGAGCTTGAAACACTCGAGAAGGCATACTCAAGCGGAAGCTTCCAGTTTGTCGCCATCTATGGCAGACGAAGGGTGGGAAAGACGACCCTCATCAACGAGTTCTGCAAGGGGAGGAAATGTGTGTCATTCCTTGCGACGAAGGAGAGCTTCGAAAT
Organism: Candidatus Aphodenecus pullistercoris; assembly: GCA_017694495.1. GTDB lineage: Bacteria > Spirochaetota > Spirochaetia > Sphaerochaetales > Sphaerochaetaceae > Bullifex > Bullifex pullistercoris. The sequence continues at coordinate 16,374 of JADIMU010000066.1, forward strand.
ACTGCTTCGAGAATTCTCGCAAGTCATGCACCAGACAGTATGTCCAGAGGATCCTCTTCCGGTCTTCCAGGACTTCACATCGCTGTTCGCCTTCTATGACCAGAAACTTGATGACGGCCTCGTGATTGTAATCGATGAGTTTCCATATCTTGCAGAGTCTGATCCAAGCATTGCATCGGTGCTTCAGAAGTTCATCGACTCGCGCTGGAAAGGCCGCAATCTGACGCTCATACTCTGCGGCTCTTCGATGAGCTTCATGGAGGAGCAGGTGTTGAATGGACAGTCGCCTTTGTACGGCAGAGTCACTGTGCCGATGAAACTGGAACCGCTGAAGCCGAATGAGCTGTTGGAGTATTCCTGGCCATTCTCAAGCGAAGATCTTGTGACGCTGTACGCTGTCACAGGAGGCATTCCTGCCTACTTGGACCATGTTGACCCGCATCTGGACCTCATGGAGAACATCTCGGCAATGTTCCTTGACCGTAACGCCTATCTCTTCAATGAGGTGGACAATCTTCTCAAGGAGGAGTTCAAGGAGCCGAGAATCTATTCTTCGATCCTGAATGCAATCTCTAATGGAAGGACATCGTTGAACGACATCGCGTTGTTCATTGGGCTTGAGACTTCACGCACAAGCGCATACATCGCCAAGCTCATTTCCTTTGGACTCGTCTCCAGAACAGCACCTCTCGGAGCATCGGGAAAGGAGCGCAAGAGCATCTATCTGATCAGAGACAGCTTCCTGACATTCCACTACCGCTTTGTCAGCCCGATGAGGAGCTTCATCAACGCAGACAATCCCTTTCCAGCAATGATGCGGATCAAGGATGGTCTTTCACGTTACATGGGAACCGTCTGGGAGCAGATATGTCTTGACTGGATGCTCTCCTGGCAAGCAATGAAGGACTGTCCATTCCTTTACGAGGAAGTAGGCCGCTGGTGGGGTGGAAGTGCTCGAACAATGAAGCAGGTTGAAGTGGACATCCTCGCCTGGGACAAGGAGAATGCAATCATCGGAGAGTGCAAGTGGTGGAGCGACAAGATAGGAATGGATGTCTACAAGTCGGTCCTTTTCAAGGCTCAGGAGATCAATCGGAAAAGGAAGTACATCTATCTATTCAGCAAGTCTGGATTCAGTGATGATCTGTTGGCACTTGCCTCTGTCTCAGATGACCTGCGTCTTTTCACTCTTGATGACATCCTTGGATTATCACAGTGAATGATGTCATCTAGAACAGCTGATGACATAATAATGCCCCCAAGGCTTAACCTCGGGGGCGTTGTTGAGTAGCTGACTAAACTTAGAACTCGACCTTGATGGAAGCGATGACCTTGCCGTAGTTCTTCTCGTGATCAGCACTGTTGTTGAGGAGATCCTCAGCGTCCTTCCACTCCAGCTTGATGGTGGAACCAGGAATGAGGGTGCTGTTCTCGATGGAGGCACTGGCCTTGAGGGTCGTGGAAGCCTTGTCGAAACCAGTCTCGACGGAAGTCGCAGCCTTGGCAGTGAAGTACTCGTGGTCGTACTGTGCCTTGAGACCAGCGTTGAACTTCTCAGTGCCGATGACATATCCGACAGACGGGGTCAGTGTCAGGGAAGCGACCTTGAACTCGACGGAGAGGTCCAGATCCTGCTTGTTGATCAGGTCCTTGCCGGAAACGGTGACCTTAACAGGAACGTCCATGGTGTTGAGGTCGGTGACGACCTGAGCAGAGAGGAGGTTCTCAATCTTTGTTCCATCGTCCTTCGTCTTCGGGTTGGTTCCATAGTAGGCATCGAAGGTCAGGAAGTCATAAGTGAAGTTGGCGGCGACATCAGCACCGAACTCCTTGTTCTCGAAGTCATATCCCAGATCGCTGGCGACAGAAGCGGAAAGTGTGTCGTTCGCATAGGAGAGCTTGAGAGAAGCTCCGGCAGCGTTGTAAGCCTTGCTGTCTTTCTTGTCGGAGAAGGACTTGTCGGCATCACCGCTGGAGAGGGAGTAGACGGCGCCGGCCTGGAGTCCAAGACCGTTGAAGTCGTACTCGGGAGTCTTGAAGTAGGCAGTTGCGGCATACTGGGCGAAGAGATCGACTTCCGGAGTCTGCTGAGCATCAGCCCTGAAGCCAGCACCGATGACGTAGTCGGCAATTCCAACCTCAACACCAGGAGCCTTTACATAAGGAACACTCCATGATGCGTTGCCGGTCTCTCCATCTGAATCGGTGACGATGTCATACTTCTTGACAGCCTTGTCGTAGGTGTCGACAGCAGAGGTCGCAAAGTCGGGAGCGCCGGGAACTCCGAGCAGGCTCACGTACCAGTTGGCTCCAGCGATCTTCGCCTCGTCGATGGATGCGCCGAGACCAATATAGGACTTGTCACCCCAGTCGCCAACAAGATAGAAGGGAAGCTTTTCAGCAGGAGCATTCTCGGCCTGGAAGACCTCGAGAACGAGAGAGCCCTTGATGGAAGCGTAGATGTCACCTTCACCGACAGCCTCGCCGGTCATGTTGGCGAGCTCGAAGTTGATGTCGACGCTGTTGCTGTTGTCGATGAAACCGTAGTTTCCATTGTCGAAGTTGGCACCGACACCAATCTGGGCGCTACCTGTGATGGCAGCAAAGACGGAGCCGACAGCCATGATTGCAACCAGGAGAATTGCAATTGTCTTTTTCATAATTCCTCCAAAAAATCCGGGCGTGACCCCAAGAGGTCACGGATTCCCCTTTTTTTTCATAATTCGTACACAATTCTAGGGTCAGACTGTGTACCTGTCAAGATAAATTCACAAATGCTACAAAGGTTACACATAAACAATACAAGAAATGTTTAGACTTGCTGAAAGTCCTATTTTCTAGTCTCATTGTCATGATTTAGGTACTTTGAGTGTGGTTTTTGTCCTTTTATCCGGCGGATGAAGGAAGCTTTGTCGATTATCTTCTTACAGAAATTTTGCATTGACACTTCATGCACTGTGTCAAATGAGGGAACTTCTTTGTGCGTTTGATGGAGTATGCATGAAGCGGGGATTTCCAGCTATTTCGCTCGGGTGCAGAAGAAGGTGCACAAAGGGGGCAGGACTGACTGCCCTACCCCCTTTTCTAGTGCTTGATGATGTCCTGATGACTACTTCAACACCCTGAATGCGTCGCGGCCGGCGTACTTGGCGCTGTCGCCGAGCAGTTCCTCGATGCGCAGCAGCTGGTTGTACTTCGCAAGGCGGTCGGAGCGGCTCATTGAGCCGGTCTTGATCTCGCCCGTCTCGAGTGCGACGACGAGGTCGGCGATTGTGCAGTCCTCAGTCTCGCCGGAGCGGTGAGACACGATGGCCGTGTAGCCGTTGCGCTTTGCCAGGTCGATGGCTTCGAAGGTCTCGGTAAGCGTTCCAATCTGGTTGACCTTGATCAGGATGGAGTTGGCGACACCCTTCTCCAGGCCCATCTTCAGCCTCTCGGTGTTCGTGACGAAGAGGTCGTCGCCGACCAGCTGGACGCGGTCGCCGATCCTGTCGGTGAGCAGCTTCCAGCCCTCCCAGTCGTCCTCGGCCATGCCGTCCTCGATCGAGATGATCGGGTACTTGTCGACCCAGCTGGCCCACAGGTCGACCATCTGGGCGCTGGTGAGCTTCTCATGGGTAGTCCACTTGAGCTCGTACAGTCCAGTCTTCTCGTCATAGAGCTCGCTGGATGCAGGGTCGAGGGCGATCATGAAGTCGCCGTCACGGCCAGTCGAGTAGCCGGCCTTCTTTATGGCCTCCATGATGACCTCGAGGGCCTCCTCGTTGGACTGGAGGTCGGGAGCGAAGCCGCCCTCGTCGCCGACAGCAGTGTTGTATCCCTTGCTCTTGAGGACGCTCTTGAGGTTGTGGAAGACCTCGGCCGTCCACCTGATGGCCTCGCTCATCGAGCTGGCGCCGATGGGCATGACCATGAACTCCTGGAAGTCGACCTTGTTGTCGCTGTGGGCGCCGCCGTTGAGGATGTTGGCCATCGGGACGGGCAGGACGCAGGCATGGTAGCTGCCAAGGTACTTGAAGAGCGGCAGGCCGAGGAAGTCGGCTGCGGCGTGGGCGACGGCCATGGAGACGGCCAGGATGGCGTTGGCACCCAGGCGGCCCTTGTTCGGCGTTCCGTCCAGCTCGATCATCGCACGGTCGATGGCGACCTGGTCCAGGGCGTCCATGCCCTCGATGGCCGGAGCGATGATGTCGTTGACGTTTGCGACGGCCTTCAGGACACCCTTGCCCATGTAGCGCTTCTTGTCGCCGTCCCTGAGCTCGACGGCCTCATGGACGCCCGTCGAGGCCCCGCTGGGCACGGCGGCGCGGCCGAAGGAGCCATCCTCCAGTATTACATCGACCTCCACGGTGGGATTTCCGCGGGAGTCGAGGATCTCTCTTGCAACAATCTGTTCGATCAGGCTCATGATTTGTTCTCCTTGTTGAGGAAAAAATCTTACGACGGCAGGAAAAAGTCAAGAAAAAAGGCTCCTGCCCGACAAAAATGTCAGATAGGAGCCCTTTTGTGTGGCGACAGGATTGTCAGCCGATCGCCTTGAGGATGATGTCGACCAGGAAGAGGATCGAGGCGCCCGCGATGATCGGGTGGATGTCCTTGGCCTTCTTGGTGCAGATCAGCGTGATGCAGTACATGATGAAGCCGGCCGCGATACCGTTCGTGATGCCGTAGGTGAAGCTCATGACGGCGACGGTGAAGAATGCGGGCACAGCCTCAGAGAAGTCGGTCCAGTTGATCTTCGCGAAGGGCTCGACCATCAGGATGCCGACGACGATGAGCGCGGGGCTTGTGGCGGCGGAAGGAACCATGCCGATCAGTCCGCTGAAGGGGATGCAGATCAGGAACATGATCGCAGTCACGAGGCTTGTCAGACCAGTGCGGCCACCAGCCGCGATGCCGGCAGAGCTCTCGACGTAGGTCGTGGCGTTGCTCGTACCGAAGAGGGCGCCGACGGAAGTCGCGAAGGAGTCCGCGACCAGGGCCTTGTCCAGGCGGCTCTTGAATCCACCACCCTCGAGGGCCTTCTCGTCCTCCTCATCGAAGATGCCGCTCTTGCGGCCGGTTCCGATGAAGGTTCCGATCGAGTCGAAGGTGTCGGAAAGGCACATCGAGAAGATCGTGACGATGACGAAGGGAATCTTCGACGGGTCGCTGAAGAGCGAGATGATGCCATCGCCGCCGAAGAAGGCGAAGGACACCTCACCGAAGCCCTGCCAGGTCTCGCTTCCGGAGAAGATGGATGCGGGCAGCTGGGTGACGCCCATCGGGATGCCGATGATCGTCGTCGCGACGATGCCGATCAGGATGGCGCCCTTCACTTGCATGACCATGAGGATGACCATGATCAGCAGTCCAATGACGGCAAGCACGAGGTTGGGGCTCGTAAGAGCGGCCATGCCGGGCGTGACGCTGTCGGACACGGAGAAGGAGACCAGTCCGGCGTTGTTCAGGCCCAGATAGGCGATGAAGAGTCCGATACCGCCTCCGATGGCGTTCTGCAGGCTCTCGGGAATCGACTTGACGATGGACTTCCTCAGCTTTGTGACCGTGATGATGATGTTGATCAGGCCGCAGATGAAGACCATGGCGAGGGCCTGGCGCCAGGTGAAGCCGCCAGCCGCGCAGACTGTGAAGGCGAAGAGGGCGTTGAGTCCCATTCCAGGAGCGACCGCGTAGGGAACATTGGCGAAGAGCGCCATGATGAGCGTTCCCACGGCGGCTGCAAGGCAGGTGGCAACGAAGACTCCGTGCCAGCTCATGCCGGTCGTGGCCAACATGTTCGGATTGACGAAGATGATGTAGGCCATTGTGAAGAAGGTCGTGAGGCCGGCCACGATTTCCCTTTTCACGTTGGTTCCGGCGCTCTCAAGTCCGAAGAGATCCTTCATACGCTTTCCTCCTTTTGGAATAGTGTGTCTTGAACCACCTTTTGTCTGTTGCAACATTCTGCAACAACCTCATTATAGGGCCCATATGGCCAGACTGCAAGAAAAAGTTCTCTGTGTGAAAAACGATGTTATCATTGATTGTGGAGGCAAGCATGGACAAGAAACTTGCGACAAGACTCATCGACGTCTGTGAAGGCCGCGCCGAGGCCGACCTTCTGGTCACCAACTGCAAGATTGTAGACGTATTCAACAAGACCGTCTTCGAAGGCGCTGTGAGCGTCGTCGACGGCCACATAGCCTCGTTCAGCCCTGAAGTGAAGGCCAAGAGGACACTCGACGCCAAAGGCCGCTACCTTCTGCCCGGCCTGATCGACGCGCACTGCCACATCGAGTCGAGCCACCTCTCGCCGGCCGCCTACAGCGACCTTGTCGTGGCCAAGGGGACGACGACGGTCATCGCCGACCCCCATGAGATATGCAACGTGGCGGGTCTGGACGCGATGCGCTACATGCTCCTGGCAAGCGAGGGCCTGCCCCTCTCCGTCTACCTGATGTTCCCATCATGCGTACCTGCGACGGACAGCGAGCATGCCGGAGCCGTGCTGCTTGCGGACTCTGTCGCCGCGATGATAGGCCATGAGCGGGTGCTGGGCCTGGGCGAGATGATGAACTACCCTGGCATCGCCGCCGCCCTGCCCTTCGTCATGGACAAGCTGGAGTGCGCCTACCAGGCAGGCAAGCTCATCGACGGCCACGCGCCCGACGTCAAGGACCGCGACCTCGACGCCTACGCCGCATGCCGCATCCGCACAGACCACGAGTGCTCCACACCTGAAGAGCTCACTGAGCGCATCAGGCGTGGCATGTACGTCGCCCTGCGCCAGGGGACGGCATGCCGCAACGTCCTGGACCTGCTGCCGGGCGTCAACGCCGACAACGCATCGCGCGTCATGTTCTGCACCGACGACTGCCAGCCCCAGTCGATCATGGAGAATGGCCACATAGACTACGCAGTCAACCTCGCAATCGGAGCCGGCATGAAGCCTGAGAGGGCCATAGCCGCAGCGACGCTGAACGCCGCCACATGCTACCGCCTTGCCGACCGCGGCGCCATCGCCCCCGGCCTCAGGGCGGACTTCATCCTCTCTCCGTCGATCGAACACATCGTGGCCGACGAGGTCTTCATCTCGGGAAATCTCGTAGCACAGGGAGGCAGAATCCTGAAGCCGGCCGCCCACATCCGCCCTGAGAAGGTCTCGGGCATGATGGACGTGGCCTCCTTCGACGAGTCGCGCCTCGCCCTTCCGCTCAAGTCGGACAGGGCCCGCGTGATCGGCATCATCCCGGGATCCGTCGTGACGGAGAACCTCGTCGAGGAGGTCAGGAGGGACGCCGATGGACTCTTCGTACACGATGATGGCCTCGACATCCTGAAGATCGCCTCGATCGAGCGCCACCATGGCACCGGCAATGTCGGAGTCGGCCTGATCAAGGGCTATGGTATGAAGAGGGGCGCCGTCGCGACCTCGATCTCCCACGACTCGCACAACATCATCGTCGTGGGAAGCGACGACAAGGACATGGCGGTCGCAGTCAAGGAGCTGATCGCGACAGGCGGAGGCATAACGATGGTCCAGGATGGCAAGGTCCTGATGACGCACACTCTGGAGATCGCCGGCCTGATGACGGACCGGGACGCCCATACAGTCTACGAGGAGCTTGCCAAGATGCACGAGATCGCCTACGGCCAGCTTGGAGTGCCAAAGGACATCGACCCCTTCATGACGCTCTCCTTCATGGCCCTGCCCGTCATTCCGGCACTGAAGATCACTGACAGCGGACTGTTCGACGTCACAGCCTTCAGCTTCACGGACATCAATCCCTGAAGCCCAGGCCCTTCCTCGCCAGAGCGGCACGACCCTTGAGCTCACCCTTGCGCTCGAGGGTCTTCTTTCTATATTCGGCGTAGATCCGCTCCACTTCCTCTGTGTGCTCATCGAAGTAGCGCTCAATGACGCTCGATGCCAGACCAGAGTCGATGCCCTTCTCGACGAGGCGGGCCCTGAGCAGGGCCTGGCCTTCCGGGTTCTTCCTCAGCCGTGAGCGGATGAAGGACTCTGCGAAGCGCTCGTCGCTCTGCCAGCCCTCCTGGACGAGCCTGTCCAGGGCGGCGCTGCTCTCCTCGCGTCCATAGCCCTTGGCGATGAGCTTGCGCTCAAGCTCCTTCCTTCCGTGTTCCCTCATGCCCAGAAGCTGCAAGGCCTTGTCATATGCAGTCATGAAAGCAGCGCCTCCAATGTCGCCTCATCCACACTGATGTTCTCCTGTTCGAGGCGCCTATCCCCGTCCAGCATACGGGCGACCAGATTGTCGAAGACTTCGTAGCCGTCCTTCCCCTGGCGGGAGGAGAGGCGGTCGCGGTAGGCCTCGCCACCCAGCTTCTGCGCCTTGTCGCTGTAGCGCTCCAGCGTGTCGACATCCATCAGGAAGGGTTCCAGAGCCGGGATGTCACCCTTCAGCTGGACGAAGATGTCCATGCCTCCCAGGTCGATGTCTCCCCAGTGGAAGAAGCGGCAGCGGTTGGACGCGAGCATGCGGTGCCACTGGCGCGCCGCCTTGCCGCTGAAGCCTCCATGGTAGACGACGAAGAGGCCCTCGGGGGCCTTGAGGCCATAGAATGTCTCCTTGTTCTCAATGGAGAGGACAGCCGCATCGTCGATCTCGATGCCCTCGAGGAGGTCCAGCGATGAGGTGTCAAGGTAGCCGACTCCCATACAGTGACGCCACTGGGTGACGGGCCCATCCTTCCAGACGAGGCGGGCATTCCCTCTGAAGGGCAGGATTGCAGGATAACGGCGCAGCGAGAAGAGCGACAGAAGCTCTTCATCCCCTTCCACCCCCTCATCCCTGAAGGCCTGGCGGAGGAAGATGAGCACCCTGTCCTTCCACTGCTTCTCGAAGGTCTTGCTGTCGCCGAAGAAGCGGCTCGAGAAGACGCGCTCGCCCTTCTCCTCATCGTTGGCGGCGATGGCAAGCAGGAGTTCAAGAAGCTTGCCGTCCTCCTCAACGTTTCCGTTGAAAGGTTTGGGAAGACTCCTCCTGCTGTCGATGTATGAGACGAGGGCAAGGGCAAGGTCACACAGCTGGACGGAAGTGCAACTGTGGCTGAAGGAGAGGAGAGCCTGTTTGAGCGCATCGAGGCTGTGGGCGAGGTCCAGCCTCCCGGCGACCTCATAGGCGCGGTCCATCAGACCATTGTCCAGAGCGGTGAGACGGATCCTCTCAGGAAGATTGCCCTCCTCACCCTTCAGCCATTCGATACGCACGAGGCACTCCTTCTCCAGACTCTTCGCCGAGCGGAGGAAGTCGTCCTTGAAATCGTATGACTCGAGCTTGCTGAAGAGCTCGCCGTCCCTGGATGCATCGAGGTAGAGGCGGGCACGAGTCCCCCTGAAGGCCCCGGACTTCTCATAGCGGGCCAGGAGCATGTCCATGATCGTCTTCCTCATCACCTCACTCATCGCACTTGAGCTCTCCCGGCTCGAAACGCCTTACGAAGGAATGCTTGTTGTCACGGAAGGTGACGAGGATGTTGTCGACCAGCGGTGCGATGTCGCCGATCTTGTCGCTGGGCGCAGAGAAGATGGCCTGGAGGCCGAAGCGGCCCAGCAGCCTTATGCTCTCACGTATCCTTTCCGCATCCATCTTGCTGAAGGCTTCGTCGAAGATGACGAGACGCACAGTGTTCGAAGTGGAAGGGTTCTTCTGGCCAATCCTGCACACTTGGCTGAAGGAGGCCAGGAGGGCGATGTAGAAGGGAAGCTGGGTCTCGCCGCCGCTCTTCTTCAGCAAGGTCCGGCTCAGGCGCTGCTGGCTGCCGTTCTCCCTGTCCTCGACGATGAGGTCGAAGACAAGATAGGTCCTGTAGTCCGTGTACCGCGCCAGGTCCTTCTCATACTGGGCCATGCGCTCGGCGCTGGCCCTCTGGCTGTCGTTGACGATGAGCTTGTCGAAGAGCTCGTCGATCTCCATCTTGTACTTTTCGAAAAAGGATTCGCTGTACAGGTTCAGACCTCCGCCGACATCGAGCAAGGCCTCGTCCATGAACATGTTGTAGAACTGGCGATAGTCAGGGTTGGCCAAGACGGAGAAATGGTACCTGTCACGGCCGAAGACGGACTGGGCCAGTGCGCTGTTCAGCTTGCCTATCTGTATCCTCACATCCTCAATCTTCGACTTGATCTTGCTGATGAAGTCCTCGCGGAACTGGCGGTAGGCAGCTTCCTTCGCCTCCTTGATCCTTTCCCTGTATTCGGGGAGCTTGACCTCTGCAAGCGAGCGCCTCTCCTCCTCATAGGCCTCATTGTCATCGGCGGTGCTGTCGTGGGCCGCCCGGTAGAGGTTGTTGTAGTCGGCCCTCCTGGCGACGACTTCACTGAAGGCCTTCTCCATCCTGGTGGTGAAGCCCTTCAGGCTGTTGTCGTAGGCCTCCTCCATCGTGACTGTGCGCTTCTCGGCAAGGGCCTCGCGGTAGCTGCGCTCACCGACCTGGGCGATCCAGTCCTTGTCGAAGTTCGCCTCGATGCCTTCCTCGAGACTCCTCACCACCTCCTCCTGGGCAGGGATGCGACTATTCCTCAGATCCTCGAGCTGGGCAGTCTGCGCGCCATCCTCCTTCGAGAGGACGATGATGCGCTCCTCCAGGTCCTTCTTCTTCATGCGGCACTCGTCGATCTCGGCCCTCAGCCTCTCGAGGTAGAGCATGTCGATGCCCTCAAGCTCCTGGGCAAGCTGGGAAAGCTCTTCCTTCAGGCCACCAATCGCCCTCGAGGCAGTGATGTCCTCCTCGATGCGTCGCATGTTGTCTTCAGTGATGGGCTGGAAGCGGGCCTTGCAAAGGCGCTCGAGGCCTTGAATGAGCCTCGACTCCTCCTCTTCCATCCTCGCGATCGCAGCACGGCAACGCTCCATCTGGATGGTGAGGGCGCTACGCCCCAGGAAGGGCGAGCGGGAGAGGGCCTCGTCATGACGGCACAGGAGGCTTCGAGTCCAGCTGTGGAGCTCAGTGTCGGCCTGGGCGTCCTGTCCATAGCATGAGAGGAGGTGGTTGAGATGGCTGCGTATGCGTCCGTCATCAGCGCTGAGGTGGGATGCGAGCCCACGGCCCTCCTCCTCTTCCAAGGCCGACAGGTCGACAAGGGTGACGCTGCCTCCTCTGCCTGAGTCCATGAGGAGATCATAGGCCTTGCGATAGCCCTCCTCAGAGTCGATGAGGATGTCGAAGCGGTGGTCGTCCAGGAGCGCCTCGAGGCTGTCATGCCAGTCCAGGTCGACCACTTCGACCTTCTCGCACAGCACACAAGTCACGATGCCTTCATCCTTGAGGATGGAGAGGAAGGAGCGGACGGCTTCAGGATAGGGGCGCATGCCCTTCTCCAGATCGGAGAGGATGGTACGTTCACGACCAAGCTGGGCCCGCGTCCCCTCAAGGGCGCGGGTCAGGTCGAAGAATGTGTTCTCGAGCGCGTGAGAGACATCGGAGCCGGCTTGTGCGGCTTTGGCAAGGTCCAGAGAGTGGACACGGACGCTGTCCATTGCGGACAGGGAGCCTGCCAGAAGGCTGAGGTCATCATCCTTCACGTCCAGGACAGCCATGGCCGCAGTGAGATGGCGGCCAAGCTTCGAAAGCTCTCCGACAGCCAGATCAAGCCGTCTTTCGAGCAGTGCGATCCTTTCCTTCCTCTCAGCGATTCCTTCTTCCAGCTGGCGACGGCGCACTTCGGCCGACGATGAATGGAGCTCGCGGCTCAGCCTGGCCTCCCGCTCCTCCACTTCATTGCGCTGTCCCTCGAGGAGGGTACTGGAGGAAAGGATCTCGGCCACACGAGCCTCGCACTGGGCGAGCTGCTCCTTCAGCTCGGCGATGAGCCTGGTCGCCGCATCCACTCTTGCACGCTGGAGGACGTACTCGTGCACCTTCACCGTCTCTTTGCGCGCGAGGTATTCCTTCCAGGCCGAGGCTATGTCCTCGAGGTCCTTGAGTCGGCGCTCGGCGATGGCACTCGTCTCCTCGAGCTCAGTGTAGTTGCGGATGTCAGTCTGCATGTTCGAGATGTCGACACTGCTGTCGATGTCGCATATCGACTCCGTGATGAACTTCACCATGTCCGTGATCGGCGTGAAGGGCACAGCCTTGCGCAGAAGGGACATGTATTTCTTGTTGATGTTCCCGAGAGCGGCACACAGGGCGGCCTGGTACTGATAGGCCGCATCATGGACTTTGTAGTCGACCTTTCCAGACAGGCGTGACTTGAGGAGCCTGAAGTCCAGAGGCACGTCATCATCGCCGAGGAATAGGCTGAGCGCCGCATCGCTGGAGATGGTCATCCAATGGCGGTCGAAATTGTGGTCCTGATGACAATCGGCCATGAATAGGCTCGTGAAGCAACGTCCGTTCAGGCTGTCACGCCAGACTGCCGCGACATAGCTCGAGAAGGGGCCCTGGCGGCGGTAGCGGAAGCCTGCGCCCTCATCGTCCCCCTGCTCTCCATAAAGATAGCCTTCCAGCGTCCTGCTGCTCTTGGTACTCGCCGCCTTGTTGAAGAAGGTCTGTCCATTTCCATCTCCCAGGATGACGAGCTGAAGGGCATCGATGATCGTGCTCTTTCCGGTCGCGTTCTTTCCAGTGAGGAAGTTCAAGGTTCCGAACTCGAGGCTCTCGAGCTCGAAGTTGTGCCAGTTGACAAGCAGCAGCTTCTCAAGCTTCTTCATCAGCATCCTCCCCTTCAGCAGTCTCATCATCACTCTGGCGGGCGATGGCCGCCAGGGCGCCAAGACGCTCCTGGCTGACCACGAAGTCGATCGATGGCAGGATGGAGAGCCTCGTCGACTTCTCATCCAGCGCGCCCGGACCCTTGGCTATGATGCGGAAGCGCAGCAAGGTGCGCAGGCTCTCGCGCACGAGGGCGCGTGTCGCCTTCACTTTGAACAGGCCCAGAGTCTCCATCTGCTCGACAAGGTCACCAACGCTGAGCATGACGGACTGCGATAGCGAGAGATCCTCCTTCTTCTCCAGATATATACGCTTGAGCGCCAGGCAGACGAGAGTTGTCATCTTGTCCAGATGGATGCGCTGCTCAGCCGGAAAGGATGAGATGTAGATCACACCCGATGCCGTGTCGCGGCTGAGCGTGATGCCAGCATAACCCAGATAGTCCTCAAGCAGCTCGTAGTTGCGCAGCGCGAAGCCGTACTGGGCGTTGAAGAAGCGCTCTCCCGTCACCGGATCGTAGTCGTGGGATAGGATGAAGGTATGGCACAGCAGGCTGGTCACCGTCTTCCTGAAAGATTCCCTCTCTCCTGAATTGAGCTTCTCATATTCTTCGTCGAACATCATCGTCTCCTGAATGTACACTGTGGCAGCACCATCCTTCCCCTTCTGTCCTCTCCAGGCGCGAATGCGCATGAGAAGGGACAGTCATCCTCGCTGGACCTGACCGTCGCCAGGATGAAGAGCATGAAGTCGTCGATCGATGCCAGGGCGATGTCGGCACCTTCGAGCTCATCGCCATCCATCCGGGAGAGGATGAAGTCGTCGATGCGCTTGGCCCCGAACTGCTTCCTGATGTCGTCAAAAAAGCCCTCCTCAAGCTGACCGTCCACGCTGTAGCGTCTGACCGCCTCCCTCCTTCCCTCGTCACGGCTTCGGCGGTTGATGCGGTCGAAGAGGGAGGACTGGTCGAGGAGCATCGTGCGCACGAGGCCAAGCTCCTGTGGCAGCCGGGCGGCGAAGGACTCGTCCATCGACGCGCGCTTGAGGATGGCGTCGATGTTGCCTTTGGCCCCCTTGTCGCTCGCCATGAGGTAGCGCATGCGCTCGATGGAGGACTGGATGTAGGCCGTATTCTTGGCGTAGATCTCCTCGATCGTAGCCTCGACTGTGGAGAAGATCGAGACCGTCTGGTGGATCTTGTACCTGATGTCGGCCTCAGCCGCTTCCTCATCAGGGCTCTCCCTCGTCACGACAGTCTTCTGGACCAGGCTTGAGAAGATGTCCTCGTCCCTCTCCAGCTCGTCAAGCATGTCGATGATCCGGTTCTTGAAACGGGGGACGGAATCTATCGTCCTCAGCGGCTCGATGACTTTCTTCGACACTTCGCTCACATAGAAGTCGAAATGGTCCTTGAGGAGGGAATTCACGTCGTCCAGCTGACCGATGCGCTGATAGAAACCTTTGATGTTGTTGAACAGGACCTTGAGGGAGGTCATGAAGGACTCGGCCTTCTCATAGGCCTCATTCAGGGCGCTGAGCCTGTAGTCCGGATTGTTCCGGCTCTCCTTCAGGGCGGCGTAGACGGTATAGACGTTGCGGTTGTACTCGCTCTTCCTCTCAACGCACAGGTCTTTGAGCGTCTTGACGATGGCGACCGTGTGGAAGGGCAATGAAAGGTTCTCGACGAAGGAGTCCTTGGAGCTCTCGTACTCGATCCAGCCCGTCTCCTTCAGCCGTCTCAGGACGAGCTGCACCTTGCCTGACAGCTGGCGTGCCTCCTCACCCCCTTCCTCATCGGAGAAGTCGGCCGACTCGAGCACATCGCTGAGGGCATATTGCAAGGCGGACTCGACCTCGTCACGGCTTATGACGAGCTGGTTGTCGAAAAGCTCGCCAAGCGTGAAGAGCGCCGCGCTGTAGATGTCCCTCTTCTGGGACGAGAGCGGCGAGAAGAGTCGGGGCGGAATGGCGTCGAAGAGCTGCATCGAGGCAAGTTTAGCACATCATGGCTGCCTATTGAGAGGGAATCGACCACAAAACGACATCATGTTGGTCCAGATGAAGGTTCTTGCACCTTCCGATCCCACCATTCGCAAGAGCGGCACGGATTATGATAGGATACTGACATGAGCGCGAACTCATACAAAAGATGGGAATGAGCTATGAAATACTATCTGATGCACAAGGATTACAAGGCGGCTGTTCTTGAAATCAACGTTCAATATGGCGCAATAGAGAAAATCAGCACATTGCAGAAAGAACTGCTCCCCCTCTGCGCTCAATCGAAGGTCCTCAACGACCCTAGAGAAATCAAAAGGTGGTGGAGTGACAGGGCTGTGTCAAAGAATCAGTCCAATGTGAAGAAACTGCTTGAGAGATACGGAATTCCCACTACGGAGAAGCTTTTGCTGGACAACCTCGCCCTCAGTCTGACTGATTGCTATTGGGTGTGCCCCATAGATGCTCCCATCCATTGGGATGATGTATCCCTATTCAAAAATGGCTTTACAAGCGACCTCTACCAGCATCTACAGTCTCATGGTGGAAATCTGTCAGACCAGAGAATTCCGCATGCAGCAGAGCTTGGAACATTCACACCAGCCGCCTCGACAGGCGGGGAGCTTGAAAAGAGGTGGGAAAGGATAGATGGTACGATATTCCTTATGAAAGGAAACATGCCTGGCAACTCCTTTCAGCAGTCTTTGAACGAGGTGTTCGCCTCCAAGCTGCATGAACGGATGGGATTCAGCAACCATGTCGATTACAGGCTTGTGAAACTCGCCAAAGGCAGTTTTGGATGCATTTCGAAATGCTTCACCTCGGAAGATGTGGAACTTGTTCCTGCCTGGCAGCTTCTTTCGAAATACAAGAAGCCCAACGATGTCGGTCCATATGCCTTCTATGTCGAATGCATGGCAAAAGAAGGAATTCAAGAGGAAGAAGCCAAGCAGTTCCTTGATTATCAGACTACAACAGATTTCCTCCTTACGAATCTGGACAGGCATTGCAACAATTTCGGTATTTTGAGGAACAGTGACACCTTGGAAGCGATCGGTCCTGCACCCATTTTCGATACGGGCAACAGCATGCTCCATACTCGATACTCAGAGGATGATCCGATCGAACTGCTTGAAAGAAGAGTTGCATCACTGTGCAATACCGAAATGCAAATGATGGGCAATGTCACTTCCTTTCAGAATGTCGACTTGGACAAATTGCCTTCATCAGAAGAAGTCATCAGTTTCTATAGGCAGGACGAGACGATAGGATACAATCTTTCCAGGATTTCTGAGACGTTCAGATACAAGGCCAATATAATAAGGCTGGTCAAGGATGACCATATTCCTATTGCCGACATCAAGAAAGGAATTTCACAACTTGTGCTTTCCGATGCAAGGCTTGCTGAGACGAGGAACATGAATGATCATCTCGAAACGGAAGGACTGAAAGCAGGATCTTTTCATACAGGCAAATAGATATCTTACCCCAAGATAATCCTGTCCTGGACAGCGGAATCCTTGCTCTTTTGACTCGTCTGGATGCACAGAGCAGGACCGGAGTCCTGCTCTGTGGATGATTGACGGGATGCGCTACGCGGCAGTCCCTTCCAAAGCTGTGTACGCTTCCTTGCATCAATAGGCGCTGTTGAGCCACTGGATGCCGTCGATCTGGACGGTGAAGTAGGGAGCGGACTGGGCCTCGGACTCGTGGAAGGCTCCGTCGTGGACAGCCTCGACGCTGTCTGCGGTGAAGTCGCCGTCCGTATCGAGGGCGAAGGCGTGGGTCAGCGTCTCACCGTTGACGGTGAAGGTGCTGGTGTCGAAGACCTGGAGAGAGCCGTCTGCAAGGGCGGCCTCGACCTCGGCGATCTTCTCGGCGGTGCCGGGAGCGGCGATGGCCTCGTTGAGCGGAGTCATGACGACGGCGCCCTCAGCCATGCCCTTGCACCAGTCCTGAGGAATGGGCTCGCCGTTGGCGTAGGCCCTGATTGCCTCGGAGAAGTAGATGCCCCAGTCGATCCTGGTTCCGATCAGGGAGGCTGCGGGAGCGATGCCGGTCATGTCGTTGTTGTAGCCGGTGTGGTAGACGCCGCGGCTCTGGGCTGCGGTTGCCGGAGTCGTGTTGTCGGAGTGCTGGCTGATCATGACGCAGCCCTCGTCGATCAGGGCCAGGGCGGCATCGGACTCGGCGGTGGCGTCAGACCAGGAACCGACGAAGGAGACCTTCATCGTGACGGAGGGGCATACGCTCCTGGCGCCGAGGAAGTAGCTGGTGAAGCCGGAGATGACCTCTGCGAAGGAGTAGGCTCCGACGTAGCCGATGACTGCCTCTTCCGGTGTGATCTCGCCGTTGTCGATCATCTCCTGGAGCTTCATGCCTGCGACGACACCCGCGATGTAGCGGCCCTCGTAGATGTTGGCGAAGGCGTTGTGGGTGTTCTCGCGGCCATCGTTCCAGCTGGCGCAGTTGGTGCACGAGATGAACTCGATGTCAGGATAGTCGTCGACGACCTCGAGCATGTAGGGCTCGAAACCGTAGCTGTTGTTGATGATGATCTCGCAGCCCTCCTCGGCGGCCTCGATGTTGGCGTCGATGCAGCTGGAGTCCTCACCGATGTTGTAGATGGTCATCCACTCGACGTTGATGCCCTCCTCTGCAAGGATGGCGGTCGCCTCGTCGCGTCCGCGGATGAAGTTGTAGGTGTAGCCCTGGTCGTTCTCGTCTCCGATGCAGATGAGGCCGACCTTGATCGTCCTGGTTCCGTCGTCGGCGACGGCCGCTGTCGTCTCTGCGCCACCATTGGCGAAGAGGCTGGTGATGGCGATGAGGGCCACCATGAACAAAGCTAGAGTCTTTTTCATACAGTCTCCTTTTTCTATCTGTGGAGGGCTCCCCTGTGGAGCCCACTCATTTCAGTTCCATACTACCGCTCCTCGCGGAAGTAGTTCAGGCCCAGCGAGGCGGGCGGCTGCTTGTCCCGGCTGTTCCTCATGCTCGTGATGATCAGGACGATGACGGTCACCACGTAGGGCAGGATCTTGTAGATCTCCGTCGGGATGAAGGGCAGGCTGACGCGCAGGTACATGATCATCATGGCACCGAAGATCACGGAGCCCCAGATGGCGTTCAGCGGCCTCCAGATGCAGAAGATGACCAGGGCGACGGCCAGCCAGCCGACGCCGGCGAGTCCCTCGTGGTTCCACACGCAGCCGGCCGTGGTCATGATGTAGACCATGCCGCCGATGGCGGAGATTCCGCCGCCGATGATCGTCGCCAGGTAGCGGTAGCGCGTCGTGTCGATGCCTGCCGCGTCGCTCGTCGAGGGCGACTCTCCCACGGCCCTCAGGTAGAGGCCCTTGCGCGTCCGGTTCAGAAAGAGGCTCATCACGATGGCCAGCACGATCGCCAGGTAGAAGAAGATCGTATGGCTGAATAGGATGGGTCCCAGGATCGGGATGCGTATCAGGGCATCGGGCCAGATCGTCGCCGAGAAGGCCTCCTTGAGCGGGTTGGACAGGGCGACGTAGCCTCCCTCGCTGACGCGCATGAACTCTCCGACGAACTGCCCCACTCCGGTTCCGAAGATTGAGAGGGCCAGACCGGTGACGTTCTGGTTGGTGCGCAGCGTGATCGTCAGGAAGCTGTAGATGGCGC
This sequence comes from Candidatus Aphodenecus pullistercoris, assembly GCA_017694495.1. Lineage (GTDB taxonomy): Bacteria > Spirochaetota > Spirochaetia > Sphaerochaetales > Sphaerochaetaceae > Bullifex > Bullifex pullistercoris. The sequence goes on from JADIMU010000066.1 coordinate 34,689, forward strand.
TTGCCAGGGCGCCTGCGGCGAAGGCGGCCAGTATGGCGATGACTATCGCCACAGGGCCGTTTCCAATGCCGCCAGCCGCCTTCTCGTAGTAGAAGGCTCCAGCCAGGCCGAAGGCGCCGCCCATGTACATGATGCCCTCGACACCCAGGTTGAGGCTGCCCGACTTCTCGGTCAGTATCTCGCCCAGCGTGCCATAGAGGAGGACGGTTCCAAAGGTTATTCCAGCAGTTATGAGGGTGACCAATGTGTTCATGCTTCGACCTCCTCGCCCTTTTTGCGGAAGATCAGGCGATAGTTGATGAAGAACTCGCAGCTGAGCATGGCGAAAAGCAGTATGCCTGTGATGATGTCCGAGATCGAGGCGGGCACCTGCAAGCGCGTCTGGAGCGTGTTGGCGCCCTTGGAGATCACGGCCAGGAGCATCGAGATGAAGATCATCGCGAAGGCGTTCAGCTGGCTCAGCCAGGCGACGGTGATCGCGGTGAAGCCGACGTTGTCGGCGACCCCGCTGTAGAGGGTGTAGTTCGCTCCGCTGACCGTCATGAAGCCGACGAAGCCGCTGATCGCTCCAGAGATGAACATCGTGCGCATGATGATGGCTCCAACGTTCATGCCTGCGTAGCGTGCCGTGTTCTGGCTGTCGCCGATGACTGCGATCTCATAGCCCTGCTTCGTCTTGTTCATGTAGATGTGCATCAGGACGACCAGGACGAGGACGAAGATCCAGCCGATGTGGACGCCGAAGAGGTTGGGTAGCCTCGCCGCGTCGTCGAACATCGGGATGAGCTGGCTGCCCTTGCGCCCCTCCCAGGGACCACCCTGGAGCCAGGCGACGATGCCGATGGCGATGTAGTTCATCATCAGGGTGAAGAGCGTCTCGTTCGTATTCCACTTGGCCTTGAAGAAGGCGGGAATCAGGGCCCACAGCCCTCCTCCCACGAGGGAGGCGAGGAACATGATGACCAGCAGTACTGCGCTGGGGACCTTGTCGACCCAGTAGAGGGCGAAGTAGGTCGCGCACATGGCGCCCATCGTGATCTGACCCTCGGCGCCGATGTTCCAGAAGCGCATCTTGAAGCAGGGAGCGATGGCCAGGGCGCAGCCCAGCAGCGGAATGGCGATCTTGACGGTCTGCCTGAAGTAGACGGGCCGCAGCAGCGAGCCCTGGACGATGACCGAATAGGCCTCGATCGGGTTGGTCCCGGTGAAGAGCATGGGGATGCATCCCAGAATCAGGGCGACGACGATGGAGGCGACGCGGATCAGCCAGGCCTTCTTCGGGTCGATGTCAGTGCGCTTCGCCAGACGGACGAAGGGAGTCCTCTTCTCACTCATTGGCGTCCACCTCCTGTCCCACATGCGTCATCATGAGGCCTATCTCCTCCTTCGTGGCCTTGCGTCCGTCGACGATTCCGGAGACGCGGCCGCCGCACAGGACGAGGATGCGGTCGCAAAGCTCCAGGAGCACGTCCAGATCCTCGCCGATGAAGATGACGGCGACACCCTTCATCTTCTCCTCGGTCAGAAGCCTGTAGATCGTATATGATGTGTTGATGTCCAGTCCGCGGACGGCGTAGGCCGTCATCAGGACGCTGTGCGGTATGGCGATCTCACGTCCGACGAGGACCTTCTGGACATTTCCTCCCGACAGGCGGCGCACCGGATAGTCGATGCCCGGCGTGACGACTTCAAGCTCTTTGAGGATGTCGTTGGCCAGGGCCTGGGGATCCTTCTTCTTCAGCAGGGCGCCACGGCCGTTCCTCCAGCTCCTGAGGAGCATGTTGCCCGTCATGCCCATCGAACCGACGAGTCCCATGCCGAGCCTGTCCTCAGGGACGAAGGCCATGCCGACGCCGGCCTTGCGCACCTGCATCGGACTCTTTCCCAGAAGCTCCATCTCCTGGCCGTCGTCGCCGACGACCTTGACCGAGCCGGACTTGACCGGGTAGAGGCCTGTGATCGCCTCAAGCAGCTCCTTCTGTCCACTGCCCGAGATGCCCGCGATGCCGAGGATCTCGCCCGTCATTGCGGTGAAGGAGACGTCGCTCAGTCGGCTCACGCCCTCCTCGTCCGTACAGCTGAGGCCGCTGACGACGAGACGGGGCTTCGGATTGTCGTACTTGGGCCTGTCGATGTTCAGGCTGACCGCGCGGCCGACCATCATGTCTGTCAGCTCCTGAGGGCTGGTGTCCTTCGTCATGAGGGTGCCTATGTACTGGCCCTTCCTGAGGACGGCGACGCGGTCCGAGACGTCCATGACCTCATGCAGCTTGTGCGTGATGATTATGATCGCCTTTCCGTCCTCCTTCATGGCACGCAGTATCCTGAAGAGCTTGACGGTCTCCTGCGGAGTGAGGACGGCGGTTGGCTCGTCCAGGATGAGGACGCGCGCGCCTCTGTAGAGGACCTTGACGATCTCGACGGTCTGCTTCTGGGACACGGACATGTCGTAGACCTTCATCGTCGGGTCGATCTCGAAGCCGTAGCGTGAGCAGATCTCGGCGACGCGGCGGTTCGTCTCCTTGAGGTCCATCTTCTCCTCGTCCAGGCCGAGGATGATGTTCTGCGCGGCGGTGAAGACCTCGATCAGCTTGTAGTGCTGATGGATCATTCCGATGCCATGGCGGAAGGCGTCCTTGGGGGAGCGGATGCTGATCGGCTCTCCGTCCTCGAAGATCTCGCCCTCGTCGGGCTGGTAGATGCCGGAGAGCATGTTCATCAGCGTCGTCTTGCCGCTGCCGTTCTCTCCAAGGAGGGCGAGGATCTCGCCCCACTCCACGCTCAGGTCGATCCTGTCGTTGGCGACCACCTGCCCGAAGCGCTTGGTGATGCCCTTCATCTCAATTGCGTGTCTGCTGTCCAAAGCGTCACCTCTGGGTGAAGTGTAGCACGTATTGGCTCTCCTTGTGACAATTTTCAAAGGGAGGGAAGCTGAAGAATTCTGCAAGTTTTTGCAATTTTCCACACCAAGAGCGCTTTTACGCTAGAATCGAGGCATGAGAATACGCATCCTCAGCCTGCTTCCGCAGGCCTTCGACAGCTTCCTTTCCTACCCCGTCATCCGCCACGCAGTCGACAAGGGTCTGGTGGAGATCGAAGTCATCGACATCAGGGACTATGCCGACGGCTGCTGGCGCGCCATCGACGACTCGCCCTACGGAGGTGGTGCCGGCCTCCTTCTGAGGGTCGACGTCGTGAAGAAGGCCTTGGACGGAGCGGCAGGAGACAAGGGACGGAGGATCCTGCTCGGCCCGAAGGGACGGCTCTTCGACCAGAAGCTTGCACATGCGCTTTCCCATGAGAAGGAGCTTGTCCTGATCGCAGGACACTATGAAGGTGTGGACGAAAGGGTTCGTTCCTACATCGACGACGAGGTCTCGATCGGTGACTACATCCTCACTGGGGGAGAGAGCGCGGCGATCGTCCTGGCCGAGGCGGTCATCAGGCTGCTGGATGGTGCGATCAAAGAGGCCTCCTCGGCCAGCGAGAGCTTCGAGGATGGCATTCTGGAGGAGCCGCAATACACCCACCCTGCGCTCTTCGACGGCAAGCGTGTTCCTGATGTGCTCATGAGTGGCAACAAAGCGGCGATCACCCACTTCAACGAGCTCGAGGCCATCAAGGACACGACCGCTCTGAGGCCGGACCTCATCCCCTCAGACCGCAGCTTCCGCTTCCACACTGTCCACAGGGACTACGGCAACGAGAAGGACATCATCACCTGGATCGGCGACCGCCTGCCATGCCCGAGGATCGTCTGGCATACGGAAGACCACCTTGTCCTCGAGAAGAGGAATGCCCGCCCCCTATCCAGCGCAGGGCAGAAGACGATCCTCTCGACAGTCTCCTCCATCCTCAAGGCGCTGTGGTCCTTCGACACGACAGGTTGTCCGGCTGACATGAGGCTTGCATACAGGCTCTCCAGGCTCAGCCTGCCCTGGGCTCGTTGGCAGGCTCTCCGTCCCCTGATGGATGATGTGCATGGTGATGACCTCGTCCTCTCCCATGGCAGACTGACTCTGGAGCACATACTCGTGAACGGCAACGGGCTCGTCGCCATCACAGACTGGCAGGATGCGGGCCTTGCCGAGAGGGAAAGGGATGTGGCAAACATTCTGGACCAGCTGGAAGAGGTGGGCATCAGCAAAGACGAGCTCTTCAGCCGTCTGGGCCGCGACTTCGACCCCAGACGCCTGTCCCTCATGCGCCTTGTCCCCTGAGACGGACATCCTTGGATGATGAGACCTGCATCTTTCCGTCTCAAACGGCAGCCACATACAGGCTGGTCTCATTCGAGTGCGACGCAAATACAGAATTATGCAAGGAGGTTTATGGAGCTTTCTCCAAGATATCATGAATAAGGAAGATAAGATTGCCATCATCAAAGGACTTTTCTGGGACTACGACATCAAGCCTGAAGCCTACCTGTGGATTGCAGAGCATCCAGACGAAGCCGACCGGAAAGACCTCCAACATTTTTTCATCAAGGCCTTTGAACGCCTGCGATGGCATGACCTGATTGGGATTTTCGGCATAGAAACGGTCAAGAGGCTCCTGACGGAAGAAACGCGCCGAGGACTCAGGAAGGAGGCACGTGGGAGATTTGATTCAGCATGCGCAATATTGCAAGGAAAGCCTCTGACCATTACAAGACAAGACATCGAAAACCGCAAGCGTGCTCTCAAGCCCTTTCTCTCGGGCAGGTGGTACGGCGTCTAGTCTCGGGCACTTCAATTCCAGGCAGTCTGACAACCTGGTTCAAATCCAAAGTCAACGACCTGGTCGGATGAATGACTTGACATCTTGGAGCAACGTTCCAGCTCCAGGCAGTACAGCCCTTTTTCTCTGACAACGAGCCTTGTCCCCTGATACGACGAAAGCTCCCGACATCTGGTCAGGAGCTTTCCGGTTGGGCGATATAGGGTTTGAACCTATGACTTCCACCACGTCAAGGTGGCACTCTCCCGCTGAGTTAATCGCCCGGCGAACAAGCGATACCCTAGCAGATTTGCCCAAACGTGTAAAGTGGCTTGTCAGCTTTTTTTGCGTTTTTCAACCAGCTCCACGGCCTCCTGCTCGCCAAGTCCTTCCACCGACTGTTTATATTTCTCCGGCAGACCGATGTTCACACCCTTCCATTTCAGGTAGTAGCCATAGCGTCCATGGGCCAGAGTGACCGGCTCGCCCTCGAATGTGGCGATGTTTCGGCCCTCCTCCTGGCGCCTGGCGTCCTGCTGTGCGATCAGAGAGAGTGCCGTCGAGAGGTCGACCTCCTCCTGGCCGGAGGGAAGACGGTAGTTGTTCCCCTTCCATCTCAGATAGCGTCCGTAGCGGCCGCTGACGAGCTCGACGGGAGAGCCGTCCTTCTCGCCGAGGGAGGATGGAGTCTTCGCCTCCTGTGCCTTCTTCAGGACGCTGACGGCCACATCGTAGTCGATGGAGGCCGCCTGCTGGCGGGTCAGGCTGTAGTTGCCGCCGTTCCACTTGAGGTAGATGCCGTAGCGGCTGCGTGCCAGCACGATGTCCTGGCCCTCGTACTTGCCGAGGACGCCGCCTTCGGCCGGCTTCGCGCTCTTCAGGCAGAGCGCCTGGGCCTCTTCCTGGCTCAAGGCCTCGAGGTCGGTGCCCTTGGGCAGCCTGACATTGTCCTCACCCCACTTGAGGAAGGGACCGAACTTGCCCTTCCTTGCGCTGAGGGGCCGTCCATTGAAGTCATCGAAGGTCCTGAGGATGGATCCTGAGGCCGAAGTGCGGGAGACGATGTCCAGCGCCTCCGCCTCCGTCATGTTGAAGGGCACCTTGTAGACGCGGTAGTTCTTGTCACCACACTTGAGGTAGAAGCCGTAGGGGCCCTTGTTCAATGTGATCTCATTGCCATCAGCGTCGCTTGCGACCTTCACAGGCAGGCTCAGAAGGTAGTCGATCTCCTCCACGCTGTAGTCCTCGGCCTTGCGCTTGCCCTTGGGCACGAGGCAGACCCTGTCGCCCTTCTGCCAGTAGGGGCCGCGGCGGCCGTCGCGCAGGACGATCTCGTCCAAGGAAGGCTGGCTGACGCCGCAGATGGCCGAGTCGAGGATGCGCACGAGGTCGGCTTCCACCATCTGGCCGGGAAGGAGGTGGCTGGGCAGGTTGACCAGCTTCGCCTTGCCGTCCTCGCCGACGATGTCTGTGGCGACATAGGCGCCGTAGGGGCCGATCTTCACCGAATAGGAGCACGTACGGCCATCGCTCAGCTGTGCCTTGCCTGAGAAGTGCGGGAAAGAGAGCGTCTTGTAGTCGGCGACGGAGGAGCGGGCCTGGGCGACCATGGCCTTGAGGCCGCTGTTGCCGTCATCGCCGTAGTAGAAGCGCTCGAGGTAGCTCAGGCTGTCCTCCTCGCCCGCGGCGATGCGGTCCAGCTCATCCTCCATGTCGGACGTGTATGAATAGTCGACAAGGCGGCTGAAGGCCGACTCCATGCATGCGTTGACGGCGAAGCCTGTGAAGGTCGGGATCATGGCCCTGTCCTGCTCGCGGACATAGCCGCGGTCGAGCAATGTCGAGATGATCGTCGCATAGGTGCTCGGGCGCCCCACCCCCTGCTCCTCGAGGCTGCGGATCAGGCTGGCCTCGCTGTAGCGTCCGGGAGGGCTCGTCACATGCTCGCCGACGGTGAGGACGGCATCGGCCAGCTCGTCGCCCTCCTTCAGCTCGGGCAGGCTCTGCCCCTTCTCCTCCTTCTCCTCGTCGCTGTATACGCGCAGATAGCCGGGGAAGAGGATGACGGTGCCGGAGGCGGCGAAGACGACGTCGCCGCAGGCGATCCTCACGGAGGTCGTGCTCTTGCGTGCGCTCGCCATCTGGGTGGCGAGGGTGCGCATCCAGATCAGGGCGTAGAGGGCAAGCTCCTTGCCCTTGAGTCCCGTCTCCTCCGGACGGCGGAAGCTGTCTCCGGCGGGACGGATGGCCTCATGGGCCTCCTGCGCGTTCTTGCTTTTGTTCTTGAAGCGGCGCACGCTGGGTGCCAGGTACTGGGCGCCGAACTCGGCCTCTATCTGCTCGCGCGAGGCCTTGATGCACTCGTCCGAGAGGTTGACGCTGTCCGTCCTCATGTATGTGATGAAGCCGTTCTCGAAGAGGGACTGGGCGATGCGCATCGTCTCCCGGCTCGAGAGGTGGAGGCGGCTGGAGGCCGCCTGCTGCAGCGTCGATGTGGTGAACGGCGGCTGGGGATTCGACACGGAAGGCTTGCTCACGACGCTTGAGACCACATAGGGCTTGTGCTCATTGCAGTAGCCGACCAGCCTGTCGCAATCCTCGCGCTCCAGCAGGAGGCTGCGTCCATTGAACTCTCCCGTCGAGGAGTCGAAGTCCTTGCTTCCGGCGACCCTCTTGCCCTCCACGGACTCGAGGGAGGCGGAAAAGAGGCCGAAGTCGGCCTTCAGGTCGCAGTATGTGGACGACTTGTAGCGCAGGCGGTCGAGCTCCTTCTCCACGATCAGGCGCAGTCCGACGGACTGGACGCGGCCGCCGGAAAGCTTCTTGTTCGACAGCTTCCTCCACAGCACGGGCGAGACCTCGAAGCCGTAGAGGCGGTCGATGATGCGCCTGTCCTCCTGGGCCTTCACGAGGTTGGAGTCGATGTCGCGCCCCTTCTCGAGGGCTTCGGCGATCGCGGAGCGCGTGATCTCATGGAAGACCATGCGGCGGTATGGCACCTTGGGCTTGAGGAGCTCCAGGAGGTGCCAGGAGATCGACTCTCCCTCGCGGTCCTCATCGGTGGCGAGCAGCAGCTCCCCCGAGTCCTTGAGCTTCTTCCTGAGGTCCTGGATCAGGGCCTCCTTCCCCTCTGTGATGACATACTGCGGCGCGAAGCCGTGCTCGATGTCTATGCCCATGCTGTCGGCTGGCAGGTCCCTGACATGGCCCTTGCTTGCCGCGACGACATAGTTTTTGGGCAGGTACTTCCTGATCGTCTCCGCCTTGGTCGGAGACTCGACGATGACGAGTGTCTTCTTCTCTGTTGCCATATTTTTCCTGTCTTGATGACGAAAATAGGAACATGGAAGAGGATTTGTCAAGCTTGGCCGGGGCCCTGAGAATGGCTTATTACATAAAGTAATAAAAAAAGTTCACTCTTCCAGGCGCAGGACGTAGGTGTGGGGCCTCTCACTGTCGGTCGGATTCCTGTAGAGCGCCGAGAGGGCGAGTCCCCCACCCGTCGTCGTGAACTCGAGATATCGCCCCACGTCATCGACGCCGAAGACGTAGCTGGAGGTCGTGACGACCTCTATGCCCAGCGCCTTGCTCGCGACATCGACGCTCGAGCTGTCGACGGACAGGCGGATCTGCCGCGTGCGGAACTCGCTGGGATCGATGCCCAGGCGGTTGAACTTCTCGCAGTTCAGCCTGTAGGCCAGAGCCTCGGGCCCATCATCGTCCCAGTCGGTCCAGGGCCAGGAGCCGTCGAGCCCCTGGAGGGGGAAGATGACGTGGTCGACGCCGTCGACGTTGACGCTTATCTCCATGTACTGGCCATAGCGCTCGTCCTCGCACAGCCTGGCCGTATACCTGATCTCCTTCAGCTTGCCTCCGTTGTCCCTGTCGGTCGGATTCGTCCAGACATAGGTGCCATCGTAGTTGCCTGTCGTGAAGCTGACCTCCTCGGCGTCCAGGGTTGCGTTCTGAGCGTCGCGGGCGCCCAGGATGTAGCTGTAGTCCTCATTCTGGTCCAGATGAGCGATGGTGTACGAATGCTGGTCGGCAGGCAGGCGGACGACGAAGTCCTGACCCCGGTAGAGGTCGTACCAGCTGGCGCCATCCACAGCCTTCCAGCTGAAGGTCACATTGTTGACGGCGACATCAGCCGTGAAGGCGAGGTTTGCGGCGGCAAGAGGGGCAAGTGCTGCAACGGAAAGGACCAGAACTGCAAGAGTGAACAACGGTAGGCATCCTTCTTCTGATATTGTATCCTTGAATTATGCGAAAAATCCTTCTTTTGTCAATTTTAACAGGCATTTTCCTCTCAAGTTGTACGGTAACTGAAACGATGCAGCTCTCCCAGGACGCGTCAAGCAGCCAGAGCGACATCTCGGTCCAGCAGTTCTTCATCGATGTGCTGAACGACTACGCCGAATTCATGCCCTCATCGGACGAGAGCATAATGGACTCGGCCGTCTCCACCTTCGCCGGCCAGATCGAGGCCACTGACGAGGGTCACAGCACCCTCTTCGTGAAGACCGGAGTGAACGACTACTCGGGCTACTTCGAGTTCGGCGACCTCGAGGAGCTCGCCGACCAGCTCGGCGGCCAGGAGCAGAGCATCATAAGGCAGACGGACAAGAGCCTGAGCTTCTACTGCTCGATCGACAACTACACCGAGCTCGAGAGCATAGTCCCCTTCCTCGCCGACCCGAACATCTCGGTCTACCTCGCCCAGTACAACATCGGCTACAGCGAGCAGGACTACATGGACATGATCACCTTCGCCATCGGCGAGGAGGCTCCCGATGCACTGAGAAGCAGCATGATCACGATCAATGTGACAGTCCCAGGCACGATCACTGCGATCGAGGGCGCCGAGCAGACCGGTCCCGACAGCCTCAGCTACAGCTTCCCGCTGATCGATTTCCTCCTCCTTGCCGAGCCCCTCGCCTTCTCTGTCCAGTGGTCCTAACGTTGACAGCTGACAATCATTGATGGTAATTTCTGTAGCAAATGTGCCCAGCCCCGGAGGGAGGGGCACATCTCATCATCAAAAGGAAGGCGCTGCAAATGGCTGACACTGAGAACAAGGACATAGACTTCGACAAGGCCAAAGGAGAGACCAAGCCGGCCGAGGACAAGAAGAAGGAAGGGGCCAAGCCCAAGAAGAACCACTCGAAGAAGAGCTTCGCCTGGTGGGCCGGAGTGATCGTCCTGATCCTCATCTCGATAACCTTCATCCTCCCCGCGACGGGAGTCTCGATGCTCTTCACCAGCTCCACTCTGGAGTTCGGCCGCTACAATGGCCAGCCGATCAGCTATGAGAACGGCAGCTACATGTACAACCAGTTCATGAGCCTCTACAGCCAGTACGGCATGTACATGAGCCAGGAGACCATCCTCCAGCAGGCCTACTACAACACCGTCCTCTACGAGGCCCTGACCCAGAAGGCCGAGGCCGTCGACCTCTTCGTGAGCGAGGAGATGGTCAACCGCGGAATCTTGGACAGCGGCTACTACAACAACGACCAGGGCGTCTTCGACGAGTCGATCTACCAGTCGACCGGCGTGAGCGAGCGCACATCCGTCTACAACTCCATCCAGCAGTCGATGCCGGCCCAGATCGTCTCCACGGACATCTCCAGCGTGCTCTCCAGCCAGGGCGAGAGGGACTTCGTCTCCTCCATGGCCTCGACGGGACGCACCTTCGACTATGTCGCCTTCGACGCGGCAAGCTACCCCGCCGACAGGACTGTGGCCTACGCCAACAGCAATCCCCAGCCCTTCACCCAGATCACGCTCTCGACGCTGACCGCGACCAGCGAGGCCGATGCCCAGGCCCTGATGGATGAGATCACGAGTGACCCCGCCGCCTTCGACAGCCACATGGATGCCGGAGAGGGCATCAGCGGAACCTACTGCTTCCACACGATCGCCGAGCTGGGCGAGGATGTCGCGAATGAGATCTTCTCCACTTCGGTCGGCTCCTTCGCGGGCCCCTACCTCGACGGCACCGTCTATGAGATTTACCGCGTCGACGCGGCTCCCTTCATGCCCGACTTCACAAGCGAGGAGATGCTCGCCGAGATCAGGACCTACATCGGCGCCAACGAGAGCGCACTCGTCAGCGAGTATGCCCAGGAGGCCGCCGACGTCTTCTACGCAGTCGCCCAGGACGACTTCGACGCCGCCCTCGAGCAGTATGGTCTGAGCGCCCAGAACGTCACCTTCACACCGGCATCCACGGGCAGCTCCCTGATGCTCACAAGCTTCTCGACGAGCGACAGCTACGGCCTCCTCTCGATGGCCAGCCTCGCCGACTCCGCCTACAACGACCAGCTCTTCAGCAGCGCTGAGGGAACGGTCCTGGCACCTCAGGCCGCCGGCGACGCCTACATCGTCACCCGCGTCAACGCCGAGACGCAGGACGCCAACCAGTCCAGCTTCGTCGACTCCTTCTACGACTACCTGGTATCGACCTTCAGCCAGAACGACCTCTCGTCCGCCATCCTCACCAGTCCCCTCTTCGAGGACAACTTCCTGGCGACGCTGATCGGAAACCTGGTCCAGTAAGGCTCGCCAAGAGCGGCACAGAGGGCACGGCTTCACGGCCGTGCCTTTTTCATTGGCCTGCAATCTTGATTATTCCACGCGCAAGGTCTACAGTGACTGCTGTCAGGTTGTGTCTGAGGGGAAATCTTCCACATAGAATTATGCTGGCCGCGCGGCTGAAGTCCTGCGCCATCCCCCACCATCGCCTGTTGGAGGGGGAGAAGCATAATGCACAAGCTCATAAGGTCCATTCTGTGTCTGGTGCTCGTCCTGTCGGCATGCACTGTCCTTTGTGCCGCCAGCCTGAGCGACAGCGGCATCGGAGAAAGCCTCGAGGACGCTCAGGAACAGGCCATGGCGAACCTCGCCAGACAGATTTCAGTCAGCGTCGAGTCGGTGATCACGACACATTCCTACGATGACGGAGAAGAGGGTCACGACAGCCTCTACGAGCAGACGAGCACCCAGTCGACCAGCTTCACATTCTTCGGCCTGAGGACAAGCCAGCCAGAGCGGCTCTCCGACGGCTCCTGGCGCGTCACAGTCACGCTTCCCGAAAGCTCTGTCGACCTCTACATCGACGAGCTTGGACGTCTTGGCGACGACATCGACTCGACGCTTGTGCGTCTGGGACAGCTCAGGAACTACATGGACATCTCCGACGAGGATTATGAGAATCTCATCGACATGCTCGAGATGCACAACGCCTACCGCCACGTCGTCATGGCCCTGGACGGTACGATGCTGGCAGCGACGGATGATCCGGCAGTCAGCCTCTCCCAGGTACGTCAGCTCAAGAGCGCGAAGGACAGCGAGGAGCGCAACAGGATCGCGGAGGACCTCGGCTACTACAAAGCCCTCGACAAGTACGACTTCCTGACCGCCTCCCAGCAGAGGGCCATGGCCGAGGCCGAGGCCAGCCTCGACGAGTCCATCGCACTGCGCCAGCAGATCGCCCGGGAGCAGATCCGGCGCGTCGGCGACAGCATCGCCCTTGCACAGCAGACCTATGGCACCAGCAGCAGGATCGACTACGCGGAACTCTACGAGGAGCTCAACGTCGAGGACAGCATGAGCGTCAGCGACGCCGTCAACCGCATCGAGTCCAACAAGAGGGCCCTCTCCACGGTGAGGGGCATGCTGACGGACTACCTCGAGGATGTGTACGACGATATGGAGGCTGAGGCCTCCGCCTACATCTCAAGCGAGGTCGACGCCCCCTACCCTGAAATCTTCATAGGAGCCGATGGCAGACCGCTTGAAGAGGAGGTCGAGCGCAGGAAGGCCAACGCCCAGCACTATGTGGATGAAGAGATCGTCCCGAGCTACATCGAGCTGTACCAGGACCAGATGGAGCTCTACATCGAGGCCATGGTCGACCTTGCAGGAGAGATCATCGAGGACATCGAGGAGATGAACGAGGCGGAGTTCACATACAACTCGCACCGTGGAGACGAGCTCTCCGTGCGCATCGACCGCTACGACAACACCAGCCACGCCTTCAAGGGCGAGGTCCTGATGAACATCGGCGTGGCCAGACTCTTCATCCCGCTTGAGATCACATACGAGGCCTGGACAGGCAAGGATGTCCCCGACCCCTCCAGCCCAGAGTATGACGAATACGCCTATGAGGTGAGCTCCATCCTCGACGTCCTGCGTGACGATTCGTCGACGATCATGATGGAAGTCGACTTCCACCTCGAACCCTATGCCGACAGCTCGAGCTACGGCCTCGTGATGACCCACTGGTCGATCACACGTCTGGACAATGGAGAGCGCATCATCAACAAGAAGATCAAGGACGGTCGCATGGACGATATAGAGGTCGCCGAAGAGGGCTCCGACGGCATCATCGTAGGAATCGACAGCGAAAAGGCGTCCGAAATGCTCACCCTGGCAGGTGGAGACGAGACCATCGCCCGCCTCATGGAGAAGGACGGCCTCGGCGAGCGCATCGCCGCCTATTCTCTTGGCGGCTACAGCGGCACCTACTTCTCCCATGGCAGACAGGATGGGCAGCGCAACCTCTACAACGAGATGGAGCTCAACAACCTCTGGGGCATGACCTTCGGCATCTCCTTCGCAGGGCAGTGGCACGATGCCACGCTCAATGCGGACATCGGAATGGTCATGCCGCTCAACGTGGGCATCTTCGACGAAGTCCACCTCAACTGGGTCGGCCAGAGCTTCGGCCTCGCCTTCGCAGCCGGAGCCGAAGCCTCATGGATCACAGTGGGCGTCAAGGACGAATACAAGGAAAAGGTCCAGCCACTCGGCTTCAACATGGACCTCAGGGCCCGTGTCGGCCTTGGTGGGACCTACACCTTCGGCGAGCGCTACGTCTCCCTGATGGCCTATGGGACAGGTGCCTACACATTCGGTACAGGAAGCATCAACTGTGGAGCTGAGCTCTCGCTCGCCTACGGCTCCGTAAGCGAGGGCTTCGGTGGAGGCCTTGGCCTCACAGGACGCTACGACTTCTACAGGGTGGACGACTACGACGGCAGTCCCTGGTCCTTCTCCATCTACCTGTCGACCTATATGCCTTCCTGAGGGCCGGCCAAGCATTGAAATGGACAGAACAGTAAGCTACCATATCCAACAGTAGTCAGAGGGGAAAAACAATGTACACGTCGACCATGCAGCCATATGGGGAAGGCCTCCCCACCCTTGGCTCCAGCTTCGCCCTGGAAGGCTGAGGCATGGCCCACGACGCATATTTAGACGGAAAGAAATGAAGAAGATACTTGCAAGCATACTCATCCTGACGCTCATCCTGCTGTCGTCATGCACCACACAGGAAGAGGCGCCTCTTTACAACACACCCGATTTCGCCAATGCCATCAACCGCATCTTCGACGACTATGAAGAGCTCGACGGCCAGGTCTTCATCGGCATATCGGGCCCATACAAGGACCAGGACCTCGCCTACAAGGCGGCCACCCGGAATGCCTACCAGATGGCCCTCTTCTACGAGGACCTCTCGATGAAGGTCGACGTCAACCTCGACGTCAACACTGCCCTCGACAGGGAGAGCTTCAGGCTCTATTCCAACGCGACCTACGACGAGGACAGACTTGTGGAGGTCGCCGGAAGGCTGGACATCGTCGACATCCAGTGGGCAGGTGGCGACATCGGAGCCGTCGTGCTCGCCCAGTACATCGACCCACCCTTCGACATCCCCGAGGAAGGGAACTTCATCTACGCCGATGGAGTGGTCCTGAAATACCACTTCATCCAGGACTCGATGTTCGCAGCGGCCTACGCCGCAGCCGTCAACCTCGCGATGACCAGCAGCGATGTGACCACGGTCTCGGAGGACATAATCACGATAAACGACCAGCTCATCACAAAGTCGCAGCAGGTGAACCTCTCCGACCTCGACGGCTTCGAAATCGTCTCCTACAGCTACGACCCGAAGACGGACAACTATACATGCACGGCACGCGCACTTTCCAAGAACTAGCCAACCTTAGAGGTTGATAGGAAATAAAAGAACAAAGGAGTTGAGAAAAATGAAGAAGACATTGCTTATCGTCGCTCTTGTCGCCATCGCCCTCCTCGCCGGATGCTCTTCCAC
>JADIMU010000067.1 GCA_017694495.1 Candidatus Aphodenecus pullistercoris
GGACGCGGATGAAGATGTCCTTGTCCTTCGCTCCCAGGACGCGGGCCGCCTTGATCAGCGTCTCGTCGATGTTGATGATGCCCTGGTAGATCGTGATGCACATGATCAGGAAGGTCGCTATCGTGATGACGATGACCTGGGGCTTTCGTCCGACTCCTGCCGCGATGACGATCAGGGGGACGTAGGCCAGGGGCGGGATGTTCCTGATGAACTGGATCCAGGGCTCGATGATCCTCCTGAAGGGATTGTACCAGGCCATGAGGATGGCGACCGGCAGTGCGATCACGAAGCCCAGCAGATAGCCCAGACCGACGCTGATCAGAGAGGACGAGATGTCCTTGAACAGGACGTTGCGCTCTATCATGACGGGGATCTGCTGAAGTACGACTATGATGTTGGGGAAGGACCGGCTCGTCGATGGGAGCACCGAGAGGATGGTCCAGACCACGATGGCGGCAGCAAGCGACAGCGCCAGCCAGAGCCAGTTCTTCGCCTTGTCGCTCAACCCTCCTTTTTTCAGGTCTTTTGCCATATTCAACTCCTTTTGTGCAAAGCTTAACATGGCATGGCAATGGCACAAGGCTGATTTTTCTTACGCCCTTTTTCTGGCGGCGGAATATGCCTGCGCATCAATTCGATGACTATAGGAGAGGGAGCATTGATGCAATGCGCAAATATCCATTCCTGGCATGGGCTAGGGACAGGAGGAAGCCTGTCTCCTGTCCCATGCCTGGGAATCTTCGTCAGGGTCTGCTTACTGTGATTGTGATGGTTTTGTCAGCTGTATCGACAAATTGACGCGGAATTGCATAGGCATAGCTGAGCTCCAGGCTGGGATCTTTCTCATACTCGTCCCAGTCCACGTCTTCCGGGTGCAGCCCCATGCTTGAGGAGCTTCTGTCGCCGAATGCCTGCACAGTGATGCCATTCACTACGTCGAAGATCGTCTCATCTACTTCCAGCCTCAGGCTGCGGCGCGATTCAGCCGATCCTTCGAAAAGGATGACGGGAAAGAAGTTCTCTCCCACGGCTGGCAGACTGATTTCGATCGTTTTCTCTTTTCCCTTGTCCAAGGTATCAGTATTGAAAATTGTGAAGACTTTTCCATTCAACCTGGAAAGGTCCTCGTCTGTGGCTGTCCTCAGTGTGATGGTTCCCACATCATCCAATCTTGACAGTTTCCCATCATCCTCAAGGAAGAAGGGGAAGTGGAACTCAGGGCTGTCGGGAGCGATGTAGGCCAGGATTGTACTTTCGTCCTGCCACAGAGGAATGAAGCGCTGTACAGCATCGATACTGCCATCGTCACACGTCGTTCCATCCATATTGTGCAAACGATACTCCCCATTGGCTTCAGGCTTTGTCTTTATTTCAAGAATCTGGGCTTCGTCTGACTTTGGAACGATATAGTAGGATGGCGTCTGGAGCGTCTGAGGCTGTCCTTCCTCCAGCGTCTTCGGGGTACCCATCATGACTTCGTAGCGGAGATTGTCATCATAACCTTTTGCTGAAGAGGTGAATTTGTGCAATGAGAAGAAGATTTTCACCGAATCCAGGTCTTCATATGCATCAAGTCCGCCTCCAATGTAGTTGGCATGGTTGTCCATGATACGTGTCATGGAATCGCCTCCGCCATAGCCAAGACGCAGGATTTTGACGACAAGAGAAGAGGGGTCATCGATGCCGTAGTCCTTGGCCTTCGTCAAGTCAATGCGGAAGTAGGCTTCGTACACAGGTCTGCCCAAGTCGTCGTAATACACGATATTGTCCTCACGTGGCTCGAAATGGAGATCTGCAGGGCTGCTGAATGGCTCTTCTGGGACCTCATATATGCACACCGGCGAGCCTGTGATCTCGATGCTGGCTGTGCCGTCATCATCCGGGATGATGAACCAGCTGGAGCCGTCCTTCTCGACCAGGTTCGAGCCGCTTGCGGCTACTGACCTGGAGCCAACCTGCGTAGTGGAGATGCAATAGACTCTGTCGGCATCCAGTCCAGTCAGCTTGACTGTATGGGCATTGCCTGTGTCGATGTCGTAGCCCCCAGCCAGATCGGACGCTGAAAGCAGCAGGTCTGAAGCAGGGCCATCATTGTCAGCACCTGGCGTATGCCCATCGCAGGAGATGGCAAGGATGCAAAGCATCGCAAGCAGAATCGTCAAAAGTCTTCTCATATTCCCTCCAAGGGCTCCTTGCAGGAGCTTGAAACGACCAGATTCGGACAACAGCTGTCCGGTGACACACCACCTTTGATTCTAAGCCTATCCACAGGCTTTGCACAGTAGAGGAAGATTGACCGTGGCAAGGAAGGGGGAAGCTGGTGGCTGAAAGCGGATTCGTGTACGTTTTGAGGGTGTCTTGGGTAGTCAAGTATTGACGGTGTAAATAAATTGCACTTCAAAAACTACTACCCGCAGGCAGAATCGAACTGCCATATCACCCTCCGGAGGGGCGCGCACTATCCATTATGCTATGCGGGCACTGATGCGTGACATCATAGCAGACTGTCGACTGTCAGCCAAGCACCATCCGGATGGCGCACCAGACCAGAGATAGGCAGAAGATGAGGCCGAAAAGCTTCCTGTGCCGGCTGAAGGCCTCTTTCAGCAGGCTTCCACCAATGGCCCAGACGAGGCCTGCGGCGAAGCAGACGATGGGTATGAGCGCGCTCAGGGCGATGCGGCCTGCCAGAGTGTCGGCCATCGGCATGATGTAGGCACTCTGGGCTGTGATGGCGAGGAGGTAGACCTTCACGTTGACCAGCTGCAGCACGAGGCCCTTGATGAAACCGCAGCCGGCCGCATCCTCCTCCCTCATCGAGATCATGAGGTTCTTCAGCGCCAGGTAGATCAGATAGGCGAAGGCGAAAAGCCTCATCACACGCTGTGCCTGGGGCAGAAAAGAGTAGAGGAACTGGACTGCGGTGAAGGCCAGGGCCGTGACGATCGTGATGCCCGCAAGCATCCCGAAGTTGAGCCGGATCCCCCTCTCCAGGCCTACGCTTGCCGCGTTGGCCATGGAGAGGATGGTGTTCGGCCCCGGTGTGATCGCCATCACGACGAGGTAGAGCAGGTAGTCGGCCATCAGTCCTTCATGCAAAGGTGGACGCTGGCCGTCTTGAAGGTCAGGGGGAGGGCCAGGATGTTGGGCTGCTGTCCCGTGTACTTCCTCATCGCGTCGGCAAGCGCCTCCTCGATCGTCGCCCTCGTCTTGAAGCCCATGGCCCTGGCGTAGCCCGGATCCTTGGCCCCTGTGATGTAGATCGCGCTCGTCTTCATCTCCGCGATGTGGGCGCAGCTGATCATCGAGAAGCCGTGGAAGGGATGGAAGGCGTTGGCGTAGCGGTACATCCTAACATACTCCTCATCCGTCGCGTAGTACTCCCCCAGCCGGTTCATGTCGGGCAGGGTGTTCATCTCGTCATGCTTGAACTGCTCGAACATCTTGCGCGTGTAGGGCCACAGCGCGTCGTTGAAGAAGCCGTTGCACAGGCTCTGGCAGATGATCACGCACTTGTCGCTCATGACACGTCCCAGACGGATCACCTGGGCCGAGAGGGCCTGGGCCATCATGATGGGGTTGGTGCCCATGCCGTCGCCGTAGTGGAAGAACTGGGGCATGCCGAAGACCAGGATGTCGTACTTCTTCTCTGCCCACTTGACGTAGGTGCGCCTGTCGGCGTCGACCCAGCTGAGGGGCATCATCTCGGCCGCGTAGCCCGACCAGATGCTGATCTGCCGGCTCTTCGAGTCCAGGACGGCGTCGCAGCAGAAGAACTTCTTGCCCATGCACTTCTCCATGTGCATGCCGATCTGGTTGAACTTCTGCCTCATCAGGGACTGTCCGTTGACGGGCGTGAAGTCCTCGCGGTGCATGACGGAGGGCACATGGTGGCTCGCTATGCTCTTCCAGTGCGTGATGCCTGTCGCGCAATGCTTGTAGCCGCCTGAGTAGCCTCCATAAGGGTTGCCCTGTACGTGGCCGATCAGGATGGCAAGGTCGCTCTCGTAGACGTAGCGGTTCATCAGGACGGGGTCCCCCTGGTCGGTCACTCCCAGGTCGACCAGGTGCTCGTAGTCCTCGCTGTCATGGTTTATGATCTGGTGGCTGGGCCAGAACTCGTTGAAGAGCTCGTCGCCAAGCACGCCCCTGATCTCCTTCTCCGTGTTCTTGCGGTGCAAACCGTTGGAGCAGATCAGGAGGATGTCCTTCTTCTCGACGCCGGCGCTGTACAGCTCCTTCAGGATGAGGGGGATGGAGACCTTCCTGTGGCTCGTCGCCTGCTCCCCGCCCTTGACGCGGTCGGGGAAGACGATCGTCACCTTGCTGCCCGGATGGGCCAGCTCGCTCAGCGGCGGCATGCCGATGGGATTGCGTAGGCTCTTGAGCGTCTCCTCCTCAAGCCTCTCTTCGGGGATGGCCGGCGGGTCCGGGACGGTGACGCCCGGGATGAAGACGTCCGTATAGTCGGGAAGGGTGGCGCTGACTGTGCCCTGTCCATACTCGAAATCAAGCTGCATGCTTCAATCCTCCTTTGCCTTGCGCCCCAGATAGAGGCGTACTATGTTCAGAAATTCGTCGCTGTAGAAGCCGATCTCGCCCGAGAAGCGGGTCAGGGCGACGAGTCCTCCGTCGATCTCGTCGATCGAGGCGAGCATCTCGGCGTTCTCCTCCTTCAGGCCTCCGCCGTAGACGACGGGGACGTCGCCAAGCGTCCGTTTCACCAGCCTCGCGACCTTCGTGATGTAGTCCTTGCCTGCCGGAGTCCTGCCCGGGCCGATGGACCAGACGGGCTCGTAGGCGATCGTGACGCGGTCAAGGTCGGCACCCTTGAGGCCTTCCTGGAGCTGGGTCCTGATCACTTCGTCCCAGCGCTCAACCTCCTCGGCGCGCTCTCCGACGCAGAAGAGGACTGACAGTCCGCGCTCATGGGCGCACAGGACCTCATCGTTGAGGATCCTGTCGACGAGGGGAGAGGCCTCGCCTCCGGCCAGCTCGACAAGGTACCTCTTGTCGTTGCGCTCCTCGCAATGCCCGATGATCGTGGATTTCACGCCCATGGCGGCCATGGCCGCTGCGGGGCGCAGCGTCGTGAAGGCTCCGAAGTTGCCACCCACGCTGACGTCAGCATGGTGGACGCCCTGGCAGCCGACCTCCAGGACAGGGGAGGAAGCGACCGCATCCAGAGCGCCGAAGAGCTGGCTCTCGGGGAAGTACATGGCGAAGCGCACCGCCTGGCTGTCATAGCCGCTGAGCGTCGGCAGACACTGGGCGACGATCGAGGAGGCCCAGTCCCTCACCTGGCCACGGTTGACGCCGCCCAGAGTGTGCGGCACGTCGAAGCGTTTGAAGTTGACGAAAATGTGCTGCCTTCTCATCTTCCCGCCCTCCTGTAGAATTCCCTCATGTCCTCAAGGCTCCTGAGGCGGACCTCGCGGGCCTTGCCGATCTGGCCGAACTCGACGAGGAGGCGGCCGATGCCTTCCATGACGCCGTCCTTGATGGCGTCGACGAGGAGCTGGACGCTATGGCTGGGGATCGTGCCGTACATGACAGTGTCCATCACCGCCGCCAGATAGACGCGCGGGTCGAAGGCGGAGGGGTTGCCGTCCATGAGACGCCAGACTGGGGCGAGGTGCCCGTCCTCCTTCAGCTGGGGGTGGCGGGTGAAAAGGAGCCTGACATTGCGCGTGACTGCAAGACGGATGTCCGTGTCGACGTTGATCTTCGAGATGCCCAGCCGTCCAACCTCCTTGAGCTGGTCCAGGCTGATGCCATGGCTGTCCTTCAGCTGGCCACCCAGGTCGTTGATCTCGTCCACGATGTATCCGGGCACGGTGGAGGAGCCGTGGCTGACGAGGTAGCCTTCGATGCCCTCATGCCTCAGCAGCTCCTTGATCGCGATGGCGATCTCCTTGCGCACCTTCGCGTCCTTGCCCTTGTTCGCGCCGTGCATCGTCCCGTAGCTGATCGCCAGGGCGTCGACGCCCGTATCCTTGAAGAAGCGCAATGCGTCCAGCGGGCGGGTGTAGGTCGACGAGAGCGAGAAGACGTGGTCCTCGACTCCCGCCAGGACACCGAGCTCGCCTTCGACGCTCACGCCCCTCTCATGGGCGTAGATGACGACTTCCCTCGTCAGTGCGATGTTGTCCTCGAATGGCAGCGACGAGCCGTCGATCATGACGGAGGTGTAGCCTGCGTCTATCGCCGCCTTGACGGAGTCGAAGTCGCGGCCATGGTCCAGGTGGAGGGCTATGGGGATGGGGCTGTCCTCGGCGATCTTCCTGACCGCCTCGGCGATGTTCCTCGCGCCCTTCCTCTTGTCCTCGATCGTCGCGTTCATGAAGTCGGTCCTTCCGCCCATGAAGCCGTTTGCCAGGTCGGCGCCCTGGAGCACCGCCGGGCTGTGGAAGATCTCATGGATCCTGACGGCGGCCTCGGCCTGGCATACTGCGTTGACGTTGAAGGCCCCCACAGCATAGCCGAGCCTGTCAGTCGTCTCCAGAATTGGTCTCAGTGGTACAAGCATTCTCATTCTCCTTTTCCGTAGACCGTCCTACCGGCCACTATCGTCCTTGCTACAGTGCCATCCCTGTCCAGAAGGACCAGGTCGGCACGCTTTCCGACCGCGACCACGCCCCTGTCGTCCAGCTTGAGCAGCCTCGCCGCGTTCGTGGAGAGGGCCTTGGCCAGAAGGTGGTCTCCTGCGCCAGTGAAGGCCTTGAGCCTTCTGTAGGCCACATCAAGCGTCAGTGTGGATCCGGCGCGCACGCCATCAGGCAGCTTCGCGTCTCCGTCCTCGCCGACGATGACGTCGTTCACGCCCAGCTTGTAGCGTCCGCTTCCCAGACCTGAGGCCATGATCGAGTCGCTTACTGCGATGATCCTGTCCCAGCCCTTCGTCTTCGCCACGAGCCTTACCGTGGCGGGGTGGAGGTGGAAGCCGTCCACGATCAGCTCTGTGTAGACCTCATCGCTCTCGAGGGCCGCTCCGCTGACGGCGGGGCGGTGCATGTGGAAGAGCTTCATCGCGTTGAACAGGTGGGTCGCGCTCCTCACTCCGGCGTCCACAGCGCGCATGGCCGTCTCGTAGTCGGCGCTGCTGTGGCCCATCGAGATGCCCACACGCCCATCCAGAGCGAGCTTTCCGATCAGGTCCATGACGCCCTCGACCTCCGGGGCGAGGGTGATGTAGCGCACCTTGCCGCGCCCCGCCTCAAGCAGCTCCTGGAGGAAGTCCCAGTCGCCCTTGAGGACGAGGTCCTCAGGCATGGCTCCCCGGTACTCGGGGCTGAGGAAGGGCCCTTCAAGATGGATGCCGACGATGTCGGCTCCTCCAAGCGGCTCCTCAAGCCCGGCTGCAAGCGTCCGTACCAGCTCCTTCATCCTCTCCTTCGTGTCCGTCATGACGGACAGGAGGACGGAGGTGACGCCGTGGCAGGCGTAGAAGTGCGAGAGCGTCTCCAGATCGCTGCGTCCTGTGATGTGGTTGACGTCCACCATCGCGCCGCCGTGGGTGTGGATGTCGATGAAGCCGGGCATGGCGACCAGGCCGCATGGCCCTTCGGCCGGAGAGATCGAGGCGATCAGGCCATCCTTGATGCCCACCCGTACCGGTTCCAGAGTGCATGGGCGGGGCAGAAGCACATCAATATGGGTCAAAAGGCCACCTCCGACGCGACGTCGTTGATGTAGATCTGGGCATCAGGATGCTTCTGGAGCAAGGTGACGGGGAAGTGTCCTGAGGGCTCGTCGAAGATTGCCTGCCTGACGACGGCCCGGTGCCAGGTGCGGAAGACGCCCAGGCGGACCTTCCGTGCCGAGAGGATCTCCCTCATGCCAATCGTCACAGCCTTGCGCGGCATGGCGTCGATCGCGCCGCCCAGGTCTCCGATCGCATTGGCGCAGCGCGTCTCGCGGCTGATGTCTATGACCCTCGTCACCCTTGTCGCGAAGGTGTCGGCATCAACTTCCTCGGCCTCGTTGAAGGCCAGGTGGCCGTTGATGCCTATTCCTCCAAGACAGAGGTCGACCTTGCCGAGCTCCTCGATGAGCCGAGTCACCTTGCCCGGATCGGCGGGGTCGGGGAAGATCCGCTGGCTTGCCGGGACGTTCAGCTCCTCAGGCAGCTGCGAGTAGAGGCTGTGCTCCATGAAGCCGCGGAAGGAGAGCGGCGATGAGGGGTCGATCCACTTGCCGTCGTCTCCAAGGTACTCGTCCATGTTGATGATCCAGCAGTCCTTGAGGCTGATCCTCCTCTCCTTCACAAGCTGTACGAAGTGGGGGTACTGGCCCACCGGGCCGACAGGGACGATGAGGACGCTCCTGTCGCCCTTCCTGCCGTTCTCCTCAATCGTGTCGGCCATCTCCTGTGCCATGGCGCGGAAGACGGCCTGGCTGTCATCCATCACACGTGTGGGGATGCGTCCCTCGCACAGCCTTTCCTTCGTGTATGAATAGTACTTTCTCTCCATGTCCTTCTCCTAGTCGATGAATGTCGTGAACTGTCCCAGCTCATCCTCCCTGACAAGGGGGGACAGCCAGGTCCTGAAGGCTTCGCTTGCGCCGAAGTCCTTCCTGTATGTGTCGGGCAGCCTCCTCTCCTCGAGGATGGCCGGGCTGATCTCGACGAGCTTGACGCGCGAGCTGTATGGCTCGTCGCAAAGGCGCTCGATGACGCTCATGAAGCCGCTCTTGCCCTCCAGGGCAGCCCTTGCGCCCTCGCGGCCGCATTGCCAGGCCTCCTGGCGGTCGAGACCGCTCTGCCAGGCGATGGAGGAGCGCGAGAGGATGCCAGGCTTCTCGCTGCGGCTCTTGATTGACAGCTTCCTCGTGATGAGCTGGCTGAGGTGGCTCGACACGTCGCCGAAGTAGACGCTGCGGCCGACCTGGAAGACGGGCTCGACGATGGGGGAACCATCCTTGTGGTGGAGGCCCTCGCTGGCCACTACGAGGGCCTTGCCCTTCGCCTTCCAGACCTCCTCGACGCGGCTGAGGAAGGCGTCCTCGTCGAAGTCGTCCTCAGGCAGGAGGATGAGGTCGGGTCCTTCGACCTCAGGTGTTCCGGCAAGGCAGCTGGAGGCCGCAATCCATCCCGCGTTCCGCCCGAAGGCCTCGATGACGACGACGTGTATGGGCAGGCCGTTGAGGTCGTAGAGGGCCTCGCGGCAGCTTGCCGCCATGTAGAGGGCGGCGGAGATGAAGCCGGGGCTGTGGTCCGTCCCCGACAGGTCGTTGTCCATCGTCTTTGGAATGCCGGTCACCTTGATGCCGTACTTCCCGCACGCTTCGGCCAGGCGCACAGTCGTGTCCATCGTCCCGTTGCCGCCCGCCGCGATGACATACTCGTAGCCTAGGCGCGCCAGAGTGCCGGCGATCGTGCGGTAGTCTTCCGGCTCCAGATGGTCGCGTCCGCTTCCCAGGGCGCTGCCGGGCGAGCGGGAGAGCTTCTCCAGTGCCCGGTTGTCGAGCCTGCCGATCGTCCGGATCCTTCCGTCGAGGACATGGGCTATGCCGCACAGGGCTCCGTCAGTCTGGACTCCGGCCTCCTGCAGGAGCTCGAGGGCTCCGGAAAGCGAACTGTTCAGGACGGCCGTTGGGCCGCCTCCGTGGAAGAGCAGTGCCTTGCTCATCTTCCGACCTCCTTTGTCGACTGCCTTTCGATCAGGCGGAAGGGCAATGTGAGCTGGACGGGATAGTCCCTTCCGCTCTCCATCCTCTCCCTCACCAGGAGCAGGGCGAGGCGGCCCAGCTCCTTGCGCGGCACATCCATCGTCGTGAGCGGCACGTTGAGGAAGGCCGAGGCCTCTATGTTGTCGAAGCCGACGAGGGAGACCTCGTCAGGCACTCCGATTCCATTGTCCGTGAGCCATTTCAGGACGCCGACCGCGACATTGTCGTTGGCGCAGATGACTGCGCTGGGCCTGGAGGCGGCGAAGAGCTGGGATGCCTTGCGGTAGCCGTCGCCGCTGCTGAGGTAGGAGTCGACGACAAGCTTGTCGTCGACTTCCATCCCGTGTCGCGAAATCGCCTCGAGGTAGCCGTCATAGCGGAACTCGTTCTCGATCTCGTCGTGGCCGCATGGCCCGATGAAGGCTATCTTCCTGTGGCCCAGTCCGTAGAGGTGGTCGAAGGCCTGGCCCGTGCCCTGCCTGGCGTCGCATATGACCTCGTCCATACCTCCTACAGGGTTGAGTCCGGCGTAGACGAGCCTGAGTCCACAGGAGCGCACCCTCTCCAGCGTCTCCTTCCGACAGCGGCCAAGCAGTATGGCCGCATCGAATCCACCATTCTCGAATGAGGCGAAGAAATCCTTGTCGTAGTGCGAGAGGACGCGCACCTCGATGTCCAGGCTCGTGCATGAGGCGGCGCTCTCCTGTATGCCTGCCAGGATGTCGGCGAAGAAGGGCGACAGCAGGCTCTCGTGGTCCGAGAGGAAGAGCACGGCAAGGGAGAAGGGGCGCAGAATGCGCGCATGCTCGAGCCTGGAGTCGAACCAGCCCATCTCCTGGGCCGTGCGGATGATCAGCTCGCGCTTCTCACGGCTCGTCTTGCGCTTCCGGTCTCCGGAGAGCACCCTCGAGACCGTCGATGTGCTGGTGGCGCAACGCTGTGCGATTTCGGACAATGTGACCTTGGGCATAGCCAAAAATTTGCCTTACGCATTTCCTCCTCTTCCATCATAGCATGGTAAAATCCGAGCTGAAAAGGAAAATTTTCATCCAATTTTTTGGATTGGCTCCAAGGCACAAATTTGGAGTAGAATCGAAGCATGGAATCTCTCATCGCCCATCTCGCCGAGCTCCTCCTGCCCCAGGGTCGCGGCGTCATCTCGATCACGGGGGCTGGGGGCAAGACGAGTGCCCTCAAGGCCCTCGGCCGCCATTTCCGCTCGCTCTCGAAGAGCGTGCTGCTGACCACTACGACGAAGATTCAGAGCCCGAAGACCTTCGACTACGACATGGACTGGGCCTTTACAGATGAAGTGGAGGCCCTCGGCCATGAGGTCGCGCCAGGGGAGGGCGTCTTCTACGCCCAGCGGGCCCTGATGGACCCGAAGAAGCTCGTCAGCCCACGGCCGGAGGTGCTCTCCATCCTCATCCCGCGCTTCGACGTCGTCATCATCGAAGCCGACGGCGCCAGACACCTGCCGCTCAAGTACCACAGCCAGAGGGACCCTGTCATCGTAAGCGAGACTGACGCCACCCTCGCCGTGATGGGCGCTTCGGCCTATGGCCGCAGGGTTGACGACTCCGTCTTCGGCTTCGAGTCCGAGGCGCTCGTCGACACGGCATTCCTGAACTTCCTGATCCGCGACGGTGAGGGGGCGCTGAAGGGCGCTATGGGACGTACAGTGCTCTTCATCAACCAGGCCGACGAGGTGGCGCTGCCATTGGAGGGGATCCTGGCGCCAGTGCCCCTCATCCTCGGCTCGCTGAGGGAGGACCGGATCTATGGCAGTCTTTGAGAAGGCCGCGGCCCTCGAGCGGCTGAACAGACCCTTCGCGCTCGCCTCGATCGTCTCCTCGCGCGGCGTCGTGCCGCGGCGAAGCGGACGCATGCTCTTTGCAAAGGATGGAGAGAGGGAAGGCACCCTCGGAGGGCACAGGATAGAGGAGGAGGTGGCCCGCGAGGCCGCCATCTGCCTCGAGGAAGGACGTGGCCGCAGGGTGACGGTCGCAGCTGGACATGGAGAAGTTGACATCATGATAGACCCAGTGAACACGGCGCGCTGCGCCATCATCATCGGGCACGGCCATGTAGGCCGCGCGGTCGCCGAGAGCCTCTGGCGCGTCGGCTACGAGATCGAGGTTTGCGACATCGTCGATGTCGAGTGTCCCTTCGCTTCGCACATCCACACTGGAGAGGACTGGCGGAGTGCCCTGGCCGGCGTGGAGGTGACGAAGGACTGCGCCATCGTCGTGACGACGCACGACAAGGACGAGGTGCTCGGCAAGCTTGATGTGTCCAAGGCCTTCTATGTGGGCGTCCTCTCATCGCGCAGCCGCGCTGTGCCTGGCAAGGACATCTTCATGCCCATGGGGCTGGACCTGGGAGGGGAGAGCCCTCAGGAGATCGCCGTCGCGGTGACGGCCGAGATCATGGCGGCACGAGTGGGACGCTTGCCAGAGCCCATGGGGCTGAGGCGTGGCCGCCTCGTCGTCGTGCGCGGAGCGGGGGATCTGGCGACAGGCACGATCATCCGGCTGCACAGGGCAGGACTCGATGTCGTCGCGCTCGAGACGGCAAGGCCGACACAGGTCAGGCGCAATGTGAGCCTCGCCGAGGCCGTCTGGGACGGGAGGACGAGTGTCGACGGCGTCGAGGCTGTCCTCATCCATGAGCCCAGTGAGGCCTTCCGCGTCCTTGACGAGGGGGCGGTGCCCATCCTTGTCGACCCCGATTGCGGGAGTCTGCAGCTCCTGCGCCCTGCAGTCCTCGTCGACGCCATCATGGCCAAGCGGAACCTTGGCACGCGAAGGGACATGGCTGGCCTCGTCATAGGCCTGGGCCCGGGTTTCGAGGCGGGCGTGGACGTCGACGCCGTCGTCGAGACGAAGCGTGGCCACACGCTGGGCCGTGTCATCAGGAAGGGTAGTGCGATACCCAACACCGGCATCCCCGGCGAGATCGCAGGCCACAGCCTGGACCGTGTCGTACGCAGCAGCCGCGCCGGCGTCTTCCGCGCACTTAGGACTTTCGGCGACCTCGTCCACAAGGGCGATGTGCTCGCCTACGTCGACGACGAGCCCCAGACCAGCGCCATCGACGGCATCGTGCGCGGCATGCTCCATGACGGTCTGGAGGTCACGGAAGGCTTCAAGATCGCCGACGTCGACCCTCGTGGAGAGTCCGTCGACTGGCACACTCCCTCCGACAAGGCCTACGCCATCGCGGGCGCTGTCCTCGAGCTGGTCGAGGCCTTCTTCGCGGGTCGTTGAGAACATTGGACAAAGCGGCTATCCTTCAGGCCATGGACAATGTGGACTACAAGGCAGTGCGCAGGGCGGCCCTCGCGCTGTCCCTGAAAAGCGATGAGGAACGTGTCGCCATGCTCCTGGCCGTGGCCGACGCGCTCGATGCGCGCAGGCAGGAGATCGAAAAGGCCAATGCGTTGGACATCGACCAGGCCCGCAGGCAGGGGATGGGAGAGGCCCTCATCCACCGTCTCGCCCTTCCGTCATCGAAGCTCGATGGCGCCATAGCCGGGGTCAGGGCCGTCGCCGCCCAGAAGAGTCCGGTCGGCCTGGTGCGCCAGAGGCGCCTTCTGGACGAGGGGCTCGTGCTGGAGCAGGTGACCTATCCCATAGGTGTGATAGGCATGATCTTCGAGGCGCGCCCGGACGCCCTCATCCAGATCGTCTCCCTTGCCATAAAGAGCGCCAACGGCCTCATCCTCAAAGGGGGACGCGAGGCGCAGCGGACCAACGCATGCCTCGTCGACATCATCCGCTCATGCCTGGACGGAGCGCCCTTCATCGCGTTGATCTCGAGCCATGAGGATGTGGATGTGATGCTCAGGATGGAAGGAGAAGTCGACCTCATCATCCCACGCGGCTCGGCCTCCTTCGTCCGCCATGTCATGGACAACACCCACATCCCGGTCCTTGGCCACGCCGATGGTATATGCAGTGTATACATCCACAGCCAGGCCAATCTTGACGAGGCCGTGGCGATCGCCGTCGACAGCAAGGTCCAGTACCCTGCGGCATGCAATGCGGCGGAGACCATACTCGTCGACAGGGCCATCGCGCCCCGCTTCATCCCGGCCTTCCAGAAGGCCTTGAGGGAGTATGGCGTCATCATCCATGCGGATGGAGAGGCCATGGAAAATCTGGAGAAGGGCAAGGACGTCGTTCCCGCCACCGAGGCCGACTTCGACACCGAATACCTCGCCCTCGCTCTCGCGCTCAAGGTCGTCGGGAATCTGGACGAGGCGCTGGAGCACATCGCCGCCCACTCTTCGCACCATACGGACGCCATCGTCACCGAGGACGCCGAGGCCAAGGCGCGCTTCTTCCGCGAAGTCGACTCGGCCGACGTCTTCTGCAACTGCTCGACGCGCTTCGCCGACGGCTACCGCTTCGGTCTGGGAGCCGAGGTGGGCATCTCGACGAGCAAGATCCACGCCCGTGGGCCCGTAGGCCTCGAGGGCCTCGTGACCACGAAGTGGCAGCTGTCCGGCAGCGGCCAGCTCGTCGCCTCCTACAGCGGGCCCGGCGCGCGCAGCTTCATCCACAGGGAGCTTGAACCATGAGGGACTTCTCGCGTGTGCGCCGCATCGTCGTCAAGGTCGGCACGAACCTCCTCTCGAGCGGGGAGGGCATAGATGAAGGACGCGTGCGTGACATCTGCCGCCAGATCGCCGAGCTGAAGAACATGGGCTACCAGGTCATCCTGGTCTCCTCGGGTGCCGTGGGACTGGGAGCGCGTGAGCTGGGACACAGGAACAAGGTCGTCCACATTCCGCTGCGCCAGGCCTGCGCCGCCATCGGCCAGCCCATCCTCATGAGCCACTACCGCGAGGCCTTCCGCAAGGAGGGCGTCATTACAGCACAGGTGCTGCTCACGCGCAACGACCTCAACAACCGCAAGACCTACAACAATCTGCGCTCCTCCGTCTCCACGCTGCTCTCGCTGGGCATCGTTCCCGTCTTCAACGAGAACGACGTCGTCTCGATCGCCGAGATAGGCACGGCCTTCGGAGACAACGACCGCATGAGCGCCATGGTCGCGAGCAAGATCGACGCCCAGCTTCTGGTCCTGCTGACCGACATCGACGGCCTGTACACAGGCAACCCGAAGAAGGACAGCTCGGCCGTCCTCCTCGACGAGGTCGACGAGGTCACCGACAGCATCATAGCCTTCGCAAAGGGGGCCGGTTCGACCTTCTCGACCGGAGGCATGAAGACCAAGCTTCTGGCTGCGCGCATCGCTGCGATGGCCGACTGTGCGACGATCATAGCCTCCGGCTACAGCCCGGACGTCCTGGTGCGCATACTCAAGGGCGAGAGGATAGGGACCTACATCCACCCGAGCATCAGGCTGACCCAGCGCCAGAGGTGGATAATAAACAACAGCCATTCAGGCGCCATCGTGATCGACGATGGGGCCGTCGAAGCGCTCGAGAAGCGCCACAGCCTCCTTCCCAGCGGGGTCACGGGGGTCTCAGGCGCCTTCGAGAGCGGGGACGTCATCCAGGTCCGCCGCCAGGATGGCAGGCTTTTCGCGAAGGCGGTGACGGGCTACGACAGCACGTCGCTGGCGATGATGATGGGGCACCGGAGCAGCGAGCTCGACGGCCTTCTCGGAGAGGGCCACAAGGATTGCATCTTCCGCCCCGAGGACATGGTGGTCATCGATGATAGCTCACTATAAGACGGTACAGCGCCGGCAGGATGTCGGCATGAGGATCAGCTCGCTGTACAGACAGCAGCAGCTCTCGATCGGAATCCTGGACGTCTCCAGCGTCGAGGTCCTCAAGGAGGCGGTCGACTGGTATGTCGCCAACATGAACTGCACCCTCCACGTCATCACGCTGGAGGAGACCTTCGAGAAGGAAGGACTGGGCAGCCTCTATCCCGATGTGACCTTCATCTGCTTCAACAGCCTCGTCACCTTGGGCGAGCAGATCAACGCCTTCGCCAGCGAGTGCTACGCCAGCTGCTTCCTCGTCGTGCGCAGCGACCTGCAGATCCTGGGCTTCGAGGGCGGCTCCCTCATGGCCCTGATGGCCGACAAGAGCCATCCTGCGATGCTGACACCCGTCATGCTCAACCAGGACATGGAACTCATGCCGACGATCAGGACACCATACCTGAAGGGCAGGGAGATTGAGCCCATGTCCTTCATGCCTTCGATCGAGCCCGGTTCACTGACGCCGAACCTCTATCCCGTCATGGCGCTAGGCCTCTACGACAGGGCCCTCTTCCAGCGCCTGAGGGGCTACGACGAGCAGATCATGGGCGAGTTCTACCAGCTCTTGGACTTCGGAGTGCGCTGCCACCTCTACGGCTTCCCGATCTTCACTTGCGGCGACTTCGCGCTGCGCTTCCTGTCCAAGCATTCGATCATCGAGGACCGCTCGCGCTGCGAAGGCATGGAGCGCGCCTATACGAAGGCGCTCTCGATCCACCGCATCGCCGGCAAGAACCTCGTCGAGAAGTGGAAGCCCTATGTCGACAAGGAGCTCTTGAAGAGCGAGGTCAAGACGAAGCAGATCATCTTGCAGAAGACCGACTTCTTCACCCTGATGAAGGAGTGGAAGAATCCGGAGGGTGAATGATGGGACTGCGCCTTCGCTTTCTGGCTCTCCTCATGCTGCTTCCCGTCATGCTCCTGGCCAATCCCTACCGCGGCGATGTCGGTACAGTCGTCATCGATGCCGGCCATGGGGGAAGCGATCCCGGAGCGCTGGGACAGAATGTCCAGGAGAAGGATCTGACGCTCTCCATCGCCCAGGCCCTCCAGAGCGAGCTGGAGGAGAGGGGCTATGGCGTCGTCATGACACGCGAGGATGACAGCACGCTCTCTCTGGAGGAAAGGTGTGACGTGGCCAACAGCGCCGACTTCCCGATCGAGGCCTATCCGATCTTCGTCTCGATCCACATCAACTCCGCACACAGCGAAGCCGCAGAGGGCTTCGAAGTCTACGTCAAGTCGGCGGACAAGCGTGTCGACATGCTCGACGAGGCGACGAGCGACAAGCTTGCGCTCAAGTATTCGAGCTACAGCAACGCCCAGCTGAACGCATACAAGGACATCGTCTCCCTCTCTCTGGCTGATGGCATCTGCCGCCGCTACGAGGAGGCCTTCCCAGACATCCCGATGCGTGGAGTCAAGAGCGGCGACTTATGGGTCCTCAACGGCACCTGGATGCCCTCGGTTCTCGTCGAGGTGGGCTTCATCTCGAGTCCCGAGGAGGAGGCGAGGATGGCCTTGCCCGACTACCAGAGGAAGCTTGCCGAGATCATCGTCCAGGCGATAGAGGACCTGTGACCGAAGGGCATCAACCGTAATCCTAGAAGACGAAGAAGGCGGCCGACCGGCCGCCTTCCTGCAATCACTCGGCGCCACGCACCTTTAGGATCAGGTCCATCTTCAGGTCCCTGAGCCTGCGTGAGAGCGAGACTTTGTAGATGTGGGGATTGATCTGTCTCCTGTAGCTCTTGTGGAGGTGGGAGAGGGACTGGGCGGCGAAGTCCTGGATTTCAGGGAGCGTCCGCTTTGGCGAGGTCCTCCTGCCGCCTTCCATCATCTTGCCAAGCAGCGGACGGGCGTACTTGTAGGCGTCCCCCCGCATGACGAAGAAGTCGCCCATCGAGAAGGGATGGAAGAAGGTGTGGTTCACGCCCTCGGCGACAGTCTCATCGTCCAGCGCGATCAGGTCGGCAAGCGCGTTGTCCTTCTCGTCGTAGAAGCGGTAGACCTGCTTGATGCCAGGGTTGGTCGTCTTCTCGAAGCTGTTGGAGACCTTCAGCGTCGGGACGAAGACTCCATCCTCCTCTTTGGCCGCAAGCTTGTAGACGCCGTTGAGCGAGCTCTGGCTGCCACCGGTGACGAGGTGGGTTCCGATTCCCCAGCTGTCGATGGGCACGCCATCGGCGACGAGGGTCTGGATGATCTCCTCCGTCAGGTCGTTCGAGACGCAGATCGTCGCATCCTCGAGGCCTGCCCTGTCCAGGCGGTCGCGGATGACGCGCGGCAGATAGTTGAGGTCTCCAGAGTCGATGCGCACTCCGATCCTCTTGCCCTTAGCCTTCTGCTCCAGACCGATCCTGATCGCGGCCTCGATGCCGCTGCCCAGCGTGTCGTAGGTGTCGATCAGGAGGACGGCGTTGTCGGGGTAGAGGCTGGCGAAGTCGCGGAAGGCCTCCTCCTCGCTGTCGAAGCTCATGATCCAGGAGTGGGCCATGGTTCCGGAGACCGGGATGCCGTACTTCTTTCCCGCGTAGGTGTTGCTCGTCACCCGCGTACCTCCGATGAAGGCGGCGCGGCTGGCGGCGTGGGCACCGTTCTCGCCCTGGGCCCTCCTCAGGCCGAACTCCATGATGGCGCCCTTGCCGCCGGTGGCCTGGACCATGCGGTTGGCCTTGGTGGCGATCAGCGTCTGGAAGTTGAGCGTGTTGAGGATGAAGGCCTCGACGAGCTGGCAGTCCATGAGGCTGGACTCGACCCTCACCAGCGGCTCTCCGGGGAAGGCCGGCGTGCCCTCGGCGAAGGCGTAGAGGTCTCCCTGGAAGCGGTAGTCCTCCAGGTAGTCCAGGAAGCTCTCGTCGAAGCTGCCCAGACTCCTTAGGTAGGCGATGTCCTCTTCGCTGAAGCGGAAGTCCTCAAGCGCGTCGACGACCTCCTCGATGCCGGTGAACACCGTATAGCCCCCGTTGAAGGGGTTGTTGCGGTAGAAGACGTCGAAGACGACGCGGGGGTTGTGCTTCTTGAGGAAGTAGCCCTGCATCATCGTCAGTTCATAGAAGTCGGTGACCAGTGCGGATGTCATCAGCGCCTCCCGTATCTCATTTCCTCTCGATTGTGCTGAAGCCGGTGTAGGGGACGAGGGCCTCGGGGATGGAGATGGAGCCGTCCTCGTTCTGGTAGTTCTCCATGATGGCGACCATGGCCCTGGAGAGGGCGACGGCCGTGCCGTTGAGCATGTGGACGAACTTCAGCTTGCCATCGTCGTCCCTGTAGCGGATGTTCAGGCTGCGCGCCTGGTAGTCGGTGCAGTTCGAGGTGCTTGTGACCTCGCCGTACTCGCCCTCGTCTCCGCGGCCGGGCATCCAGGCCTCGATGTCGAACTTGCGGTAGGCCGGAGCTCCGAGGTCGCCCGTCGCAGTGTCGACGACGCGGTATGCCAGGCCGAGTCCGCTGAAGATCTCCTCCTCGATGGAGAGGATCTCCTGGTGGTAGCGGTCGCTGTCCTCGGGCAGGCAGTAGATGAACATCTCGAGCTTGCTGAACTGGTGGACGCGGTACAGGCCCTTGGAGTACTGTCCGGCGCCGCCGGCCTCCCTCCTGAAGCAGTGGGAGAGGCCCGTCATCCTGATGGGCAGGTCCTTCTTCTCGATGATGCAGTTCTGGTAGTAGCCGCCCAGCGTGATCTCGGCCGTGCCGACGAGGCAGGTTCCGGTGCCCTCGATCGTGTAGATGTTGGACTCCTCGCCGCGCGGGTTGAAGCCGATGCCCTGGAGGACCTCCTCCTTGGCGATGTCGGGTGTGATGAAGGGCGTGAAGCCATGGCGCAGCACGATGTCCATCGCATAGCGCTCAAGAGCCATCTGGAGGATGACGGCCTGGTTCTTGATGTAGTAGAACTTCTGGCCGGCGACCTTGGCTCCGTTGTCGAAGTCGAGGAGGTCGAGCTCCTCTCCCAGCTGGACATGGTCCTTGGCCTTGAAGGGGAAGCGCTTCGGCTCGAGGTGGAACTTCACGGCAAGGCTGTCCTTGTCCTCCTTGCCGACGGGCGCGTCGGGGTGGGCGTAGTTGGGTATCGTACTCACTTCCTTCTGGAAGGTCTCGTCGAGCTGTGCGAAGTCGGCCTCCTTCTCGGCGAGCTTCTCCTTGAGGGCCTTGCCTTCGGCGATGAGGGCAGCCCTGACCTCCGGCTCGAGCTTTCCCTTCATCTTCGCGGCGTTGGCGTTCCTCTGCGCCCTCAGGTCCTCGACCTCCAGGAGGAGGGCGGCCCTCCTGTCCTGGTCGGCCACGATCTGGTCGAGGTCGACGTTCATGTAGCGGTCGCTGATGTTCTTCTTTATCTCATCGTAGCGTGTCTTGAGTTCTCTCGTGTCAATCATTGTCCTTCTTCTCCAATGCGGTCCTTTCCAGCTGGACGCTGCGCTCGGTCGCGGCCGCGACGGCCTTGACCACGGCCTTGTCGAAGCCCTCGCATGAAAGCGCGTTCATTCCTTTTATCGTGGTGCCTCCGGCGGAGCATACCATGGTGGCGAGCTCGACCGGCCCCTTGCCAGTCTCCTTGATCAGGGAGAAGGTGCTCTCCAGCGTATCGCTGGCGATCTCGACGGCGCGCGGGTAGGGGATGCCCTGCTCGACGGCGCCCATGGCCATGGCGTGGATGAACTGGAAGGCGTAGGCTATTCCGGATCCCGACAGCCCGATGAAGGCCGGAAAGAGCGCCTCGTCCAGGATGAAGGCGCTGCCGAAGCTCTCGGCGATGTCGTACGCCCGTTTCCTGAAGTCCTCGTCCGCCGCCTGCGAGAAGGCGATGGCCGTCACGGCCTTGAGGGCCCTCGCGGCGATGTTGGGCATGAAGCGCGCGATGTTGTCGGCGTCGAGCTTGTACTCGAGGACCTCGAGGGGGACGCCAGCCAGGATCGAGATGTAGCTTTTGTCGTTGTGCTCGCTCAGCGTGTCGTAGAGCGAGGGGATGACCTGGGGCTTGACGGCCAGAAGGACGATGTCGGCCCTCTCCAGCGCCTCGTCGAGGTCCTTGGCCACAGGCAGACCGAGTCCGGCCGCCTTCTTCCCGTCGATGTCATAGAGGCACAGGGAATAGCCTTTCCTGTCCAGGGCGAGGGCGATGGAGGCGCCCATGTTCCCGCAGCCTATCACGGATACTGTCATCTTTTCCTCCGTGGCGCTTAGGATATCAGATTGGCCGGGCTTGGGGAAGATTTGCGCACCTGCCTTCACCTGAGGCGGGCAAGTGGCTTTTCGTCACTCCCAATTCCTTGGCTTCCAATGCTTTGCTCTGCCGGTGTGTGATAAATTGGAAAAAAGTCGTGAATAATTCTTGCATCGATATGCAAAACGGTGTATAAGTGCAGACAATCAGACTAAGGAGGATGGAAAAGCATGAGGAAAGTCTTCGCATTCATGCTTGTCGCCCTTGTGGCGCTCACTGGCCTCTATGCCAACGGCGGCAGCGAGAGCACATCGGCTGACAGCGACACTTACAAAATCGGATTCATCGGCCCTCTGACGGGCGACAACGCGAACTACGGCATCAGGTGCTCCAACGCGACCAACCTGGCCGTCAGCGAGATCAATGCGGCAGGCGGCATCGACGGCAAGATGCTCGAGGTCATCTCCGAGAACAGCCTCGGCACCGTCGACGGAGCCATCGCTGCCTATGAGAAGCTGGTCTACAGCGACGGCGTCGTCGGCATCATCGGACCTGTCTTCACCTCTCCCGCCCTTGCGGTCGCACAGCGCTGCTATGAGGACGGCATCGTCATGATCAGCCCCAGCGCCACCCACAAGGACGTCACGAGCCTTGGCGACTATGTCTACAGGACAGTCCCCTCCGACGCCCTCCAGAGCGAGGTCGCGGCCCACTACATGTATGAGGTCCTGGGATACAGGAACATCGCATGCCTGTACGCCATGAACGACTACAGCCAGGGCCTGGCCACCGGTGTCGAGGAGGTCTTCACCGAGCTTGGCGGAACGGTCAGCGCAATGGAGACGTGCATGGTCGGCGACAAGGACTTCAGGACCCAGCTGGGCGCCATCAGGAACACTGACGCCGAGGCCATCTACATCCCGAACTACACCGTCGAGGATGCCCTGATCCTCGAGCAGGCCGCACAGCTCGGCATGAACCTGCCCTTCTTCTCCTCCGACGGCTTCAGCGACCCCGAGATCTACAACCTGGCTCCGGACTACACCGACGGCGTCATGTACGTAGGACCCGCCCAGGCCGAGGCCTCGACGGTGCTTGCCGACTTCACTGCGGCCTACAGCGCAGCCTATGACGGCGACATGCCCGACTCCTTCGCGACGAACGCCTACGATGCGACCTACATCCTGGCCCAGGCCATCGACAGGGCCGACAGCGGAGACCGCGAGGCGATCAACGAGCAGGTCAAGGCCACCAGCGACTTCAGTGGCGCCAACGGCATCATCAACTTCGCCGACAACGGCGACATGATCGCCAGCCAGGGTGTCTACGACGTCGACGGAACGACTCCCGTCTACGTCGGTTCCTTCCAGATCGTCGACGGTTCGATCATCCAGGTCGACTGAACCTGAGGCTGTGGACAATGGCTGTCCCCTTGACAAGGGACAGCCTTGTGTTTTTGATAGAGTCAATTCTTTTCTGGAGGAAAGACCTTGGATACCCTGATACAGTATCTTCAATACCTTGTGAACGGCTTGACGCTCGGTGCCATCTACTCTCTGATCGCACTGGGCTACACAATGGTCTACGGTATCCTGAAGTTCATCAACTTCGCGCATGGAGACATTCTGATGGTAGGCGCCTACACGGGCCTGCTGACCTATACGGCCCTGCTTGGTGAGAGCACCAACGGCGCCTGGATGCTTTGTGCCTTCTTCATCGCGATGCTCGTCAGCATGGCCTTCTGCGCCGTGCTTGGCATGTTCATCGAGCGCGTCGCCTACAAGCCGCTGAGGTCTGCCAGCCGTCTGGCTCCGCTGCTCAGCGCCATCGGCGTCTCGTTCATCCTCTCCAACGGCGCCGCCTGGATCTTCGGAGCCCAGAGCCGCCGCTTCCCGTACCCCTTCGACGACAGTCCCATCATGATAGGGGGGATCTCGATCACGCCGCACCAGATCCTGACGCTGTGCGTGTCCCTTGTCATGATGGTCGTCCTGACGCTCTTCGTGAACCGCACGAGGATGGGCAAGGCCATGAGGGCCACCAGCCTCGACCAGCCTACGAGCGAGCTGATGGGCATAGATGTCAACAAGATCATCTCCATGACCTTCGCCATCGGCAGCGCACTGGCGGCCGTCGGAGGCATCCTGGCCTCCTTCGACTTCCGCGTCTACGCCTCGATGGGCACGATGACAGGCCTCAAGGCCTTCGTCGCCGCCGTCATCGGAGGCATAGGCAACATCCAGGGCGCCATGATCGGCGGTGTCCTCCTTGGCATACTCGAGTCCATCGGCGCCCCGCTGCTGGGCATCCCGAGCGCACTGAAGGACACGATCGCATTCGCCGCCCTGATCATCATCCTGCTGGTCAAGCCGGATGGCATCCTGGGCAAGAACGAAAGGGAGAAGGTGTGACATGCTGAACTTTTTCCAGTTGATAATCATCTACGCCGGCATCTACGCCCTCATGGCCATAGGCCAGAACTGCATCACAGGCAACACGGGCATGCTCTCGCTGTGCCACGCCGGCTTCTTCTGCATCGGCAGCTACGCGACGGCCATCATGTGCAAGACCTTCGGCCTGCCGTTCTGGTTCTCGCTGCCGGTGGCGGCCATCGCCGCAGGCATCATCGGCTTCCTCATCGGAGTGCCCACGCTGCGCCTGAAGGGCGACTACCTGTGCATCGCCACGCTGGGTCTGGGCGAGATCATCCGCAACATCGCGACGAACGTGAACCCCGTCGGCATGATGGGCATCCCGCGCGCCGAGCTCTTCGGCTACCAGTTCTCATCGCGCAACAAGCTGACCTTCATCCTGCTTGTCTGGGTCTTCGTCGCCGTCGCCTACGTCCTCTTCCGCCAGCTGGCGCACTCGAGGATCGGACGTGCCATGACTGCGGTCCGCGAGGACGAGGTCGCCGCCCAGTCCAACGGCATCAACGTGACCAAGTACAAGATCGGAGCCTTCACGCTGGGCGCCGCCGTCGGCGGTACGGCCGGCTGCTTCGCCACGGCCTACACGCTGACCGTCCAGCCCGGAAGCTACACCTTCATGGTCTCCGTCATGGTCCTGTGCATGGTCGTCCTGGGCGGCATGGGCAACCTCAAGGGCGTCATCCTGGGTGCCTTCATCATCGAGTTCATCCAGTACTTCCCCCAGCTCGTGGGCCTGTCGTCAGTCATTCCGGCCCAGGCGAGCCAGGTCCTCTACGGCCTGGTCCTGGTCATCATGATGATCTGCCGCCCCCAGGGCATCCTGGGCCGCGACAAGTACCGCTACGGCGAGAAGAAGCAGTCCCTGGCATCTCGTCTTGCAAGCCGCCGCGGCGGCAAGGAGGCCTGAGATGAGGATACTTGAGGCACAGGGCGTCAGCCGCATCTTCGGCGGTGTCGTCGCCGTCAACAACGTGGACTTCAACGTGGAGAAGGGCCTGGTCAACGGACTCATCGGACCCAACGGCGCCGGCAAGACGACGCTCTTCAACCAGATCACAGGCATGGACAAGCCGACCAGCGGCAAGATCGTCTTCGACGGAAAGGACATCACGGGCCTGAGCGCCTGGAAGATCAGCCGCATGGGAATCGCCAGGACCTTCCAGAACATCCGTCTGTACAACGATCTGACAGTCATCGAGAACGTCATGATGGGCCTCCACTTCAAGGTGGGGCAGGACCCCTTCCGCGGACGTTTCGTACAGGCCGTCAAGAGCTACTTCTCGGCCGGCAGGGAGAACCGTGAGCTCTATGCGAAGGCCCTCGAGTGGCTCGAGTTCTTCGAGCTTCAGGACCTGCGTGGCGAGGAGGCGAGGAACCTGCCATACGGCAACCAGAGGGAGCTCGAGATCGCCCGCGCCCTGGCCGCCGATCCCAAGGTCCTCTTCCTGGACGAGCCGGCCGCCGGCATGAACCCCGCAGAGACGGCCCACCTGATGCACATCATCGAGAGGATCAGGGACCGCGGAGTGACCGTCGTCCTGATCGAGCACGACATGAAGCTCGTCATGAACATCTGCGACAACATCACGGTGCTGAGCTTCGGCCAGAAGATCGCCGAGGGCACACCCGAGCAGATCAGGAACAACCCCCTCGTCATAGAGGCCTACCTTGGAAGGGAGGATGACTGAGATGGCAAGAATACTCGACATTGAGGGAATCAGCGTCCGCTACGGTGGAATCGAGGCCCTTCACCAGGTCTCGATGAGCGTGGATGAAGGGGAGGTCGTCTCCCTGATCGGCGCCAACGGCGCCGGCAAGAGCACCCTCCTCAAGGCCATTGTGGGACAGGTGCCGCTCCACGAGGGTTCGATCAGCTTCCATGACGAGCTCGTGCGTACGGCCCAGAAGCACAAGAAGAACCTGCCGACCCACCTTCTTGCCAAGCGTGGCATCGCCCTCGTTCCGGAAGGCCGCCACGTCTTCGCCGACATGACGGTGGAGGAGAACCTCGACATGGGCGCCTTCCTCGTCGACGATGCGAAGGTGATCGCGCGCAAGAAGGAGGAGATGTTCGACTTCTTCCCCATCCTCGGCGCCCGCAAGGACCAGAAGACACGCTCCCTCTCGGGAGGCGAGCAGCAGATGATGGCCATCGCCCGTGCCCTGATGAGCAGCCCCAAGCTCCTTCTGCTGGACGAGCCCGGACTCGGACTCGCCCCGCTGGTCGTCCAGGACATCTTCCACAAGATCGGCATCATCAACGAGCAGGAGGGCGTGACGGTCTTCCTCGTCGAGCAGAACGCGCGCATGGCGCTCAAGGCGAGCAGCACGGCCTACTGTCTGGAGAAC
>JADIMU010000068.1 GCA_017694495.1 Candidatus Aphodenecus pullistercoris
CTGTCGGCAGTGATGACGACACTGTTCACCCCCAGCTTCTTCAACGTCTCCAGCAAAAGCCTCAACTGCGATGCATCTCCGCTGCTTCCTTCATGGATGCAGAACCACAATGGGATGCCGTTGCCGTATGAACACAGAATTATCTGACCACATCGTTACAGAAATAAACTGGCAGGTTTGTAGTAGATATATTCCGTGTCAAACAATCGCAGCAATAACACGGAACGAAGTGCGGTGGAGAGCCGTCTGAGGCATAAGAAGCGCCGGGTTTTCATCCTGCCCGGCGCCATGTGGGGTCAATTGTCAGAGGCTTGCGAGGTGCGCGTATCCCGCCTTCTCCTCGCCGTGCACCTGAGGCTGTCATGGCTCAGGCAATCGACCAGGGGAAGCTCAAGCCATCCCTGGCTGGGAATGAGGACGACGCTCGAGAGGCCATCCTCCTGTTCAAAGAGAGGCAGGAGCTACTGCTCCTGGC
Source organism: Candidatus Aphodenecus pullistercoris (assembly GCA_017694495.1). Taxonomy (GTDB): domain Bacteria; phylum Spirochaetota; class Spirochaetia; order Sphaerochaetales; family Sphaerochaetaceae; genus Bullifex; species Bullifex pullistercoris. The sequence continues at coordinate 476 of JADIMU010000068.1, forward strand.
CCCTGACGATCACGTTGGCCTGATCAAGGGCTTCAGCCATGTCGACGGAGGGTATGCCGACGACATGGCTGACCGCGGCCTTGCCGCTTCCCATCGAATCGATGCCGGTGAACACGAAACCGGAGCGTCTGTCGGCGACGAGTGTCCAGCTGTCCCTGCAGCCCGTGAACGTCAGTCCGCAGCTCCTGTTGAAGTAGAGGCCTTTCGATACGAATGACAGTTTCATCGCACCACCTCCTACCTTCTCGCCGCGGAGTAGTCAGGCATGGAGAGGACCGGCTCCTCCTTTGCGTCCTGTGCCCTCTGCCCCCACAGCCTGCGCTGGGAGCGGCGCACACACTCCGCGGTGACGGTGCGCATGTCGTTGTTGGCCGCCCACTGGAGGGTGGCCAGGGCGTTGTTGCCGATCGACCTGAGGTTGGCCGAACTGGTCTGCCAGAGGGTGTCGAGGCCCAGGTCGTCGAAGATCCTGGTCTTGGCGCCGGCAAGCCTGAGGTGGTGCTCGATGTAGCCCTCGAAGTCGTCGCGCTCGATGGGAGGGACGAAATAGCCGTCGGCGATCCGGCTCAGCAGCGGCCTCGCGTTGGGGTGCTCGAGCCTCTCGGCAAGCTCCTCCTGGCCGCAGAGCATGAGGGAGAAGAGAGGAGAGCTGGAGGACGGGTGCTGGGCGAGGATGTGGATCTGGGCGAACACGTCGTTGCGCAGCAGATGGGCCTCGTCGATCATGAGGATGCACCGGCGTCCGTCCGCCTGCAGTGCGAGGAGCTTCTCCTGGGCCAGACGGACCATGGTGGCGGGCTGGTACTGTCGGAAGTCGTAGTCGAGCGAGGCGAGGATCTGGCGCATCAGCTCGGTGAAGGACCAGATGCCGCCGGTTATGTTCAGGACCTTGGCGTGCCGCTTCTCGAGCCTTGCGCAGGCATAGCGCAGAGCGCTGGACTTGCCGCATCCCACGGCGCCGATGACGGCGTAGAACTGGCCGGTCTGGAAGGCGAACTCGCACCTTTCTGCCACCTGTTTGACGTGGGGAAGGAGATAGACGTCGCCGGAGTCCACGATCTGAGGGAACGGCTGTCTCCTGAACTCGAAGAACTGCACCATCGGGGTGTTGAGGTTGGTGGACGACGTGTCATTCATGCTGCGTTCCTGCCCATCAGACCTTCCTCCTGTGCGCGCTGTAGTTGGCCTCGAGGTCGGCCGGATGCAGGAGGCCGATGCTCCTGCCCTCGAAGAAGGCCTCGCAGGTGTGTACCGGGTCGTGGTCGAAGTAGCGGATCTCGATCCTGCGTCCGGCGTAGCCGATGGGCGCCTCCAGCCGCGATCCCATGAACCTCACGGTCCTGTCGTTGGCGACGAGCCTCGTGTCCACACGGCGGAAATGGAGCGGGACGTTCTCCGGCGCCGGGTTGACGGCCTTGAGCTGGCCAAGGTAGCACTTCAGCGGTGACATGCCATCCAGCGAGCTGTGCGGCCTCCTGTTGTACTCGTCGATCCAGCTGTCGAAACGGGTGTTCAGCTCCTCGAGCGTCATCATTCCACGGGGAAGCGTCGAGAGGAAGGAATCCCTCACGGTACGGTTCAGCCGCTCGATGCATCCCTTGCCCTGCGGCGTGTAGGGCCGTGCGTATGAGAGGTTGATGCCAAGCGAGGCGCAGCCGTACCTGATCCTCTCGTCACGATAGGAGGATCCGTTGTCGACATACAGCTTCTTGGGCAGTCCACGCGTCTGGAAGGCCCTCCAGAGGCAATCCATGAAGCTTTCGGCGCTCTCGGCGCTGTACCAGCCTCCGGCACAGACCAGACGGCTCCTGTTGTCCTGGATGAGGAAGAGGATGGCCTTCCTGATCCTGCCGTCCTCAAGCCTCACGTGAGGACCGTGCAGCGCGTCGCTCTGCCACATGTCGTTGATGCCGGGGGCGCGGTAGGCCCTCCTGTCCTTCTGGGTCGGCTGGAAGCCGTCCCTCTCCTTCCTGATGAGGGCGTAGAGCGTGCTCATGCTGGGCACGCGCCCCTCATTGAAGATTCCCTTCTCCACCGCAATGGCCACGAGTGCCGTGACCGGCACGCCCTGGTTCTCCCTCCACAGGCCGACGAAGGCCGAAAGGGCCTGGGCGTCGACGACGCGTGCGCCTCCACAGTCGCTGCGCCCCTTCGGCGCCAGGGAGTCGATCGTGCCGTACCTGACGTAGGTCTCATACCACTTCCAGACCGTGCCCGCACTCAGCGTCGTCTTCCTCGAGTGGGGAATGACGTACTCCTTCGCGCAGATCTCCCTGACCTTCCTGGCACGCTCGCCGCGCGGGAGGCTCTGGTCCAGCAGCGGGAAGATGATGTTGAAGCGGAAAAGCGCCTTCTCCTCCTTCTTGCTGATCTTCATCCGTCTTCTACTCCTTGAAAATTGTCTGTGGACAGGGTAGAACAGATGGCTGGAACACCGACAGGATGACTGTCCGTTGGTTTCCTGGAAAAAATGGAGGGTGCCCGATCTCCTTTCCGCATCGGGTTGTTCTGCGGAAAAGAATCGTGAAGTCGGGCACCATCTCCAACGCCTTCAGCGGATCGCCGCGGGCAAGCGGGGCGCAGTTCTCCACACGCAGCATGAATGACGAGTGCCACTTGCGGACAAGACGCTTGTACGGCCTGACGTCGGAATGCCAGATTCCATCCCTCAGCTTCGACTCGACGGCCTTGCGCACCGCCTTCGACAGATATTGGTACCAGGGATGCAGCTCGTATGGCAGCACGCGTATGCTGTGGCCGCAATGGGTGCAGATGAACAGCGGAACCAGAAGAAGATACGTCTTCTCCTCATATGGGTCGATGGCGTTGCGCCTGTACCAGCCATGTATCCTCATGCTCCCCTTTCCATGGCAGCACTCACACTCATGGGGGATTACAAGCTGGGCAAGCGCGGCACGCGCCTCAGCAGTGTCGAGCAGATGGGCTTGAAACTTTTCGAAGTTGACGCGAGTCTGAAAGGGCATTTTGCATTTTGGAGAACGGTTGACTTGCTGAAATCTGGCCGTTCTCCTTCATTTTCCTCCTGTTCGTTCTAATTTAATTCTAGAACAGGAGTTTTCAGCCAGCAAAACAAATTTGCAATTGCCCCTTCATTTGCTTGAAAACAATCTTGGGGTCAACAACTTCCTTGCGCAGGTTGCTGAACGTGCTCTCCGCCATCATCCTGTCCAGGCCGAGATACTCCATGAGAACGCAGTTGTTGCCGACGGCTGTGAGCGTCTGTCTCCATGTCCTGTAGCCGAAATGGAAACGGGCGATGACGATCTTGAACACTGTTCCAAGTCCGTTCCCTGGTCTGCCGGTCGCCGCCTCGTAAGACAGCCTCGCCCTCTGCTCCCGGTCCAGGAGGGCCCAGATCGATGCGACATGGGACATGTAGTCCGTCTCATCGGGGGGTGGGTCCCGGAAGAAGCACCCTTTGAAATCATCATTTGTGAACAGGTGAAGTTGACCAGCTCCGCCATAGATGGTAGTTTTCATTCGAAAGCCTCCTTTAGTTTTTGTTTTTGGTCGAATGAAAGCTATCATATTTGGAGGCTTTTATCTATATATTGCAATGAGTTGATTGAATAACCATATTACATCGCAATTTCCGAGCTTTCTCCGACTTCGAACCCGGGCCTTGCCGGCCTTACTGCCTGCCTCTTGTTCAAAGTGCATGATTATTCATCGTGGTCTGAGTTTTAAAAGTTCCTCTGGAGACCGTCGATTTGTCCTTTTCAAAGAGAGTGGATATTTGATCAAGCGACAGCCATACGGTATTTTCACTTGAAGAAACAGCTACATCAAGATCAAGCGAACCATCATGAAATGTTACTGTCTACCATCTTGCTGTCGTCCATCATAATCCTCCTTGGCGGCAGTATCATTTCTATTATATATAGCAGATTGCATCCGTAATTCTATCAGAACTCCTCACCTTTTCCATTTCCATGGCCTCGAGGCATCTAACCATCTTTGGGATGCAAAATATCACCCATCAAGATAGTCAGAATCATTTTTGTGAAGGCCTTCTGGATTTCTCGGCAAGGTAGAAACTTTACCTTTGTTTTATTAGAGTCGCTCATCAACAGCCAACCTCCTTCCTGTCCACCTGATAGGCTACACCAACAACACCATGCGTTTTTCGTACGTTTCCATTCGTCAAGAAAACGCATGACGGAAATATATTATTGTGTATAATATCATTAATTACTTTAAAAGTACGCGTTTAATCCATACGTACTTCATGCGTTTCCCCATGCGTTTTCAATTTTCTTGAGCATGATAAGGTGCGAGATAAGGTGCAAGATAAGGCGCAAACCAACAAGTACTAGCTAATTATTTGCTTATATTGTAGATGGATTTCCAGCAATTTAACCTATATTCACCACAAAGAAATGAATTTTTGTTGCACCTTATATGACCCCTTGTTATAATGACATCAAGGAGATGATGATGATGCCGTCCATACCTATTACATTCGACATGTTGATTTCAAATCGCGTGATTGAAAGCTTCAGAATCGACTACAAGAAGGATTGGAATCCCGAAGCGGTCACTCACACCATCTGTGCATTTGCCAATGACATGGACAATCAGGGCGGAGGCTATGTCGTCATAGGCATTGAAGAAGAGGATGGGATGCCCAAACTCCCACTCAGCGGCCTTGATAGAAACAGGACTGACAGCATCACCAAAGACATCATCAACAAGTGCAATCTGATTGAGCCCCGCTACATCCCAATCATTGAGAACATCACATACAAAGAGAAGGACTTCATTGTCCTATGGTGCCCAGGAGGTGCAGACAGGCCATACAAATGCCCTTCGTTCATCACTAAAGACAAGTCCAGAAAACCAGAGATGATCCACTATATCAGGAAGGGCTCCAGCACTATCCGGGCGAACACACAAGACGAGAAGAGGCTGTTTGAGCTATCCGAGGATGTGCCATTTGATGACAGGATCAACTACAACGCACAAGTCGAAGACATAAAAAATGACTTGGTCAAAGATTTTCTCTACTCAGTGGACAGCAAGCTGTATGACAGGTTCAGGAACATTGAAGGGGAGGACGTTCTCGAGTCCATGCATCTTATCGCTGGACCCGTTGAAATGAGAAAGCCATTGAACATTGCGCTGATGTTCTTCAATGACCATCCTGAGGACTTCTTTCCCTATGCCTACATAGAGATTGTGACAAAGCCGGATCCAACTGGCACAGACATGGAAGAGATGGTTTTCAAAGGACCCTTGCACATCCAGCTGAAGAATGCCCTCCGCCATATAGGGAATATGGTGATAAAAGAGAAGGTGGAGAAGCTTCCTGACAGGGCTGAAGCATTGCGCTGTTTCAACTATCCATACCAGGCGGTTGAAGAAGCCCTCTCCAACGCGGTCTTCCACAAATCCTACCAGATAAGGGAGCCCATCACTGTCACGATTACAAATTCAGGAATTGAAATCAAAAGCAATCCTGGACCTGACGGGTCGATCAGTGATGAGGACCTGCTGGCAGGCATCCTGATTTCAAGTCATTACCGGAACAGGAGGATCGGCGATTACCTGAAAGAGCTGGGTCTTGCAGAAGCCAGGAACACAGGAGTACCTACGATGATCCACGCGATGGAGAAGAACGGTTCTCCGAGACCTCTTTTCAAGACAGACCCTGTCCGTTCGGCGTTCAGAGTCATTCTTCCCATCCATCCAGCTTTCATCGAGTCGGAAAAGAAGGCAGAAGTGCTGAACGCTCCAAGGAGGAAGAAAGGTTCTGTAAAATCAGGAATCCTCGATATTCTTGCAACCTATGGAGCCTCAAGCAGCACTGAAATAGCGAAGCACTTTGGATATGACAGGACCACAGGCAGCCTCCTTAGTGCAATAAGAGAACTGCTCGAGGAAGAGAAGATCGAGTACATGGGAGACAAGCCAACTACAAGAGGTCAGAAACTGAGGGTGAAAGTCTGACTCGATCATGCTCTTCCATTGATTTCAGCTATTCGTGTCTTTCCTCTGCCAATGTCCGACTCCAACACAGGTGCAAAATGCAGTTTTAGGGGCCTCTGAAGAAGCCTCTGAAAAATAGTCTTCTGTAAGAACCAGTCCACCAGTCTTGAGACGTTCATCATCCATGACCCAGCCCTTGATGGAGAAGTCCTTGACTATGCCATTGGACCATTTTCAACTGTACAGCACGCTCATTGCTGACCTTGAAACCGACAGCAATGATCATCTGGAGATTGTAATGGATCACATCTCTTTATACCTGCCCGTTTCCTTCGGTTTGAACTATTCGGAATTTCCGAATAGTTGCGTCTTCTGAGAGTTCTGAATCACTGTGTGACAGCACCTCTAGGCGAGCCTAGAGGCTTCCATGGAGTATCCATGGTCCTTTTCCTCCTTCACGCTCCGAGCAGTTGCATACTTTACAACAACTGCTTTCTCATCGAGTCTGGACTCGGAAAAGATGCTGGCAACAGAGCTGGAGGTCATCAATGTACCCTTTTAGACCTGCTTGAATTCTACTCAGACCAATCTTCCACTGGATGTGGCAGAGGCATCATTTCCGTTCCTTTCTGGAAGCTGTGGAGAGGAAGGAGGCCCATGGGCCTTTGTATGTGTCAGTGTGGGTACTCCACCACTCGAGGCGCTCCTGATACTCCACGATGCGTGGTCCGACTGCGTCAAATCCACTTGAGAGGACGATGGCGGTCAGCTCGTACATCGGCAGGCCCAGCGCATGGCCCGCTGTATGCACGACGGAGCATGCTTGGCCGATTGCATGGCACAGTGCGACATCGACAGGGTCGTCGAGCTCCTTGGCAAGGGCATGGCAGTCGAGGATGCGGCGTTGGGCTTCCCTCATCCGGATTTCTCCACGTGCCCAGGCCCAGGCTGATGACAACGCCAGGGAAGGACGCATCTCACCAGGATGCTTCACTTCCAGCTGTTGGACCATGTCGGGGACGAAGGAGAGCGCCCAGAGGACCGTCGTCCTATGGTCCACCTCTCCAAGCATCTGAGACAGCCTTTCCAAGCAAGGGGAAGTCTTCGAGAAGAGGACGTGGTTGCCACGTTCGAGTCTGGCGACCACGTCGTCGAACAGGCTGTCCATCAGAAAGCGTTCGAGATGCGCACGAGATCCTTCATCAGGCCCTGGAGGTCCACATCGAGCTTCTTGCCGTCGATGCTGATTTCTGGCTGAAAGACGAGCGTCAGCAGGTCGCTCTCGCTCAGGTCGTAGTCCTCGCTTGCGACGGCAAGGAAGATCATGGCATCGAAGAGGTCGAGCATCTCTCCCTGGTCAAGGAGAGAGACGACAGTCGAAGCATCCAGACTTGCAGGATCGGCTCCAAGGACTCCCGCCACAATGTCGGACGGGATCTCGGGCAGCAGCATGCCAAGCAGCATGTAGCGGACCATCTCGATGTCCATTCCCCTGAGCTTCATGTAGGAGGACAGGGCGCTCTCGTCCAGCCTGACTGTGAGCGTAATCACAGATGCGGGAGCGAGGTTCGTGTCGGCCTCCACGGTAAGCGTGGCAAGTCCATCCGTCATGAAGTCGAGGCTGAGCGTGGCGCTGCCGTCAATCGAGCCGATGTCGGTGACGCCGGCCGACTGGTACATGACGACGACATCGTCATAGTCGATGGTGCATGAGATGGTGCCCTCCCCCAGCTTCTCCAGACTGGGGCTTATCGTCACCTGTCCGCTGCCAGCCACTGTCCAGATGTCCTCGACTGTAGCGAAGAGAGAGGAGGCCTCGACAAGGGCCCAAAGCAAGGTCTGGGGGTCTGAGGAGAGGATGTCGGTCAGCTCGAGGGAGCTGTCGGCGAGGATGATGGGGATGGCGATCTGGTCAGGTACATCATAGCCGCTGATGTCGATCGTCTGGCTTTCCAGCTCACCAGAGTAGAGGGAGAGCGGAATGACGGCACCGATCGTCGCGAGCGAGGTCGAGGCGAAGGCGATTGCACAGATGCACAGCAAAGCGGCGATGAATGTCACAAGTCTTTTCATATGAACGATTGTAGCATGCCTGCCGGTGGGCGCAAGGTGCGGCAAGAAGGATTCAACCTTGTCAGGAAAGCATATCCATAGGAAAATTGGACCATGAAGAAACTGCTTGCGACCATTGCCATCATGAGCGCCATCCTTGCTCCGCTCTCAGCGGGCCAGGAGACGTCTACCCCCCCCCTAAGTGACAACTACGAAAAGATTTACCCAATTGACGACCAGATCATCCAGGACTTGAGAGACCTGTACATCCTCAACGGTCTGGCCCTGCCCTCCACGACAGGCCCCTACAGCGGCAGCGAGCTTCTCATGGCACTGGAAAGGCTAGACTATGCCGTGCTGGACGACTTCTCCCGCGGCCTATACGACAGCATCAGGTCACAACTCGATGCCGACGGCGCCGCATCGACCTTTACGGCCGACATCACGATCTTTCCCCAGTTCTACCTCCACACCAATACCGACGAAGCCTTCCAGACCTGGGAAAAGTGGGCCTTCGAATGGGCCGACACTGTTCCTGTCCTCAGCTTCGTGACCGAAGAGCACATCGGCCGGAACTTCTACGGCTTCTTCGACTTCTCACTCGGTACGACGAAGACCAAAGCGCCCTATGGAGAGTCGGCTTTCGGCGACCGCTTCTGGGAGAGCAACATCCCGATCGACATCATGAACAACCTCGACTTCAACTTCCCCTACAGGGCCTTCGTCGCCGCCGGCGGGGAGAACTGGAGCCTCGAAGTCGGACGCGAGCGCTACTCCTGGGGCCCCGGACAGACGGGCAACTTCATCCTCGGCGACCACATCAAGTACCACAACAGCGCCAGGATCACGACCTTCGACGACAATTTCAAGTACACCTTCCTCGTCCTGAGCTTCATCCATCCACAGAACTACTATTACAGCGGAGAGCTCCACCCCAACGGGCAGAACGGCCAGAGCAGCTACCTCAACGGAATCAGCGCCTTCATCGCCCACCGCCTCGAGTGGAGGCTCTTCAGCGACAAGGTCGGCCTCGTGCTGACCGAGGGCGTCATGTACATGTCGAAGGACAACAGGATCGACCTCATCGCACTCTCTCCCGCCCACCTCTTCCACAACTCGTACACGAGGAGCCTGACGAACTCCATCCTCTCCTTCGAGTTCGACTGGACGATTGTCAAAGGCCTCAACCTCTATGCCCAGCTCGTCGTCGACGAGATGATCCTCCCCGGCGAGCCTGTGCCCGGCAAGAAGGGCGACAGCCTCGCCGAGCCGACAAGCATGGGCTACATGCTTGGTCTGAGCTATGAGACCGCCGTCGCCGACGGCATCCTGGCCCTGAACCTCGAAGGCGTCTACACCGATCCCTACCTCTATCTGAGGGATGCCGACAGGCAGATCGACGGCAATTCCGGAAGGAACCAGAATCCTGGAGACTGGGGCATCAACTTCGTCGTCCCGACCCGCGAGATGGTAAAGACGGGTGGAACGCAGTACTTCGACGAGCAGTTCCTCGGCTACAGGTATGGAGGAGATGCCATCGTCGGCCAGCTGTCGGCCAGCTACCGCAAGCCAGGAGAGTGGGAGCTTGGAACAAGAGTCTTCTACATGGCCCACGGCACCCATGACCAGTGGACCGTGTGGACACGAGTCAATGGAAACTACCACAACGTCACGACACCGACCGACGAGCACCAGACAGGGAACCACAAGGATGCGAATGCTGGACAGCGCAATGCTGTGAGCCACATCTTCGACCTCGGCTTCGACATGAAGCTCCTGTTGCCCTACGGCTTCTCAATCGAGAGCTCCCTCGACTTCGTCAGCGTCCTCAATGCGGGGAACATCAAGTCGGACAAGCTGCTCTTCGACATCCAGTGGACGATCGGCCTCGGATGGAGCCTATGAGAAGACTCCTCGGCCTCCTAATCATCGCATCGCTGGCCAGCTGCCTTTTCGCCGCAGGTGGCGTCTTCCCCATCTCCCATCCCGTATACAGCGAGATGGAGGCACTCTACGTCCTCTGTGGCAATGCAGGACTGTCGCCATCGCGTCCCTGGAGCGGGAAGGAGGTCAGCCGCATGCTCTCGAGTCTGGATGAAGCTTCCCTCAGCGTGACAGGAAAGGCCCTCTTCAACCGGATCTCCTCATATCTGGAGGCTGAAGAGGCCTATCTTGACGCAGGCCTCGTCCTCTCGCCGGAGGCCTACTGGCACAGCAATGACGAAGACTTCGTCACCGACAGTCAGTGGGCCTATGGCTTCAACGAGCGCAAGCCCTTCCTCTCCCTCTCGCTCAGCGCCGGAATCGGGCCCTTCCACACCTACAGCGAGCTGTCATACGGATACGGAAGAGTGACGAACGATGACGTCTTCAAGAGCCTGGATGAAATCTTCGGAGAGGACTTTCCGGGAGTCGGGGCCATCGTCGGTGCCGATGAAGGAAGCTTGAAGATTCCAGTCGAATCGGCAGTCTACTCTCCCTCATTCCTCTTCAACCTCCCGCCTATGGACATGCTCGAGATCGACATCCCGCGCCGCACCGCCCTGCTCTTCTCCTTCGATTCGATCGACTTCGGCTACCTGAGGGACAGGATGCAATGGGGCAGCGCGCGCATAGGCAACTTCATCTTCGACTCCCACGTGGAGAAGATGGACCGCCTGTTCCTCAAGGCCCAGAGCAGGCGCTTCTCGTTCGACTACGTCATCTACTTCCCCGAGACGGACTGGTCCAATGCGAACCAGAACGACTATGACGGCAAGAGCCGCCTGATGTTCGCCCACATGCTCACGCTGCGTCCCATCGACCGCCTCTCAATCTCCATCTCAGAGAATGTCATGTACTCTTTCACGACAGCCGAGCCCGGCTACTTCAACCCTGCGACCATCTTCCACAACCTGAACAACTCGGATACGCTGAACGCTCTGGCCCATCTGGAGATCGTCTATGTGCCTATCAATGGACTGAAACTCTACGCCCAGGGCGTCCTTGACCAGGCGACGGCTCCGACCGAGGGCGACAGCCAGGCGGCCGCCTTCGGTCTGGATGCGGGAGCCAGCTACACCTGGGGCAAAAGCAGGGACATCTTCACAGTCGCCTTGGAGGGCGCATACACGAGCCCCTACCTCTACAGGAGGCAGGGCGTAGACTTCATCATCTTCAACCGATATTCGATCAACGACCCCTACGGCAAGTTCCCGATCTTCACATTCATCGGCTTCCCATACGGTGGGGACGCCATCGCGGCCCAGCTGGAAGCCTCCTGGCAGAGGGTCGGCTCGCTCAGCCTCGAGACGCGCATCCTCTACATCCTCCACGGAGAAGTCGGCCTCTTCAGCCCCCACTCCAGCAAAGGCAATGGCCATGCGCCTGACATCAAGGACTGGACACCGACAGGAGAGGTGAGCCACAACATCGTGGCATCCGCCACCTTCCGCTGGCCCTTCTCCGTCTCGATACTCGACTTCGAGGCCTTCGTCGACCTGTCCTACCTCCACCTTGGCGGCAAGGACGACATCCAGCTCTCATTCGGCATCTTAGCGGCCCTGTAAGTGCTGACAAAAAGGGAAGCATTGAGCTAGAATGCGCCCTCGAAATGAGAGAGAGAAACGCCGCACTGCTTCTGCTGCTGACCTCATTCATCTGGGGTCTTTCCTTCGTCGCCCAGTCAGTCTCCTCCGAGCTGGTCGGGCCCTTCACCTTCAACTCCGTGCGCCTCCTTATCGGAGCCGTCGTCCTCATGCCCCTGGCCATACCCAGGATCCTGAAGCACAGGAAGGAAGCCGACTGGCTGAAGCGTACGCTATGCGCAGGCATCGTGTGCGGCATCCTGCTCGCCATCGCCTCCGTCACACAGCAGATCGGCGTCGCCCAGTCCGGCGCTGGCAAGGGTGGCTTCATCACCTCGGTCTACATCATCATCGTTCCCTTCATCTCCCTCATCTTCGGCCGCAAGGTCGCCATGAAGACCTGGATCGCAGGCATCCTGGCGCTGGCAGGCATGTACCTGCTGTGCATGCTCGGCGAGAGCGGCATCAGCACGGGCGACATCTACCTCCTCGCATGCGCCCTCTTCTTCAGCTTCCACATCATGGCGATCGACGAGCTCGGCAAGGATGTCGACGGCCTTGTGATGAGCTGCCTCCAGTTCCTCGTCGGAGGACTTGTCGCCATGCCAGGCATGGTGCTCGAAGGCCCACAGGCCTCGGCGATCCTCTCGGCCTGGCTGCCCATCCTCTACTCCGGCGCCTTCTCATGCGGCATCGCCTACACCTTGCAGGTCATCGGACAGAAGTACGTCCAGCCCTCGCACGCCGTACTCCTCCTGTCGCTCGAGAGCGTATGGGCCGCCATAGGCGGCGCTCTGCTGCTTGGCGAGAGGATGAGCTTCGGCCAAGTGTGCGGCTGCCTCCTCGTCTTCGCCTCCGTCCTGCTGGCCCAGCTGGGAAAATCTCCAGAGAATTGACGCCCACTTCATGGAATCTTCACCAAGCCGTATGACAATCTCTGGCTGATGAAGAAGACAGACCATCTCGCACTCGCCGCGAAACTCATCAATGCGCTCGGATGCACGAGCCGCAGGAATGGGCTTGCATTCATGCTCGGCTCCGTCGAGCCTGACATCAACGTCTTCAGCTACCTGAGGGGATGGAGATGCGGTCGGAGGATGCATGGCCATGACGCCGGAAACTGCGCCAAGCACCTCTCAACGCTGATCCTCCGCCTCCAGCAGCGCCGCATCGACTCCTTCTGGTCCTGGTTCCTCCTGGGCACGCTCATGCACTACCTGGCCGACAGCTTCACGGCAGTCCACAACAGCTTCATGGCAGTGCCTGTCGCAGAGCATCTGGAATACGAGAACAGACTCCACACCGCCCTGATGGCACAGCTGGAGAAGGACCTGCCACTGACCCCGCTGCCCTACTCGCCCATCTGCCTGATGAAGAGATGCCACGACGAGTACAGCAGGATGGAGCATTGCACTGAAGTGGACGCAAGGACGATAGTCTCTATATGCTCGACTGTCTTTCTCGCCCTGACAGCGGACGAGGAGGCCCTTGGAAGGGCGCTCTTCGTAGCCGTCTAGCCCCTCTCTGGCAGGCAGTGCATCTCGGTTGTACCAAGGGCCCGGAAGCCCTCCGCATGGAGGCATAGCCGGCTTAGGCCGTATTGTACGCTCCTCAGGCGCAGATATGTGATGATGTCACTGCCAATCGCTTGGCTGTGGTGCTTCGAGATGGCTTCCAGCTGGGCCTTCATCGCTCCCTTCGACTTCACGACGACATTGCACTTGGCACTCATGTAGAAGGCGATGGCGTCCACAGGAGCGCTGTGCGCACCTAGGGATGCCATGATGCCCTCATAGGGCGCAGCGCAGGCCAGACGCCGGGCCAGACGTCCCACGTTGAGATGGTCCTCGTGGCACTCGCTGGCGACACAGGGGTCGGGTGCGAAGATGATGTCAGGCTGGAAGTCGGCCACCTCACCCGCCATGGCCCTGAGCATGCTGTCGACATCGTAGTCGGCGCCATCGCTGAATGGCAGGAAGACGACATCATCGACGCCGAGCACCTTGGCCGCGGAGATGGCCTCCTCCTGACGGACGGCCACAAGCTCTTCAGGCGGAATGGTCCGGCTGCCGTAGCGTCCATCCGTGCATATGACGAAGCGCACGGCCCTGCCCTCCCTGGCGAGGCGGGCGGCCGTCGCCCCTGCACCGATCTCGATGTCGTCCGGATGGGGCCCGAAGAAGAGGCATCGCCTGTGCGCCATGATGTCCACATGGGGCAAGGCGAAGCGGAGTGCGAGGCGTACAAGTGACATCAGCGCCTCTCCTCAAGGGCCTTCCTGATCGCCTCGTAGCGGTCCTCGTCCAACGAGTACTTCTTCAGGTAGACGGTGCTCGAGACGACGAGGAGGACGGCTGGCAGGAGGCACATCGTCAGCAGCAGGGCCAGTCGCTGGCCGTCGCCGACGTGCGAGATGACGGAGCCGATCTGGGCAAGCTTCTCAGCCTCACCGACGAGGCCGCGTGTGGCCAGGTTCTCCCAGTCCGCAATCGCGTTCGTATACTCCAGGATGCCGAAGGCCATGTAGCTTGCCGTCGCCATAAGGACTGTGATGGCGCTGGCCAGCTTCGTGAAGAAGGGCCTCAGCGAGGCTATGATCGCTTCGTCCCTCGTCCCGTTCTTCCACTCGTTGTACTCGACTGTGTTGAGGATCGAGATCATCGCGATCAGGTAGAGGCCGTACTGGCCGAAGTTCGCGCCCATGTAGCCGAGCGTCAGGATGGCGAAGCGGACCGTCGCCGATGTGCCCAGGAGGGCGCCGGCCAGGCTCACCGCGTAGC
>JADIMU010000069.1 GCA_017694495.1 Candidatus Aphodenecus pullistercoris
GAGGCGAAGGAAGACGGGAAGAATGATTGAGTGCAGTCGCACTGTACTCGCCCTTCTCAAACCAAGCTCAGAGCTGATCGGCAAGGAATGCCAAACATGTCCCGGCATGACAGTGGGACAACATATGTCCTACATGCACAGGAAGAATTGAGCCATGAGATGCACATTGCCCTTCGACATCAGCCTCTTCCCCTCGCCTTGCCCTGCCTTCTCTTTTTGTGCAAGCTTTGGCCAAGGAGCGGCAATGCCTGACCATAGGACCTACATCGCCATAGACCTGAAGTCCTTCTACGCCTCGGTCGAGTGCTGCCAGAGGGGGCTGGACCCCCTCGACACCAACCTCGTCGTGGCGGACGAGACGCGCAGCGACAAGACGATCTGTCTGGCCGTCAGTCCTGCGCTCAAAAGCCATGGCATTCCGGGCCGCGAGAGGCTCTTCGTCGTCAAGGACCGCGTCAGGCAGGTCAACCGGGAGAGGGAGCGTGCCATAGGAAGACCGCTTGGAGCCAAGAGCGTCAGCGACAGAGCCCTGCGCTCCGACCCGACGCTCGCGGTCGACTACGTCGTAGCACCACCGCACATGGCCCTGTACATGGAGACGAGTACCAGGATCTACAACATCTACCTCGACTTCGTCGCTCCTGAGGACATCCACGTCTACTCGATCGACGAGGTCTTCATCGATGTGACCGACTACCTCGGCCCGATGGGCATCAGCGCAAAGGAGCTCACGATGCGCATGATACGGAAAATCCTGGAGAGGACGGGGATCACGGCAACGGCAGGCATCGGGACGAACCTCTACCTGGCGAAGATCGCCATGGACATCATGGCAAAGCACGTCAAGGCCGACAAGGACGGCGTCAGGATCGCCGAGCTTGATGAGCTCAGCTACCGCCGCCAGCTGTGGGAGCATGAGCCGATCACCGACTTCTGGCGCATCGGCCACGGCTATGCGTCAAAGCTCGCCGAACACGGCATGAGGACCATGGGAGATGTGGCGCTGAGGTCGCTTGAGGACGAGGAGCTGCTGTACCGCCTCTTCGGCGTCAACGCCGAGCTCCTCATCGACCACGCCTGGGGCTGGGAACCATGCACGATGGCGGACATCAAGGCCTATCGGCCCTCCTCCACATCGCTCAGCCAGGGGCAGGTCCTGATGGAGCCCTACAGCTTCCACAAGGCGCGACTCGTCCTGGGCGAGATGGCCGAGGCCCTGGCCCTCTCGCTGTGCGCGAAAGGCCTCATGTGCGACCAGGTCGTCATCGTCATCGGCTACGATGTCGACTCCGTCAGCAGCGGTCGCTACGCCGGGCCGCTCAAGGAGGACTGGTACGGACGGCGCATGCCTCCTCCGGCCCATGGCAGCCTCAGGCTGGACAGGCCGACGGACCTGGCCAGCCGCATCAAGGCGGCAGCCTGGTCCATCTACGACAGGACTGTCGATCCACGCCTCCATGTGAGGAGGCTGAACATCACAGCAGGTAATGTCATGAGCAGAGGCGAGGCTGCTGGACGGAAGCTCTGGCGCCAGATGGACCTCTTCAGCGACCATGAGGCTGAGCAGAAGAGGGACGAAGAGGATGAGATGGTGAGACAGAAGGAGGAGAGGCTGCAGAAGGCCGCACTCTCAATCAAGGAGCGCTTCGGCAAGAACGCCATCCTGAAGCTCTCGAGCTACGAGGACGGCGCCACGGCCAGGGAGCGCAACCGTCAGATAGGAGGGCACAAGGCATGAGGGACGAACTGGAGAGGATCCTCACACTGCCCCACCCTACGAGCCTGTCCCATGCACGCATGGACAGGACGGCGAGGGCCGCACAGTTCGCACCATTCGCAGCTCTGACGGGCTATGACGATGCGATCGAGGAGACGGCCAGACGGACAGAGGAGAAGCCGCAGCTGGCGGATGACATGCGCGCCATCCTGGACATGCGCCTCGCCCAGGCCCTGGAGGAAGGCCTGGCCGTCACGCTCTCCGTCTTCGTAAAGGACAGCGTCAAGGAAGGGGGCGCCATCACGTCAATGGAGGGGAAGGTGGAAAACGTCGATATGACGACAGGCCACATCATCCTGGACAAGGGGCGACGGGTAGCGCTGGACGACATCCTCGACATCGAATTCTAGCCGCAGAAAGCTCGGTCTCAGCCTGCGGCCTTGACCAGGAAGAATGGCCACGACAGGCAAGATGGGAAAATCAAATGGCGAAGAAGTCATTTCCTTGTCGTGCCTTTATTTTCCAGTTTCCGCGATTCATCATCCTGACGATCATGTTGCAGGGCCAGGCGGACTGGCCCTGCATACCTGAGGGCTCCGACAGTTGCGTCTAGGACGCGATCTCGAAGAGGGCAACACCCTCGTCGAAGCACTGGTAGAGGGCCAGGGCGGCCAGGATCAGGGCCGTTATGACAGGGCTCTTGCCTGCGGCGGCGCTCGTGGCTATGACGCTGCTCGCGATCGCCCACTCGGCATAGGCGTCCTCTCCGACAGACTTCAGCCAGGTCAGGAAGTCGAAGTCCTCGCCCTTGTCCACCGTCTTGTAGCCGACGATGGCCATGACGCCGCTTGCAAGCACGCCGGCGCATACAGCCGCGACACAGGCGGCGGAGACCTTGCCCCAGACCATGACGTTGGGAATCAGGGCATAGACCAGAGCCGCCGTAAGGAGGACGACCGCCTTGGTGACGAGACCTTGCAATTCCTTGTAGAACTTCTTCTGCTGCTCGCCGCTCATGGCGCGCGAGGCGCGCTCGTAGGCCTCCATCGCCCTCGCCTCGATCTCATTGGCCTGCTGAACGAGCTTGCCGTATTCCTCCTCACCCACCAGCGGACGGGCGGAGGCGAGTATCTCGTCCACATCATCGCTCGTGATTGCCGTGTAGGAATAGGTCAGGACCTCCTCGCCCTGTTCCTCCTCGAGCATCCTCGAGACGATGGACCGTCCGTCCAGACCTTGGGCAGAGTCCTTGACGCCTTCCAGCTCAGCCACCTGCTCAGGCGTCAGGAATTCGGCGACGGAACTGTCCATCATCTGGGCCATCGTCTCGTCGATCATTCTGGCGACCCGGCTCGACATCTCGCGCTCGGACGCGTTCTTCACCGCGCTGGCGTCCAACGTGCAGCTGAAGAGTGTGGCGAGCGTGATCAGGACCAGAAGCATCACATTGATGCCTTCCAACATCATCTTTCTCATTTCAAAAGCCTCCTTTCAAGCATGTTGAAGTCGTATCTGTAGGAGACCAGACATGTGAAGGAGAACCTCCCCAGCTGGCCTATCGTCTGTGCCAGGACGTGACTGTCCTGGGCCCCCGCCGACACGAGGTCCCTGATGTTCAGCCTCAGATCTAGGCTGACGTATGGAAAGTCGAGCGACCAGCCGATGCGCAGCGTATTCGAGAAGCGGATGACACCGTCGCTGTCAAGGCCGTATGGGAAATGGACCTCGGCGAGGCTCATGCCCACATAGAGCCCAAGGAATGGAAAGGGAAAGTAGTCTGCCGCCAGGGCGATTGTGCCGTAGCCCCTGTCGTCGTAGCTGTCCATCGTATCGTGGACACCGCCACCCATCGCAAGGCGCAGGTTGTCATCCAGGCTGATGGACACTTCCGCGCGGATGCTCAGCTCATCGTAGGCGAAGGACAGGAGACTGGCCGCATCGAGGCCCGCATAGAGGCTGAGCGCCGTCAGGGGCACAGTGGTGAGCATGCATATGATGAGGGCCAGAATCGTCTTCATGGCTCCATGCTAAGGCGGACACGGACAGGAGGAATGACGGCTTTGTCCACCTTCGCCCGCCTGCGGTTTGAATCGTGGTCTTTTGTGGAAAAGAAGGTCGGAGAAAGGACAAAAAAAGAAGGTCAGGAACGCTTGCCTGGCCTCTCATGACGCAATGGTGTCTACTTTTCGGGCTCCTGTGGTCCGCTTTCCGCTTCCTCAGGCCAGCCGAGGGCCGAGCGGATCGACGCTTCCGCGGCGGCGAACTTCCGGCTCGTGAACTTGACCTCATCACCTCCGTTGAGCGTCAGAAGCAGGCCGGGATGGTAGTCGTCGACCTTGCACATCGTGTAGCTCTCGATGGCCTCCACAGGTACGGTGAGCTCAAGCCTCGCACCACCCTTCCAGTTGTCGCGCACATAGAAGAGGACAGTACCCGAGAAGATGACGAAAAGCCCCTTCCTCAGCTCGGCCTTGTCGCCGCTGACCTTTACGAGGCCACACTTTAGGCTGAAGAAGGAATCGCTGCCGAGCATCTTCACCACCGCCTTCACAGGCACGACCTCCTCCATGATGTGGTAGAGGTAGACGCACAGGAACATCAGGGGGAAGAGGGACCAGTAGAGCACTCTGTTCTGGATGGGGACGAAGATGATGACCGCCAGGATGACGGGGATGGCTATCAGGACTGCTCGCTTCACGTTTTGCGCTCCGCGAAAAACATTAGCGGAAATTTTGCCCACCGGCAAGCAGGAGGCCATAGTAGGGGCCAGAACACGACAAAAGGAGTGACAGACATGAAAGGAAAGAAAGGAATCCTGGCCATGCTCCTCGCACTGGCCATCATGCTCCTGGCAGGTTGCCAGGAGGCGCAGCAGACGGCCGACCTGAGGATCCTCCTCGACGAGTCGGGCAGCCGCATCCTGACACCGAAGGATCCGGCCGACTTCAAGGTCGAGAAGTACCACGTCATCTGTCAGGAGCGTGGCAAGGCCAATCCAATCGAGCTGGAGAGCATACGCAGCAGCTTCGTCATCCAGGACCTGCCGATCGGCGAGTACACGATCGAGGCGACCGGACGCAACGCCGCAGGAGACGACATCGTACGAGGCAGCACGACATTCAGCCTGAGCCACACCAACACGACCGCCACAGTCGTGCTGAGCGAGCTGATTGGACAGGGCAATGTGAACATCAGCTTCACCTGGGACGGGAACCTGATCACCGAGCCCAGCGTGAAGGTCACCCTCTCTCCGCGCGACGGACAGAGCGTCGAAGCTGTGACGGAGACGCTCGCGGTCAGCAACAACAGCGCCAGCTTCACGAGAAGCGGCCTGCCAGCCGGCTCCTACACGATCGTCGCCGAGCTCTTTGATGGAGAGACCAAGGTCGCAGGCTGCGTCGAGGCCTTGCGTATCGGACAGAACTCGACCGTCAACGGCTCGGTCAGTTTCGACCTTGACGAGCTTCCCAGCTCCGTGGGGAACATCACGCTGGAGAACCAGGCAGGCATCCCGATCGAATGCAGGATCATAGGGCTTGAGAACGAAGAGGCGGTGGAGGCCCAGAAGGAGATCGTCGTCAGCCTCGACACGAGCGGACTCGAGGAGTCGGGTCTCGCAATCGAGTGGTACCTCGACGGTTGCTTTCTCGGCAAGGGCAAGGAGATCAGACTGACGCCCCAACCTGGCAGCCACCGTCTCGATGTCGTCGCATCGACGAGCAAGCTCGGTTCGACGGGTTCGACACAGATCAACTTCGAAGCGGCCCTGCTGGGGGAGGCGGGCATGCCAGTCCTGGGCGCCCTCGTGTCCACTGACGATGGAATCTCACTGAGCGCGGACATGGTCTTCGACTTCCTCCAGGATGGACGGCTTCTCGTCATCGACAACAGCACATACACAGCCCAGATCTGCTCGCTGGTCCGCAACACGCTGCGCGTCGAAGGCAGCCAGACGCTCCAGCAGCGTGTCATCGACATCGCCACGTCAGGCTCGACCAAGGTCGTCCTGGCCTTCGAGGACGGAAGCAGCGCCGTCTACAGCTACAACACGGCTACAGCACGTCTCCAGAACCCCATGAGCAACGATGGCTGGATCCGCGAGGAGGACCAGCTCGCCTACAAGAAGATCTACGGCCTGGCCCCCAGCGGCAGCTACTGCGGCTATGAGGACACCTATGCCGTATTCTCGACGATCGACTACCTCGCCGACGACGATCCGGCGCATGACAACCTCAACGTCATCGGCTTCCACGACAAGAGCGATGCGGAGGCGACGAAGATTGCGGAGACCATGGTCTTCTTCGACAACAAGTTCAACGGAGACTGTGAGATCTTCGCCCTCTCCGCCAATGGGCGGGAGGCGGTGCTCATCGACCAGGACACCGGCTTCACCGCGATGTGGGGCGACATGACGCTCGCCGACGGCACGAAACGCAACCTGATCCGCAAGGAGACGATAAGCTATGCAAACGTGAGTGCGGCCGTTCCCCTGCCCATGGTCGACTCTGGCCATGTGCGCATGGTCGTGGCCGATGGCGACAACCTCATCATCTACGAGGCGGAGAACGAGACCCCCTCGGCGGCGGTCGGCTTCGATGAGGTGGCGACCCTCATGCGCAGCGAGGGAAGCGAGCTGAACACGGTCCACATGCTCGTCGACAGCTCGGAGAGCTTCCTCTACACGCTCAACCAGGGCAACGACTCGCTGTCGACCTATCGGATCGAGAGCGACGGACAGCTCACCTACATCGGCATGAGTGACCTGACATTCACGCCCAGCAAGGCGACTGTAAGCGCCAACGGAGAGTTCATGATCGTCCTCGGCAACGACGGAGAGCTCGCACTCATGCGCGTCAGGACGGACAGTTAGCATCAGTCCACATTGCAAGACTTCCAGGGTGACATCCGGGCCAGTTTCCACAAGGGGCTGGCCCTTTCGTCTTTTCTTTCCCTGAAAGAGAGGACTGCTCTGCACTGGTCCTGTGCACTCCTGGATGTGTGCCGATTACTGCATGTTGTCAATAGAAATGACGCCACAGCTCAAGGTTGGCATGGAGAAGAATGAAGAATTCCCGGAACCTGTACCCGACATCCCAGCTGTTTTTCCTTGACAATTCGCACCCGGCTTACGAAATTCACAACATAAGGAACATAGGCATGAGCGCTACTGAGAATCCCGAACAGAGGGAAAACATCTATGAGACGCACAAGGGCGGCGACGAAGACCGCACGCCTGGGGTGCACAAGAACGATGGGGGTGGGATGCACCCAAACACGAAGAAGAAATGGAGCTTCTCCATCATCTACTTCCTGGTGATCATCATACTGCTGACGATGATGAACACTTGCCTCTACCGAAGCAACATCCAGCCGGTGGAGATCGAATACAGCACATTCAAGAGCATGGTCAGCGACGGCAGGATACAGCAGGTCGCCTTCACAGAGGACCAGTACATCGGCTACTCGATGACGAGCGAGGACGCCGCGGCCATGCTGGACGAGTTCGCCTCGACGCGCCAGATTCCACACGACATCGACACGAGCAAGGTCATCCCCTACTCGACCTACATCATCGACGACCCGACCTTCGTGCCACTCCTGGACGAGATGGGAGTCGAGTACTACGCCACGGCTCCGGCAGAGCCCTCCATACTGCTCTCGCTGCTGTCGGTCTTCCTGCCTGTAATCGTCTTCATCTTCCTCTTCAGCTGGATGAGCCGCAAGATGTCGCAAGGTGCCGGCGGAGTCATGTCCTTCAACCAGAACAAGAGCCAGATCATCGCGGAAGGCGACACTGGCGTCCGCTTCAAGGATGTGGCAGGCTGCGACGAGAGCAAGCGTGAGCTCGAGGAGGTCGTGGACTTCCTGAAGAACAGCGACAAGTACACGGCCATCGGTGCAAAGGTCCCCAAGGGAGTCCTCCTCGTGGGTCCTCCGGGAACCGGAAAGACCCTTCTTGCCCGCGCCGTCGCTGGAGAGGCCGGAGTCTCCTTCTTCAAGATGTCGGGTGCCGACTTCGTCGAAATGTTCGTCGGTGTCGGTGCAGCCCGCGTCAGGGACCTCTTCAAGCAGGCCCGAGAGAAGGCGCCATGCATCGTCTTTATCGACGAAATCGACGCCATCGGCCGCCAGCGCTCCTCGGCAGGCATTGGAGGCAACGATGAGCGCGAGCAGACGCTGAACCAGCTGCTCGTCGAGATGGACGGCTTCGACTCCCGCAGCGGAGTCATCATACTGGCCGCGACCAACAGGGCAGAGATCCTCGACCCCGCCCTGCTCCGCCCCGGCCGCTTCGACCGCCAGGTGCTCGTCGACAAGCCCGACCTCGAAGGGCGCCTCGCAATCCTCAAGATCCATTCGGCGAAGCTCAAGCTCTCGCCTTCCGTCGACCTCAGGAAGGTCGCCCAGGCTACAGCTGGCCTGGCTGGCGCCGACCTCGCGAACATATGCAATGAGGCCGCCTTGATGGCGGTCCGCGCAAAGAGGGACCGCATAGTCCAGGAGGACTTCGAGGAGGCCATAGAGAAGTCGATTGCAGGACTCGAGCGCAGGAGCCGCGTCATGAACCCGAAGGAGAGGCAGCGCGTCGCCTACCATGAGACGGGCCACGCCCTGACGGCCTTCATGACCAAGGGAGCCTCGCCCGTGAGCAAGATCAGCATCGTCCCGCGTGGATTCGGAGCTCTGGGCTATACGCTGCAGACCCCGACGGAGGACCGTTTCCTCCTCAGCCAGGATGAGCTGATAGGAAACATCGACGTCCTCCTGGGAGGCAGGGCCGCCGAGGAGGTCACCTTCAACGACATCTCGACGGGAGCCTCCAATGACATCTCGAGGGCTTCCGACCAGGTCAGGAAGATGATCTGCGAATACGGCATGTCGGAGAAGTTCAAGAACCTGACACTGCCGATGAAGTCCAGCGGAATCGATGGAGTCGGCGGCAGCAGAGAGTACTCCGAGGAGACCCAGAAGTACATCGACGAGGAGAGCGAGCGCATCATAAGCAGCCGCTACGCCTATGTCGTCGACAATCTCAGGCGCAACTGGAAGGCCCTCGACACGATAGCCAAGAAGCTGCTCGAAGATGAGGTCATCGAAGGTGATGACTTCAACCGCATGGCTGAGGAGCTCGTCATCAAGGAGATCGAGGCCTAGCGCCGGGTCAACGACCTGCAGCACGAGGCTGCAGACATGAGGAGGAGACTCCGGATGCCTGACGTTGACTAGCCCCAGTGAAGAGGCTCAGGCCTCTGAACTACGTTGGTCGGGAATATATAGGCACCAGTGGATGTGGCTCTAGTCCACTGCTTCTGCGGTGCATGGCCAAACAGTCCTGTCAGGTAGGGACGGCGCCAT
>JADIMU010000070.1 GCA_017694495.1 Candidatus Aphodenecus pullistercoris
ATGTCATGAGGAGGACCGTGGAGGACCTCATCCCCCTCCTCGGCTGATTCCTTTCCATACCAAAGACTTGTCAAGCGTGCCACCATGGCACGCTTCTTGCATTTTCCATACTCGCCACACAAGGGGGAGAGAGATGGAAATGAGACAGATCATCTCCAAGGCCGCTCAACGCGAGCTCGAGGAGACGCTAGAGGCGATGTTCGCCTTGCGCATGAAGGGTGAGGACTACGAGAGGGAATACCGCATCGTCAGACGGAGGACGGAGGAGCTCTTGTACCTCATGCCTTCGCGCCACCTCCACCTCAGCGAGGAGCATGCCGCCTCAGTCTACCTCTCCCTCTACGAGAGGATAGACCACATCATCTTCTCCTTCCGCATCAGCAGGGGCGTGGCCTACATGGACTACCTCAAGGGCGTGCTCAAGCTGCACATCAGCCATGTGATGAGGTGTGGCGAAGAGAGCAGGGTCCGTGAGGACGGCCACCTCAGAGGCAGCCATGACGACTACCAGATGGAGTGCTACAGCTGCGAGCCGGCCTACCTCGTCGAGCGCTTCGAGGAGGAACCCTATGAGCGGCGCCTCTTCTACGGTGAGGCTGAGGAGAGGCCACTGTGCTCATGCCACTCGCTCAAGGAATGCTTCTCGCTGATCCTCGCCCACGAGCCGAGGCCGAGGCTCTTCGACAAGGCCTCCATGCAAGAGCTCTACGACCATCTCTCCCACTTCAGGAACCGGCGCAACATGCTCTTCCTGCTGCTAATGAGCAGGCAGAGGCTGGATGCCCTCCTCGTCGGCCACCTGGCCACCCTCTTCGACGTCGACGAGAGCCTGATGGCTGTCTTCGACCGCTTCCGTCAGGAGGAGAGGCGGGACGAGGTCCGCTACGAGGAGGAGGCGGGAATCAGGAACCACCACTGGCTGCGCTACATCGCCCTGTCAAACAGCTACGAGAAGGAGGGCGACGTGCACAGGAAGGCCGAGCTGGGACGCCTGCTCGAGTCATGCAGGAGGCGGCTTGAGGCCAAGTGTCTGGCGGTGCGCTCCCTTGGGCATGGCATCACGGTCCGCCGGCTGGAGGAGATCCTGGGCATCCCCAGCTCGACGATAAGTTTCGGTGCCCGCCAGGCCCGCGCTGACCTCGAGCGGATCGCGTCAATACGCTGACGAGGATGAGAATAAAGGCTAGAATCAGGGCATGAGCAGAATCGAGAGAATATACTTCGCCTCATCGAACGGGCACAAGAAGGCCGAGATGGAGCGCCTCATCAAAAGTGGCATCGAGATCGTCCTGCCCTCCTCCTTCGAGGTGGAGGAGGGCGGCGACAGCTTCCTTTCCAACGCCCTGATCAAGGCACGGGCCCTTTACGACATCGTCAAGGCGCCCGTCCTGGCCGACGACTCGGGCCTCGTCGTCGACGCGCTGGGTGGCAGGCCTGGCATCCACACGGCCCGCTACGGATGCACACCAGGCCACAAGCTCACAAGCCAGGAGCAGTACAGCCTCCTGCTGAAGGAGATGGAGGGACAGAGCGCCCGCTCGGCCCGCTTCGTCTCGGCCTGCGTCCTCATGCTCTCGCCTGAGCGGATCTTCATCGCCCAGGAGACTGTCGAGGGACGCATCGCCCACGAGGCGCGTGGAAGCCACGGCTTCGGCTACGACCCCATCTTCCTCGTCGGCGATGGCGAGCTGTCGATGGCCGAGCTCAGCGACAGCCAGAAGGACAGCCTCTCACACCGCGGCCGCGCGATGAGGAGGCTGAATGCGGTCATAGAGGAGATTGAGAGTGAAGAGGAGTGAGCAGCGGAAGGAGGACACCTGGGACCTCGAATCCGTCTACAGCTGTCCAGAGGACTGGCAGGCCGACTGCAAGGCCTTGGAAGCGGATCTTGCAGCATTGGCAAGCCACCAGGGGAAGATCGTCGACGGCGACAGCCTGTACAGCGCGCTTTGCGACCTCCAGGCCTCTGAGCTGAGGCTCGAGAAGATCTACACATACGCCTCTCTGGGCTACGAGTGCGACGGTCTGGACAGTGAGGCCCAGAGGCGCGAGGGTGTGGCTGTCAGCCTCTGCTCCCGCCTCGCCCAGAGCGCGAGCTACCTCGAACCCGAGATCATGGCGCTCGACGAGGCTAAGCTGCGCTCCTGGATCCAGGAGGAGCGCTTCAGCGGCTTCAGAGTCTACCTCATCCGCCTTGTGAGGCAGAGGGCCCACACGCTCACTGCCGCAGAAGAGAGGATCATGGCACTGGAGGGCGAGACTGCCGACTGCTGCCAGGAAGTCTTCGACGAGCTGACGGACGTCGACTTCGACTTCGGCCAGGTGGGCGATGTGAAGCTCACCCATGCAAGCTTCTCTTCCCTGATGCGAAGCCCTGATGAGACGGTCCGCCGCGAAGCCTACCTCAAACTCTACGGCCAGTACGAGAAGCACAGCCACACTCTGGCCCGCCTCTACTCGGGCTCTGTGCGTCAGGACATCTTCCAGGCCCGCGCCAGGCACTACTCAAGCTCACTTGAGGCGGCCCTCTTCCCGGACGACGTCGACCAGTCCGTATACCACACCCTGATCGAAAGCGTCGAGTCGAGTCTGGACAGCCTCCACCGCTACTATGAGCTCAAGCGCCGACGCCTTGGTCTGGAGAGTCTCCACCACTACGACGTCTACGTACCGATGACAAGGGCCCCTGAAGTGGACTATCCCTACGACAAGGCCGTCGGGATGATAGCCTCGGCCCTCGGCGTCCTTGGAAAGGACTATGTCGACACCCTCGTGCGCGGCCTGACGGAGGACCGCTGGGTCGACCGCTACGAGAACGAGGGCAAGCGCTCCGGCGCCTTCTCTGCCGGCAGCTACACGTCCAAGCCCTTCATCCTGACCAACTACAGGAGCGACAGCCTCTCCAGCGTCTTCACCCTGGCCCATGAGGGCGGGCACTCCATGCACAGCCTTTACAGCGCAAGGAACAATCCCTTCATGGCCTCGAACTATTCCATCTTCGAGGCCGAGGTCGCGAGCACCTTCAACGAGGAGCTGCTCAGCCGCCACCTGATCGCCAAGGCCGACACGAAGGCTCTGAAGGCCCATCTGATTGCGACTAGGCTTGACGACATCGTCGCCACCCTCTTCCGCCAGACGATGTTCGCCCACTACGAGCTGACCGTCCACGAGGAGGTCGAGAAGGGAGGCGTCGCCACATTGGACTATCAGAGGAAGACCTACCGCAGTCTGCTGGAGGCCTACTTCGGACCAGATGTCGAGCTCATCGAGGTCAGCGACCTGGAGGCGCTGCGCATCCCGCACTTCTACAATGCCTTCTATGTTTACAAATATGCAACGGGGCTGTCAGCGGCGCTCGCCCTGGCAGACAGGGTCATGGACGGCGGTGTCAAGGAAAGGGACGACTACCTGGCCTTCCTCGCGAGCGGGGGATCGCGCTGGCCGATCGAGAGCCTGCGCCTTGCCGGTGTCGACATGGCCGACAGTGGACCGGTCAAGGCTGCCATCGCCCACTTCAATCGGTTGATGGACGAGTACGAAGCGCTAGATTGAGAGGCTGCGGATCAGGCCCTCGTCCGTCAGGAAGACTGTGACCACAAGTCCGCTGTCCAGGTCCTTGATGTGGATCCTCCCCTCCTCGAGCTCTCCCATCACGGGATTGGAGAGGGGAAGGGTCTTGGCGAGGATGGTGGAGTTGGCCGCAGCGAAGGCTTCCTGCCAGGAGGCGTCGACGTAGCTTTCGAGCCAGCTCAGGCTGTAGGGCTCAGCCATGGCAGAGCATAGCAGTTCCGTCCCCTCTCCCGTCTGCCCTATCGTGCTGTCGACAGGATAGACGGCCGCGAAGAGGCCGAAGGGGAGCAACAGCATCAACAGCGTCACGAGTCGTCTCATGGCGCCAATGATAGCGCTTTCGCAAGAAGGCGTGCAAATGCTAGGATGCTTGCCATGGACAGAAAGAGACTGCTCGAGGCCGTCAACCACGGCTTCGACCACAATGTGAGGGACCCGCTGTGGAAGGACATCGCGCTGGATGCCTCCTTCAAGCGACTCTACCTGACGCCGGCCGTGCAGAAGCTGGACCGCATCAGGCAGAACGGTCCAGCATGCCACATATACCCGGGCAGCGTGCACACCCGCCTCGCCCACTCGCTTGGCGTCTACCACACGGGACGCCTCATCCTCAGGAGCCTGCTGCGCTTCGAGCAGCCCGACATGACGGTCGTGGGCGTGAGGAGCTTCCTCGCCGCATGCCTCCTGCATGACATCGGGCACTTCCCCTACGCCCACTCCCTCAAGGAGCTGAGCATGAAGGAGCACGAGGAGCTGGCATGTGAGCTGATCGACACGGACAGGACGCTGAGGGATGCCATCACGGGCTGTGGAGCCGATGCGGCCATGGTCAAGGCCATCATCGACAAGAACCTCGAGGCCGACAAGGAGTGCATGGTCTACCGCAACATCCTCTCTGGCGCCCTGGATCCCGACAAGCTCGACTACCTCAACCGCGACGCCTTCTACGCCGGCGTCCCATACGGCCTGCAGGACAACGGCTACATCATCCAGTCGATGAGGCTCTACGAGGGGCTCATCGCCCTGGACGCCGAGGCCCTTGGCTCGCTGGAGCACCTGCTCTTCTCGAAGTACCTGATGTACCGCAACGTCTACTGGCACAAGGGCGTCAGGAGCGCGACCGCCATGATAAAGAAGGCCCTGCTGATGGGCCTGTCGGACAAGGTGATCTCCTTCGACGACCTCTACTTCCTCGACGACTGGGAGTTCGACCGGATCCCCGACCTCCACCCCAGCTACGAACCCTTCACACTGATCCGCGCCGTGGATGACAACCAGCTGCTTGTCCGGGTCTGGGAGAGGCAGTACGTGGAGGGAGGACGGCTCGAGACGGAGTGCGCCGACCTCTTCGGCCGCCTGGCGGTCGAGTCCTGGCTCTACGAGGAGCTC
This sequence comes from Candidatus Aphodenecus pullistercoris, assembly GCA_017694495.1. Lineage (GTDB taxonomy): Bacteria > Spirochaetota > Spirochaetia > Sphaerochaetales > Sphaerochaetaceae > Bullifex > Bullifex pullistercoris. The sequence goes on from JADIMU010000070.1 coordinate 4,960, forward strand.
AGGCGTGATGAGCCCTCGCTCAGGCCCTACGAAGTGGTCATCGACATCCAGGAGCCTGTCAGCTTCGAGTCGGACACCATGATGCTCGGCGAGGAGGTAAGGCCCTTCCACGAGATGACGAGGCTCTTCAGGAAGGATGTGACGAGCCTCTTCACCTCATCGCTGAGGACAGTCTCCGTCTACGCTCCACCATCGGTGGGAGCCCAGAGGGTGAAGGAGGTCATCGACAGCCGCTATGAGTGAGAGGCTTGACTACCATGAACTGGTCGAGGGCAGGATTCCGCCCTGGGTCATGCGCTTCATCAAGAGTGTGGGAAAGACGATAAACGAGTACGGCATGGTCAAGGCCGGAGACGAGGTCCTCCTCGCCGTCTCCGGTGGCAAGGACAGCCTCGCCCTCGCCCTGGCCCTCTCGCTGAGGCTGAAGTGGCTTCCCGTGGACTATTCCCTCTCCGCCCTGATGATAGACTGGAGGGAGCACCCCATCCCCGACGAAGCAAAGGAGAGGCTGAAGGAATACTTCTCGGCCCTCTCGATCGACTTCACGATCCAGCAGGCCCCGCAGTTCCCGCCCTCCTTCGACGGAGACTTCAACTGCTACCTGTGCTCGCGCAACCGGCGGCGCATCCTCTTCGAGGAGGCCGACAGGCGTGGCGTGAAGCTCATAGCCATGGGCCATCATCTGGACGACCTGGTCGAGACGAGCCTGATGAACCTCTGCTTCCGCGCCGACTTCAACAGCATGCGCCCCGTGCAGGACTTCTTCAATGGCAAAATGCACATCATCCGGCCGATGATAGAAGTGCACGAGAGCGTGACGCGCCGACTGAGCGAAGTCTACGATCTGCCTACCGTCAAGCCTGTGTGCCCCTACGACCAGACGAACATAAGGGCCCGCCTCAAACCCATCGTCGGCCAGCTGTGCCACATCGACGGCCTGACGAGGGAGCACATCTACAAGGCCCACCACTTCGACTGCGCGCTGAAATGAGAGGCGCCGCGAGTGGGACAATTTCCGCCAAAGACATGCAAAACATGTGACAGAGCCGATTTTTTCGATTAAACTAGGATTTGAACAGTCTGAGACTGAGACGGAAAATGTTGAGGTAGAACTATGAGAAAGATTCTTTGTCAACTTCTTGTCCTTGTCCTGGCGACAGCCGGCATCTTCGCTTCCGACGGTCTGATGATGACCGCCGGCGACCTCGACTCGGTGGGCATCTACGCTCCAGACGGCAGTCCCCTCGATCCCAGGGAGGCCTCGGTCAGCGAAGGCTGTGTGATCATCACGGAAGGGACGAGGACAGTCTTCTCCTCCCCCTTCGGCGAAATGGATCTGGGACGCGATAGCATCGTCGCCATCACGGGCTACAACCTCGAGACGCCCAGCATCTACATCCTCGACGGCGAAGTCGGCCTCAACCTTCCCGAGGACGTCGCAGGACTCACAGTCTATACGACGAGCGCCAGCTACACGCTCAGCGGAAAGGGCGAGTACATCTTCTTCTACACTGCCGACAGCGACATGGCGATCAACAACTCGGACTTTCCCATCAGCGTCTATGACGGACTGAGGAAGACGGAGTCCACAATCTCGGGCCACCACTACAGCGACATGATGGTCAACCTCCTCGACCAGCCCTTCTCCAACGCAGGAAGCATTGAGACCACAGTCCCAGCACAGGCAGGCGAGGCCACAACACCTTCCCAGCCCACAGCGCCTGCAGACACGGACGAGGCCACCACAGCTTCCCAGACCACATCGACCCAGGAGCCTTCCGAGACGACATCCGAGCCCTCAGCTCCCGCCCAGGAGCCCGTCATCGTCAGCGGCACGCACAGCTTCCGCGACCTGGCCTTCAGCTACAGCATCTCGACAGGTGGAGAAGCCAGCATGAGCTGGCCGACCAAGGCCATCAGCGCCGATGAGCTCGACAGCTTCCTCTCGCCCCTGGCGGCCAAGTACGGCATCGGCTACTCGATCGGCGAGGGCATCGTCAACTTCAGCTTCGCAGCCGGAGCCAGCCAGGCTGACGCCCAGGCTGCCGCAAACATCATGACGGACCTGCTCGACGACTGGCTCGCCACCATCCTCGTGCCTGCGGCTCCATCCTTCTCCAGCCAGGACGATGTGCCCACATCATCCACCTTCGGGCCCGGAGCCCCGACCATCACGGTGACGGTCAGGGAGGATGCAAAAAAAAACTGACGCCTGAAGACGGCAACACAGCGGCGCGCCCTGACGACGAGGGGCGCGTCGTTCCATCTCCAGTGGAGGATGCACGCTTCCCTTTTGACTTCTTCGTCGAGAGCCGCCTGTCGAACGACAGCGACGACGACTCGACGCTCTCCATCTCCCTCCTCGCCCAGTATTCCGAGGGACCGCTGACTCTGCGCCTTTCGGTGGATCCGATGTCGATCGCCACGGCACACCAGCTCACACTCCCACGCGAGTGGATCGGCTTCGTCCTCTCCTTCATCGACAAGATCAGCCTCGACTTCGGCTTCCTCACCCTGGACATCGGCGAGGACCTCATCATACCGGGCGACCCCTTCGGCGTCGCCAGCGCCTTCACGAACTCCTTCCAGCCCGACTACAGCCGGCTCCAGTTCCTCTCCCGCCTGGAGGGCGAGTACTACAGCCACAGCATAGGCTACAGCGACCTCAGGCTCGAGGGGGAGGACGGCTACCTCAGCTACAACGGCGTGCTCTCCTCCACCTGGGCACAGGCCGACCTCGGCCTCTCCCTCCTGGCGAGGATCTCGCACTCCGGCGGAAACCACCTCTTCTACCCCGAGATCTACCTCAGCGCGCCGATCATCACATCGGGCGACGCCGGACTGGGCATGCAGTTCACCACAGCCTTCATGGTCACGGACCAGGGTGATGGCCTGGACGGCTGGGGAATGTCCTTCTCCGTACCGCTGACCTTCCCCTCCTTCTCGCTCGACATGGGACTGGCCTACACGCAGGGAGAGCTGCAGTTCGGCCAGTACCTCAACGGCTACGAGTCGGGCAGGACGAACGACAACACGATCACACTATACAGCTCACTGCTCTACGACAGCGAGGTCTTCGACCTGGTGCTGGACCTCCAGTTCCCGCTGGACATGGACGAGTTCGCCCTGGTGAAGGACGAGGACTACTTCTCGCTCGAGCTCGGCTTCACCGCCTTTGGCCTGGACTTCGCGGGAGGAGTCAGGCTCTCCGGCCTCTTCTCCTCCCCTCTCACCTCCTTCCAGGAGAAGACGCAGGCCTTCATCTCGATGGGCTACGAGAACGAGGCGATAAGCACCACGGTCGCCGTCTACCTGGACGAGGAGAGGGTGCCGAGCATTACGATGCTCACCAGCCTCAACCTGATGGAGGCCATAGTCAGCCAGAGTGGGGATCCCGTCACGAGCCCCTCCTGGCTCGACTTCTCCCTCGTCACGGGCTACAACTACAACGAGAGCAGAGCCAGCCTCATCCTCCGCCCGACCCTCTCATTCAACATCATGGACGACGGCATCTTCGCCCTGCGCCTGCCTCTGACCCTCACCCGCCAGGGAGGCGACCTGGCCCTCTCGAACGACGAAGGCGACATCTGGTTCGACTTCGGCTACGGCCAGGAGACGACGCTGGGCCTCTTCTACGACCTGGCGACCGACGTCTTCTCGCTTGTCGACGAGATCCGGCTTGGCGGCGAGGACTCCCCGCTCTACCTCATAGCGACAAGGGACGGCAGCCTCCAGGCGGCCAGCTTCGACCACCGTCTCCTTTACGGCATAGAGGAGGACATGTCCCTGGCATTGGGCGTGAACATCGCATCGAGGGCCTCGGCCCGCCTCTTCATCGACGACATGGAGGCGCCACGGCTTTTTGAGCTCTCGGTCAGCGTCTCGCCCATGGGCGCCGAGGGACCGACCATGGTCGTCGAGACCCTTCTCGACCACCGCTTCAGCGACACGGACTTTTCAAACAGGATCATCCCGGCCTTCCGCATGAGCCAGGACCTCCTCGAAGGAAGGCTCACGCTCTCCTTCTACGCCACGACCCACATCGACCAGGGGCCTGACTTCATCGACTTCCACATCACAAGCAGCGAGGACTTCCAGATGGCGCTGGGAGGACGGCTCACCGGCCTCTTCGGACCCTGGTCCTTCACCCTGGCATCCGGCGCCCAGAGCGGATATGCAAGGGAGTTCTACTACGACAGCCTCGACAAGAGGGACGGTGAGCATGAGTGGCCCTGGCTCGAGGGCATGACGCCCTACCTGGAGCTCGGCTTCTCCTATGCCCTCTCGCAGGGCGGCATCAGCATCGACTACCGCATCGACTCCTTCCTCAGCCTACTGGCCAGGGAGAGCGCGGACAGGTTCCGCCTCGAGGCCTGGTACATGATGAGGGACTTCACGCTGCGCCTGGGCTATGTGAAGCGCGACTTCGTCGGCGGCATCGTACGCACTGGAGCTTCCAGCCTCTTCGACGAGGAAGGCGTCTTCTCCTTCGTCGTCGCGAAGACCTTCGGCCACCTGGCGATGGAGGCCTCGATCGACCTCGTCAGGCCTGGAAGGACGGAATCGGGATGGACGAACATGGCCACAAGCGCGACAGGCTCGACTTCTTTGGGCTTTAGCCTTATAACTAGCTTGAGGTTCTGATGGCAGACATTAGAAGACTGGACAGCATGCTTGCGGCCCGCATCGCGGCCGGAGAAGTCATAGAACGGCCCCAGAGCGTCGTCAGGGAGCTTGTCGACAACGCCCTCGACGCCAAGGCCGACGAGATCGCACTCTCGATCAGGGGTGGTGGAATAGAGGAGATCAGGCTCGCCGACAACGGCTGCGGAATGCACAAGGAAGACCTTCCCCTCTCGATCATGCAATACGCGACGAGCAAGATCAGCAAGGTCGACGACCTGTACGACATCCACACGATGGGTTTCAGGGGAGAGGCTCTGCACTCCATCGCGGCCGTCTCGCGCCTCACGATAGCCAGCCGCCGCGAAGGTGATGAGGCCTGGACGCTCAGCGTCGACAACCTCAGGGACGAGAAACTGACGCCCGGCGGGCCCGACAGGGGTACAGTCGTCACGGTCGAGGAGCTCTTCGGCGAGATTCCCGCCCGACGCGCCTTCCTGAAGAGGGCGCCCAGCGAGGCGACGCTATGCCGCCAAAGCCTCCTTTCGAAGGCCATGGCCTTCCCCTCCGTCCACTTCACCTACAGCCAGGACGGAGCCATGAAGGTCGACCTTCCCCGCCGCCTGAGCCTGGAGGACCGCGTCCTCGACATCCTGACGCTGGACGAGAGGCTTGAGCGCAAGTCCTTCGTCACGCTCAGCGCCGACTACGGCGACTTCTCGCTCACCCTGGTGACCAGCCTCGCCGGCCTCCACAGGTCGGACCGCAGCCGCATAAAGATCTACGTCAACTCGCGTCAGGTCGACGAGTTCTCCCTCGTCCAGGCCATCGTCTACGGCTACGGCGAGATCCTTCCCGGCGGCGCCTTCCCATACTCCGTCCTCTTCGTCGAGGACGAGGCCAGCCTCGTCGACTTCAACATCCACCCGGCCAAGAGGGAGGTGAAGCTGCGCAACAAGGCCGAGATCCACCATGCCGTCCAGCGCCTAGTCGCCACCGGCCTGCCCCGCCAGATCCCCACCATAGTGGCAAGCCAGGACAGCCAGCCCTACCTCCAGCCCATCGCCCAGGAGAGGACGAGCTGGGTCGACTCCTCCTTCGCGCTCGACCGCATCCGCTACGCCCAGGAGGAGAAGGACGGAGGGCACGGCAGTGGTCCCCAGACGCTTTCCGACAAGCCGCGCGACAGCGCCTGGCTTGACAAGGCGAAGGAGCTCTTCAGCGCCCAGGGGCAACACAAGGCGGCCTCGCAGCCAGTTGCGGACTTCTGGAGTGACAGGTCATCAGGCTTCCGCTACATCGGCCAGGCCTTCAGACTCTTCCTGATCTGCGAGAAGGATGGAGCGCTCTACCTCGTCGACCAGCATGCCGCCCATGAGAGGATACTCTTCAACACGTTGAGGAAGCAGAGGGACGTGCAACGCCTCCTCGTGCCGATCGAGTTCGAAGTCGATGGCGACGTCGACGCCTTCCTCCAGGAATACGGCTACATCTACACACAGTACGGTCTTGGCCTGGGCCAGAAGGAGGACAGGCTCTGGGAGCTGACCAGCCTGCCCGCCTCGGCCAGGGGGAACGAGAAGTCCCTCGTCGCCTTCATCCAGAGCGCCAGAGGCAGCGAGGAGGAGATCGAGGCGGGGCTGTATGCCGTCCTCGCATGCAAGGGGGCGATCAAGGCGGGCGACTACGTCGACGATACGACGGCCAAGGCCCTCCTCGAGGAAGTCTTCGCACTGGACGACCCCTCATGCCCGCACGGACGCACCTTCGTCGTCAAGCTGAGTGAGAAGGAGCTGCGTGCGATGGTCGGACGCACAAGCTAGAGTATAGTGACAGTGTTGCCGTAGGCGTCGGTATGCACACCCGGTGCCATTCCTGACACGTCCTCGGCATGGTATGTGAGCGCGATCGTCTCCTGGGCTCCCTCAGACGAGATGACGAAGCAGCTGTACTCGCCCTCAGGAAAATGGGCACCACTTGTAATGGCTAGCTCGCATGTGTAGATTCCCCCACCCGTGGTGGTGAGCGGAGATTCCCAGCTCAGGCTGTCCTTGACAAGGCGGAAGCTGTAGCTGTCGTCCTCAGGCAGCTGGAGGGTGAGGGTCATGCGGCTCTCCACAGCCCGGCCATCGGACCAGGTGGAATTGCTGACGAGACCGCCTCCAGCCACAGTGAAGCCCCTGCCCGAGCAGGAAGCGAGGGCAAGGGCCAGGATGATGAGGCCAAGTCTAGCCCAGCTGCGCAAGCCGGCTCCTCACTGGGTTGGCGTAGCTGTTGAGGATGAAGGTGCGCACTTCGTCGTTCAGGACAGCATAGCGGTCCAGGAAGGCCTTGCCGTCGAAGTCGGGATACTTGTCCCTGTTCGCATCATCTCCGTTCAGCTGGTCGTAGCAGAACCAGTTCGTGTCCATCAGGTGGTAGTTCAGGTGGATCTGGCGGTCGATCTCCGCGGCCACCTCCTCGGGGCTGTGCCAGTCGCCGGTCAGCTCGTCGCCGATGCTGATGTGGATCCTCCCCTTGAACTCCCTCAGGCCGCGGATCATCGAGACGACGTCCTCGACCTTGCCCTTGTTGTAGCTGCCGTTGGCCTGGGTCAGGACCTCCTCGCGCGCCTTGGCGATGTCGTTGGGATCGTACTCGTAGCTCACCGCAACAGGTACGATGTGGCAGGCCTTGATGACCTCCTCGAAGCCGACACCCTCCCTCTTCTTCGCCAGATGGAGCATCTTGACGATGGAGGGGTGAGTGACGTCGAGGCCATCCTTGCTGCGGCCCGACTTCTGGGCCACCCAGATCGACTTGCCGCTGGCAATCTTCTCGACGAAGTACTCGGACAGGCGCAGCGTCTCGAGGTACTTCTCCCTGAAGGGCAGGTCCCTCTTGACGATGATCGCTCCATTGAGCTTGAAGACGTCCGCGATGAAGGGGTTGGCCAGGAGGTTGTCTCCGATGGCCATCTCGCAGATCGGCAGACCGCTGCGGTAGAGCGCCAGATCCAGGAGGGCGCAGTCCAGGACGATGTCGCGGTGGTTCGAGATGAAGAGGTAGCTCCTTTCGGGATCGAGCTTCTCCTGTCCGCTGTAGGTGAAGCTTGTCACGGAGGTCTTCAGCAAGGTCTCCAGACAGACGTCGCATGTGATCTTCTTCTGGAAGTCGTCATAGCTGTGCACCTCATCCAGGCGCTGGAGGACGGCTCCGGTGAATCCCATCCTCTGGCGGTTCACCTCTTCTCCGATTCCGGGGAAGAGTCCTGTCGCGAGGGCGTAGACATATTCAGGATGCTCCTTCAGCCTGCGGCATGCGGCCTCGCAATCCGGTCCGTCATAAGGTTCGATGTCGATGAACTTGCTGCGGTCGAACACTTCACACCTCCCCCATCAGAGAGCGCACGTACTGCACCCTCTCCCAGGCGCTGCCGTCGGCCATCCGCTCCTGGGCCAGGCGGCCCTGGAAGTCACCTAGCGAGGAGAAGCCCTTGCCTGCCATCCAGCCACAGAGGCGCTCCTTCATCTCGCCGATGACGGACAGCTTCCTGATGGCGGCGGAGCACACCTGGCATGCGGCGGCTCCGGCAAGCAGGAACTTGATGACTGTATCTCCGCTGTGGATGCCCGTCGTCGCAGCGATCGAGCACTTCAGCTCAGCACTCATCAGGGCACTCCAGCGGAGCGACTCCGCGTACTCGCCCTCGGATGAGAGGGGGCTGGCGGCCAGCGTCGCACCCATCGACTCGATGTCGATGTCGGGACGGAAGAAGCGGTTGAAGAGGACGATGCCGTCGATGCCCTCCCCGTCCAGACGCTTCATGATGTTGGCAAGCGACGAATACTCGCAGCCGATCTTCATGCTCACAGGACCCTTGGCCACAGCACGGACGCTGCGGGCGAAGCGGACCGCCTCATCGTCGACGGTGGTACCGCTGGTGGAGGCGTCGGCTGCGATGGGATGGTAGTTCAGCTCGATGGCGTCGGCTCCCGCCTCCTCGAAGGAAGGGATGAAGTCGATCCAGGATGATGACCTGGCGCAGTTGATGGATGCGATGACGGGAATTGAAAGCTCCTTCTTCGCGCTGCGGATCAGATCGAGGCAGCGCTCCAGGTAGTGCTGGCGGCTCATGCTCTCGAACCAGAGGGCGGCGTCACTGTGGCCCAGATACTGCTCGTTTGCGGCCATGTCGCTCTCGATGCGCGACTCGATCTGCTCTTCGAAGATGGATTTGAGGACCACGGCGCCGGCGCCGGCCTTCTGGCAGGCCTTGAGGTGCTCAAGGTCGCCCGTAAGCGGTCCGGAGGCGATGATGATCGGGTTTTCCAGCTCCAGACCGAGGTATTTTGTAGAGATGTCGCTCATTTGCAGGCACTCCTCCTAACGTTTCAGTCAGGAGGAGTATAGCACATCGAGCGCAATGAATGTAGGGCCGGCTACTCGAGGGGCTGGAGGCCGCGCATCGAAATCTCGACGTCGTAGCCCCTGCTGTCCAGATAGGCGAGGATCTCCTCGAGGGAGTAGGCGTCCAGACCCCTCTCCTGCGTGGAGACGAAGTGGACGTTCTGGCTGTCCGCCTGGACGGTGAAGGATGGAATGATCTCGCTCGTCTGCTCCGACGAGCTGCCGAAGAGGACGAAGCCTCCGATGAAGACGACGACGAGTCCGGCGGCCGCTGTGACCATGCCGCCCAGGCCCATCTCTATGCGCCGGCGGAAAAAGCCTGGCTTCTTTCCATCAGCAGAGAAGAACTTGCGCTCCAGGAGGGCGAGGCAGTCCTCCTTGCCCTTCTCCAGCTCCTCGTCGCTGGGACTGTCGGCCTTGAGGGCGCTCCTGAGGGCCTTGAGCCTCTCCAGGCGGGCGCGGCAGGCGGGACAGTGGGCGAGATGCTCCTCCGTCTGGCTTCTGTATGGCTCCTTCAGCTCTCCGTCAAGCAGGCTTGAGAGCATCGCTTCGTCAATACACATAGGCTTCATCTCCACCAAGAGCCTCTTCCAGCTTCTTCCTCGCGCGGTGGACCCTGACCTTCACGTTTCCCTCCGTGATGCCAAGAATCTTCCCTATGGCCTTGTAGTCAAGGTCCCCGTACTCCTTGAGGATGACCACCATCCTCAGGTTGTCGGGCAGGGCCATGACGGCCTTGCGCACCTGGCGTACCGTCTCGCTGTCGTCCAGGGCCTTCTGCGCGTCCGATGAGGCGCCGCCCGTCGCAACAGAGAGCTTCACCTTCTCGACCATGGCCTGCTCCCTGTGGAAGCGGCGCAGATGGTTGAGCGCAAGGTTCTTCGCCACGCGGATCAGCCAGTATCTGGCCTCATCCTCGCTGGGAAAGGACATGTTCTTCAGGTAGAAGCGCTCGAATGCCTCCTGGACCAGCTCCTGTGCGGTATCCAGGTCGTAGACGACATGGTAGCAGATGCGCACCAGCGTCTTGTAGCACGAGTCGTAGACCAGCCTGAAAGAATCTTTGTCGCTGCTCTTTATTTCCATAAGCCTAAACGTCACACTCCCTGAAAGGTTACAGCCGCTCCAGATGGGCGCCCTGGGGAGTGTCGACGACCTTGAAGCCCATCGCGGCAAGCTGGGCGCGGATTCCGTCCGCCTTCGCCCAGTCCTTCGCCTTGCGGGCCTGTGTCCTCTGGGCCAGGAGCTCGAGGGCCTCAGAGGGGATGTCATCCTGCCCCGCCTCCTCACCTGCCCTGTCCAGGTCCAGACCGAGTATGGAGTCCATCACGAGGGCGAGGGCGAGCTTCTGGGCGCCATCCAGACCGTCGTCGCGGAGGGCCTGCCAGAGGACGCTGAGGGCCTGGGGAGCCTTGAGGTCGTTGGCCATGGCCTCGTCGAAGGCGTCGAGGTAGCCTGAGGCCTTGTCGCTGAGCTTGTCGGCAGGAGAGCCGGCCTTGCGGTACTCGGCCAGCTTCCTCATGAGCGTCAGCCTTGCCGAGCGGGCCTGGTCGAGGGACTCGAAGCTGAACTTCAGCTGGCTGCGGTAGTGGCCCGTGAGGCAGAAGTAGCGGTAGTCCAGGGCGTCATAGCCCTTCTCTTTGAGGACGGAGAGCGTGAGGAACTCGCCGGAGGACTTGCTCATCTTGCCCTTGTCGTTCAGGAGGAACTCGCCATGGCACCAGTAGTCGACCCAGGGCTTCACGCCGAAGGCCGCCTCGCTCTGCGCGATCTCGTTGGTATGGTGGACCGGGATGGCGTCGATGCCGCCGCAATGGATGTCGAAGTGGGGTCCAAGGTACTCGCTGCTCATGGCCGAGCACTCGATGTGCCAGCCGGGGTAGCCACGTCCCCAGGGGCTGTCCCAGACCATGACCTGGTCCTTGAACTTGCTGTTCGTGAACCAGAGCACGAAGTCCTTCGCATTGCGCTTGTTGGAGTCGACTGCGATGCGCGCGCCCTCCTTCAGCTCGTCGAGGTTCAGTCTGGCGAGCTTGCCGTAGTCGTCGATCGTGTCGATGGAGAAGTAGACGTTGCCGCCCGAGATGTAGGTGTGGCCGCCCTCCTCCAGACGCTTGATGATGTCGATCATCTGGGGGATGTGGTCAGTCGCCTTGCACACGATGTCGGGCCTGATGATGTTCAGGTCCTTCTCGTCGCGGAAGAAGGCGTCGGTGTAGAAGGCCGCGATGTCCCAGACCGAGCGGCCGGACTCCTTGGCGCTCTTGGCCATCTTGTCCTCTCCGTCGTCCCCGTCTCCGGTCAGGTGTCCCACGTCCGTGATGTTCATGACGTGCTTCAGCCTGTAGCCGGCACGCACCAGACTCCGGTGCAGCAGGTCCTCGAAGATGTAGGTCCTGAGATTGCCGATGTGCGCATAGTTGTAGACGGTGGGGCCACAGCAGTACATTCCGACCTCCCCCTCATTGATGGGGACGAAGTCCTCGATCCGTCTAGTCATGGTATTGTAAAGCCTTATCTTGTCCATAGAGATGGCCCCCTTGCTGTAATCGGAGTCAAATCTACTACGAAAGAGTGGCCAAAGGCAACATGCCGCACGCTCTGGAAGCTGTGGCCCCTATGCTGTTAAAGTATTCCATATGGACACTTTGACGGCACAGGGACTCTGGCAGAAGAATGTTGACCTTTCGGCGCTCACCTCTACGAGGACGGGAGGCTGCTGCGATTTCTTCCACGCACCGATGACGATCGAGGCCCTGCTGGAGGACCTCGAGAGGGCACGTTCGCTCTCCATACCTGTGACAGTCCTGGGCTGCATGTCCAACGTCCTCGTCAGCGACAGGGGGATTGCAGGCCTCGTCATCTCGACGCGCGCCGTCAAGGGCATCGAGATCAAGGGCGACCTTGTGATCGCGGCATGCGGAGAGCGGCTCGACGCCGTCATCAACAAGGCCCTGGACCACAACCTCGCAGGACTTGAGGAGCTGGGTGGCATACCTGGCACGGTGGGTGGCGCCACCTGGGGCAACGCCGGAGCCAACGGCCTCGAGGTGGGCGACCGCTTCTTCTACAGCGACTACATCACAGCCTCCGGCAAGCTCAGGCGCATGCCATCATACTGCGACGCATTCAGCTACCGCAGCAGCCCCTTCGAGGAGGGCGACACCATCCTGTGCACAGCCTTCCGCCTCCAGCCTCTGGGAGCCACAGCCCAGGCCAGGGTGCGCAAGGAGGCCTTCAAGGCCAAGCGCATCGAGCGGGGCCAGTTCAAGTACCCTTGTGCCGGCTGCTTCTTCCGCAACCCGCCTGGCATGAGCGCCGGCGCGCTCATCGACGAGGCCGGCCTCAAGGGTCTGGAGCACGGAGGGGCCATGGTCTCGCCCTACCACGGCGCCTTCATCGTCAATGCCTCAAGTGCGACGAGCAGGGATATGTACGAGCTTGCCGAGATCGTGCGCGCCGCAGTCGAGAAGAGGTATGGCATCACGCTCGAGTATGAAGTGAGGCTGCTTGGAGACTTCTAGAAGTGGAGTGTGAGCGAAGTGTCGACTTTGCCACCACTGTCCAGAGAGAAGCGTAGACGCAGCCAGTCGAGCCTGGCCTCATAGCCCACACTGAAGCCGCTTCCTGAGATCGTGAAGCTCAGACCATCGAACGAAAGCGAAAGCGAGAAACCATCCTCACTGTCCCATCCGATGCCCTGTCCCTTCCACTTCAGACCATAGGCCACCTGTCCATCCCACCAGCCACGCTGTCTGTATGACGACTTCTGTCGGGACCAGAGGACGAGGTCCTCGTATGGGCGGCACTCGACCTCGAGGCGGCTCTCGATCTCCCTGTAGGTGGCCGGTCTGACGGGTCGGCCGTAATACTCGAGGCTGAGGGCCACGCGGAGGAAAGGACGGGAGAGGAAGAAGCGCCAGGACTCTTCCATGACGCGATCCATCGCGGCGATGTTCGCCTCCTTGCCACGTGTGTAGATGGCGCCCACTCCCATCGCCTGGAGCCCTATGGAGCCCATGAGGTTGACACCGACATCCTCTGTGACGGAGAGCCTGCCCTGTGCCATGAGGTGCTCTCCCCTGTAGCCGGCAAGCAGCGTGTCGGCTCCGTAGCCT
>JADIMU010000009.1 GCA_017694495.1 Candidatus Aphodenecus pullistercoris
GATTTTCTGAATTTTCGCCGGATAGCCCGAAACGCGGCACAGGGCCTCGAGGGCCGCAGGCAGGAGGCGTCCACGGCTCGTGATCGTGTCGTCGACGTCGCTGACAACGCAGCGCACGGCGCCGTGGAAGCGGTCGAGGCCCTCCATCAGCGGGTCATGTCCGAAAGCGCCCTGCTCTTGACGATGGCCGACATGTAGGTCGTGAAACTCAGCAGGCTGGCCAGGGCGGCAAGGTAGAAGAGGACTGTCAGGACAGTCTGGTAGGTGGTCTGCCAGGCGCCGGGGGCGAAGTGGCCGGCCACGATGAATGCGATGGAGAGGATGGAGACGATGGCGTAGAGCACAGTCTTGCTCTTTCCCCAGATGTTGGCGGCGACGGCCTTGCCGCGTCCCATCATGAGCATGCGCACGAAGAGGATCGAGAACTCCCTCCACATGATTATGATGAAGGCGACAGCCGGCATGATGCCCATGCCGTAGAAGCATGCGAAGAAGGTCAGATGGCTCAGCGTGTCGGCGAATGGGTCCATGACCTTGCCCAGGTCGGTGACGAGCTTGTACTTGCGCGCGATCTTTCCGTCGAGCAGGTCGCTCAGCTCGGCGACGACGTAGCATACGAGCATCATGATGACGGACACGAGGCGCGCGCCCTCTCCGAACCAGGTCGGCAGACAGAAGCCGATGAAGAAGAAGGGCACCATGATGAGGCGGAGCACAGTGAGCTTGTTTGGTAGATTCATAACTAAAAGATCCTATCCCTCTGGATTTTCCCCGCCACGCTGGCGGGTGAACTTGTCGACAAGGTATTCATTGTAGGCGGCCACGTCAAGCTCGCGGCCGGTGACGCGGCGCACGCACTCGTCGAAGCCGTAGATGGAACCGGAGTGCCAGATGGCCCTGTCCTGCCAGTCCGTCACGACCTTCCAGTCTCCGGATGCGATGGCCTCGTCCAGCCTGTCATTGCCTCCCACGGCCTCCTCGAGGCTCTTCTTGAAGGAGGCGGCCGCGATGGAGCCCAGGGCGTAGCTGGGGAAGTAGCCGAACATGCCTTGTGGCCAGTGGACGTCCTGGAGGCAACCCTCGCTGTCATTCTCGACACGATAGCGTACCGTCCTCAGACTCTCCTCCCTCCAGGCCTCGGCGAGGTCCCTGACACTCAGATCTCCCCTGATGAGGTCCCTCTCCAGGCGGAAGCGCATGATGATGTGCAAGGGGTATGTCAGCTCGTCGGCGTTCACGCGGATCGCCGAAGGCCGTGCCTGGTTGATGGCCCTGAGGAAGTGGTTCAGGCTGACGCCCTCCATGAAGGGCAAGGCCTTCTGGAGGTCGGCGTACATGCACATCCAGAAGGGGCGGTCGCGGAGGATCATGTTCTCCCAGAAGCGGGACTGGGACTCATGCAGGCTCATAGAGCGGCCGTTGCCCAGACTGCTTCCCCGCGTCGCCGGGTTCAGCGTGGCATGCATGTCGTACAGGGCGTGGCCGCACTCGTGGACGATCGTGGAGATCGAGTCGAACCAGCTCGGGTCGCTGTAGCGCGTCGTGATCCTCACGTCGTCCCGTCCAAGACAGCTCGTGAAAGGATGGGCCGAGATGGAGACGCAGCCTCTGTGGCTGTCGAAGCCCATGCGTGAAATGACGTCCAGACAGAAAGCGTGGAGGCGGTCCCTGTCATAGTCATGGTAGAGGAAGGAGTCCTCGACGCTGCCGTCCCCAAGGCGGTCCATTATCGCATGGATGTCATCTTCAAGAGGGTCGAAGACGGAAGCCACCTTGGCTTCGTCCATACCCTCCTCGTAGAGGTCGAGCAAAGTGTCGTAGGGGTCGGCTCCAGGTCTTATGTACTCGGCCTTGCGCCGCTCGAGGTCGACGATGCGCTCCAGAATGGGTGCATAGGAAGCGTAGTCGTCCTCACTCCTCGCCCTGACCCAGGCGCTCTGGCTGGTGGCGATCGCGGCGGCCTCCTCCTCGACGAAGCTTCTGGGCAGCTTCCCCTCCGTCTCCAGGAAGCGCTTGTGGTGGTGGACGAGGGCACAGTCGACACTGTCAAGGCCCTCCTCGCCCTCAAGCGAGGCGACAAGGTCCCTCAGCTCTCCACCCGTCGCCTCCTCGTGGCGCAGACCGGACAGGAGGGCAAGCTGCTCGCCCCTCTCCCCACTCGCCTCCTGTGGCATGACAGTCTCCTCGTCGAAGCCCAGGACTGCGATCGCATCCTGGAGCGTGACGAGCCTTCTGTCCAGCTCATGGAGGCGCTCAAGCCTCTCCTTCAAATCCATCGATGGTCTCCTCCATATATGGCCAGACCTCCCCGCGGGGAGGTCTGGATGCACTTCAATCGAGCTGGGCCTTGCGGTCCACGATGTCCTTGACTTCGGCGATGAAGGCTTCAGTCGCGACGCCGTTGGCCTGGCGTCCGGTACGGTAGCGGATGGAGACCTGGTCGGCGGCCATCTCCTTCTCGCCTATGATGACCTGGTAGGGCACCTTGAGCTGCTGGGCCTTGCGGATCTTGGCGTTCATCCTGTCGCCGGACAGGTCGGCGTAGGCCCTCAGCCCAGCCTCCTTGAAGCGCTTCTCAAGGGCCTTGGCGTAGTCGAAGGCGCTCTCGCCGACTGGGACGATGGCGACCTGGTCAGGGCAGAGCCAGGGCGGGAAGGCTCCGGCGTAGTTCTCCAGCAGGACACCGAAGAAGCGCTCGATCGAGCCCAGAAGGGCGCGGTGGATCATGAGGGGACGCTTCTCCTTGCCGTCCTTGTCGACGAAGGTCATCTTGAAGCGTTCGGGCAGGTTGAAGTCGAACTGGACGGTCGACAGCTGCCACTCGCGTCCGATCGCATCCTTGATCTTCAGGTCGATCTTCGGTCCGTAGAAGGCTCCACCACCCTCGTCGATGTCGTACTTCAGTCCAGCCTTCTCGACGGCCTTCCTCAGCGCCTCGGTGGCGCTGTCCCAGAGGGCCGGGTCGCCGACGGACTTCTCGGGACGGGTCGAGATGTAGGCATGGAAGTCCTCGAAGCCGAAGCTCTTGAGCATGTGGATGGAGAAGCGGAGGACCTCCTCGATCTCGTCGTCCATCTGCTCGGGGGTGCAGAAGAGGTGGGCATCGTCCTGCGTGAAGCCGCGCACCCTCATCAGTCCATGGAGGGCGCCAGCCTTCTCATAGCGGTAGACGGTTCCCAGCTCGGCCCAGCGGCAGGGCAGGTCGCGGTAGCTGTGCAGGCTGTTGTTGTAGATCATGATGTGGAAGGGACAGTTCATCGGCTTGACGTAGTAGTCGGCCTTGTCCATCTCCATGGGCGGGTACATGCTGTCCCTGTAGAAGCCCAGGTGTCCACTGGTCTCCCACAGCCAGCTCTTTCCGACATGGGGCGTGTAGACCATCTCGTAGCCGTTCTTGTAGTGCTCCTTCCTCCAGAAGTCCTCGATCGCCTGGCGGATCCTGGCTCCCCTGGGGTGCCAGTAGACGAGGCCGGGGCCCGCCTCCTCGTGGAGGCTGAAGAGGTCGAGGTCCTTGCCAAGCTTCCTGTGGTCCCTCCTCTCGACGTCGGCCAGATGGTCCATGTAGGTCCTCAGTTCCTTGGGGTTGGACCAGGCGGTGCCGTAGATGCGGGTGAGCATGGCGTTCTTCTCGCTGCCGCGCCAGTAGGCTCCGGCGATGGACAGAAGTTTGAAGGACTCCGCGTTGAGCTCCTTGGTCGAAGCGACATGGGGGCCGCGGCACAGGTCCGTGAAGGCGCCCTGGTTGTAGATCGTGACGGTCTCGCCCTCGGGGATGGCGTCAAGGAGCTCCAGCTTGTACTTCTGGTCCTTGAACATTTCCCTCGCCTCGTCGCGGCTGACCTCGATCCTCTTGAACTCCTTGCCCGCCTTGATGATGGCCTTCATCCGGGCCGTGATCTCCTCAAGGTCGGCCTCGGTCAGCTGGCGGGGCAGCTCGAAGTCGTAGTAGAAGCCGTTCTCGATCGAGGGTCCGATGGCGATCTGGGCCCCGGGGAACATCTCGAGGACCGCCTCTGCCATGACATGTGCCATGGAATGGCGGATCGTCGACAGTCTCTCGTCTTTCTCCATAGATAACCTCCTGAAACGAAGACAAGCCTTTCCAGACTCATCCTCATCTGTGCAAGGACGAAACTGCAAAGGCTTGCATTCCGCGGTACCACCCTGCTTCCCCCCGAAGGGGACGCTCTTGTAGGATTTGTCGCATCCACTGCGGCCCACTTGCTTTCTCGCGGGCAGCTCGGAAGGGGTTTTCATGCGGCTTGCACCAGCCGGCTTCCAGCCACGGCCAGGCCTCTCTTTCATGCAAGTGGCGCACTACTCGTCTTCGTCAACGCTCTGACTGGGATTATGACAAGTGAGACACATTTTGGCAATACGGAAGGAGGGGGCGGAATCTCCACCCCCTCCTGGATTGTCCTTCGCCCTCAGATGCCCTTCTTGACCGAGGCCACAGGGCTTGCGGCCTTGCTGCCGCCACGAAGCTTCATGGCGACGGCCGGCTTGACGATGGTGCCCGGTCCGTTGATGCATCCGCCCTCGCAGCACATGACCTCGACGAGGTCGACTTCGGGGGCCCTCTTCTCCCAGCTCTTCATCAGGCGGAAGGTCTTCTTGTCGACTCCGTTGATCGGGAGCGTCCTGATGCTCTGGGGATCCTCGACGCGGGAGAGCACGCAGCCGGCGACGCCCTCGCTGACGGCGAACTGGCGACAGTACTCGTAGGCGGAAGTGTCGCCCATCTCGGCGCCCTCCTCCTCGCGCACATCGATGCCCTTGGCCATGAAGATGGCGGCAAGCTCGCTGAAGGTGATCACTCCGTCGACTCCACCGCGGCGGGCCGCCTCGACACGCTTGGCAAGGCAGGGACCGATGAAGACGGTCTTGTTCTCCGGGTCGCTCTCCTTGCACAGCTTCGAGGTGTAGATCATGGGGCTGAAGGCTCTGGAGTACCTCTCGTCGAGGAACTGCAGGTGCTTGTCGACCAGCTCCATGTAGGCCGAGCAGCAGCTCGTCGTCATGTAGCCGGCTCCCTCGCCCTTCCTCCTGATGACCTCGTCGGCCTCATGCTCAGTCGTGACGGCGGCGCCCTCGGCGACCTCGACGACCTTGTCGAAGCCTGCCTTGATGAGGGAGGCCTTGATCTGGGCCAGGGTACCGGGGAACTGGCCCTCGATGGCCGGAGCGATCATGGCCGTGACCTTCTCGCCCTTCTCCAGCATCTTCAGCACGGGGAAGAGGCCACTGCGCTCGGCGATGGCGCCGAAGGGGCATGAGCGGGCACAGCGGCCGCAGCTGATGCAGTTCTTGTGGTCGATCTCGACGACGCCCTTCTCGTTCTTCTTGACGGCGCCCACGGGACAGGCCTCCTCACAGGGGACGGGGATGTGGACGACGGCGTGGAAGGGACACACGTCCATGCACTTGCCGCAGCGGATGCACCTCTCCTCGTTGATGTGGGCCTGGCCGTTGATGAAGACGATCGCGTCCTTCGGGCAGTTGGCCATGCACGGGCGGGCGAAGCAGCCGCGGCAGGCGTCGCTGATGCGGTACTGGTCGGGAGGACAGCCGTAGCATCCGGTCGAGATGGTCGTCAGCAGAGGCAGGGTCGGGGGATCCTCCTCCATGACCTCCTTCGCATACTGCGAGAGGGGCTTCATCTCGTCGTCGTGGCGCTCGATGTCGATTCCGAGCAGGGCCATGATGCGGTAGCGGACGATGGCCCTCTCCTTGTAGATGCAGCATCTGTTGGGGGTCCTGTCCTTGGGGATGATTGTGTAAGGCAGCCTATCGAGCTCGTCCAGCTTGCCGGCGAAGAACAGCTTCAGGACTTCGGTGTCGATGCGCCTCTTCATCGAAGTGTACTGGTTGTTCAGTTCAAGCATTCTTCACGGCCTCGCTGAGCAGTCTGGCGAACTCCTCCTGGGTGACCTTGCTGTGGACGGTGCCATTGATCGTCACGTAGGGAGCACCCTCTCCGTTGACCTTGCAGGCCTCGAGGCAGGAACAGCCCTCGATCTCGCACTGGGAGATGACTGCGGGATCCACGAAGTCGTTGTACAGCAGCAGGTCGCTGCCGCCCTGGACGAAGCAGGCTGTGCCGACGCAGATTTTCACCTGAACTTTCTCTTTCTTCATAACTCTATTCTCCTAAAGATATTCTTGTGAAGTCTCCTTCAAGTATATGTTTTCCAATGCGGCCCTCAGGCGGCCCACTATGGTCCGTCTGATGCCGATCTCCACAGGGATGTTGGGATCCTGGTGGGCCTCGTTGATCTTCGTTCCGACGAGGAAGTGGATCTGGTCGCTGTCCAGAAGGATCTCGACGAACTTGCGCACCGGCGTGTTGGGGAGCGTCGATGGCGGAATCTTCTTCTCAAGCACGTTGGCCACCTGGCTGAGCGTGAGCATACCCTCCGTGACGAGGTCTATGCCCTCCATCCGGCTGGCAGGAGGCACGTCGGGCGACCAGCAGCTCAGGTCGACCGTGATCTTCGCATTGAACAGGCGCGAGACGATCAGGGCCGTCGTACCGCCCGAGACGATCTTGCGCCCGTCGAAGGCGCGGATCTTCTCGCCGAGTATGGCGTCGGACTCCTTGAGGAAGGGAGGTCCGGTGACAATCAGCGTCTTGCGCGGACGGCGGATGTAGACGACGACCGCCGTGATGTCATCCTTCGAGCACATGCCGTCCAGGCTGTTGGCCTTCTGGACGATGGCGGCCGACAGCTCGCGCGAGGAGATGTCGGGCTCCTTGGCGATCAGGTCGCGCACGAAGGCCTCGACCCCGCTGTTGCGCCAGCCGAGGGGCAGGCTCTTGCCAAGACCAGCCTGGGCCACGCCATCGGAGAACATGATCAGCCTCTCGCCTATCTCCATGTTGAAGGAGGAGTACTGTACGACCTCCTTCTTGAAGGCGGCCTTGCGCTGGAGCTCGTTCTTCTCCCTCTGCCAGCTTATCTTCTCGGCGTCCTTGAAGCGCAGCGAGAGGGGGTTGTCGTACTCCACCAGGCGCACCTTGATGTTCTCCATGTTCTCCTGGTAGTGGATGTCGGCGATCGTGAAGGTCGAGTAGCTGATCTTCCTCTCCTTGCACACGGGCAGCGTGTTCATGATGATCTCTGCCGAGTGCGAGAGCGAGATCGGAGAGAAGGAGAGCTTGTGGGCCATGTGGGCTGTAAGGGAAGCCAGGACGTTGGCCTTCACCCCGCTGCCAAGCCCGTCGGAGAGTGTACAGACGATCTGGTTGCTCTCCGGGTTGCGGGAGAGCAGGAAGACATCGCCGCCGATCTTCTGGCCGTGTTTGTAGATCTGGGCATAATCGACATCGATGAATACGTTGTTCACTCTATATTGTCCTCATCCAGCGTGAAGCCGTCGGTATCCGCCTCCTTCTCGTTGTGGACGCTGAAGGCGTCGATCAGGCTGTTGAGCATGATCTCGGTCTCTGCGGCGTTCTCGCCGAGCAGCGAGGCGATCTGCTGGACCGTCTCCAGTGACTTCTGGATGACGTCCTCGGCCTTCTTGACGACGGTCTCCCTGCGAACGGTCGGGTTCGTGATGTCCTCGAACATCGCGCCAAGCAGACGGCCCTCCTCCACCAGGAAGAAGGTGACGCGCAGGAACTTGTCCTTGTAGTGCAGCCTGTACTGGTTCATCTTCTGGGCGTAGAACTCGTCGTTGAACTTCTGGTAGAAGGGCACGAAGCGCTCAAGAGGCAGGCCGCTGACGAGCTGGAGCATGCTCTCGTCGAGCAGCGACTCGTCCATGTCGCCGAAGATCCTGAGGAAGTTGAGGTTGCAGTCCGCTATGTTCAGGTCCTTGTTCATGATGACGATGGCGTTGGGGATCGTCCTGAGCAGGACGTCGACCTTGCTCTGGGCCTCCTTGCGCATCTTGGTCACACACATCTCGACCTCGGCCATGCCGGACAGGTAGGCGATGGCCATGTCGCGGCAGGTGTTGTAGCCGCAGCCGCCACAGTTGAGCTCGTCGGCCTTCTCCGTCTTGCCCAGCTCGAGGAGGGCCTTTCGGATCTCGTCCTCGCTGAAGTCGCGCCTGATCGGAGCCAGATGCTCCATCTTGGCCGTCTTCAGCAGACCATAGCCCTCGCTGAGCACTTCGTCGACGAAGGCGGGATCGGGCTCGAAGAGCTTCTCGCCCCCCTCGAGACGGGCCTGGGTGAACTTCACGACGGCGCTCTTGCGCTCGGCAAGCGAGACGGACTTGTCGCCGACAGGGCCGTTGATGCATCCGCCCTCGCAGCTGAGGAGCTCGAGGAAGGGCATGTCGTCAGAGAGTTTGGAGAAGACGGCCTGGATCTCGCCCATTCCGGAAAGTGGGACCGCGTCCTTGTTGAAGGCGCTCGAACCCCAGAGCTTCGAGGTGACGATCTGGCCGTTCTCGACAGGATAGTAGGCGCTCACGCCTGCCTTGGCGGGGACGAAGGAGAGGGCCTCGGAAGGATCGACCGAATCGAGGCTGAAATGCTCGTCGGCCATCCAGGTCCTGAGCTCGTCCCAGGTCAGTGCGATGTCGGGATAGCCGGGCGCGATGTCGGCCTCGTTCTTCTTGGCGGCGCAGGGGCCGATGAAGATGATGCCGATGTCTTCTCCGTAGAGCTTCCTCAGATAGGCGCAGTGGGTCTGCAATGGGGATGGAACCTTGGCGAGGTATGCCGTGTCCTCAGGATGGTACTTCCTGACGATCTCGACGACGGAGGGGCATGCTGTGGAAATCCAGGGGCACTTGCCATCGTGCTCCTCGGCGTACTTGTCGATGGCGGCCGAGACGTAGGCGGCGCCGATGGCGGTCTCACTCACGGCCCAGAAGCCGAGGCGGCGCAATGCGGCAAGCAGCTTCTCCTCCTTGCCGCGGAACTCGCTTGCGAATGAGGGTGCGAGGGAACAGATGACGCGGTCCTTCGTTCCCATGAGGACCTTGGCGCGGGACAGATCGCTCCTGATCTTCTTCGCGCTGTTGGGACACACTGCCACGCAGCGGCCGCAGAAGATGCATCTGTCCTTGATGATGACGGCGCTGCCATCCTTGATCTGGATCGCCTTTACAGGACAGGTGCGCACGCACTTGTAGCAGTCGCGGCAGTTGGTCGTCTCTGTGTAGACGGGATAGAGCATGTCCTATTCCTCCAAAGCCTTCGCCAGGTGGGCGACGGCCTCCTCAGGTGTGATGGCCGAGAAGTCGGTTCCGTCTATGCGGAGGTTCGGGCCCTCCTTGCACTTGCCGAGGCAGAGGTGGCCGACAAGCTCGACCTGGTCCTCGAGACCCTTCTCCGAGATATAGGACTCGATCGCCTGCAGTATCTCGCTGTTCCCGCGGGCGAAGCAGCTTGAGCCCATGCAGAGCTCCACACTAATCTTCCTGGCCATCCTTTTTCTCACCTCTTGGGAGAAAGTTTAAGCCCTGATTTTTCCTTAGTCAATAAAATGCATCAGGGCAAGGGAATATCATCTGGAGGCGTCATTCGGCACCCCATTTGGACCCAAAAGTCCCACTTTAATTGGCCACTTTTCACATAAACAGGCATTTTGCCGCTTTCATATCACAGAACGTAACATCAAAGTCGACATTGCCCCTACAGGCGCCTGATTAATGTTCCACCCTTCTGCCCGAGGACGTCGATGAGCAGGTCGACGGAGGCCGGGTCGACGCTCGCCCCGGCGGTGACGCCAACATCGCAGCAGGAAATCATTGCATCCTCAAGCTCGGCAGGAGAACCGATCAGCCAGGCCGCCACTCCCCTGTCCTTCGCCAGGCGGTACAGCTCGCTCGTGTTCGCGCTCTGCCTCTCGCCCAGGACGATGACGCTCTGGCACATGTCGCACAGCTCCAGGACGGCCCGCCTCCTCCTGGAGGATGCGGGGCACACATGGCTGATGATCTCGTATGCGATGCCACGTCCATCTAGCTCGGCAAGGAGGCGGTCGGCCTTCAGCGTCGAGAATGTCGTCTGCATGATGATGTCGTAGGTCCAGGTCGGATCCAGGTCATCAAGGTCGCCAAGGTCCTCGACGACACGGATCCAGCCGGCGGCCCTGCTGACTGTGCTCAGCGTCTCGGCATGTTTCCTGAGGCCGAAGAAGAGCACAGGGAGCTGGGCCTTCGCACAGCGCATGTGGTTGAGCTTGACCAGACGGCATGTGCCGTCGACGAGGGTGAAGCCCGCCTTCTCGTAGGCCTGCCACTCATCCAGCGGAATGCCGTGGGCACGGACCAGGGCCAGTCCCGGCTCGACGCCCTCAGGAGAGCCGATCACCTGAAGGCCCCTCTCCTCATAGCGGCGCACGACCGCATCGTTGTGGACGAGCTTGCCAATCGAGTAGATGGGACGCCGGCTTGAGGCGACGAGCTGGTCGGCCAGCTCGGTCGCACACTGGACACCGCGGCAGAAACCGTATGTGGATGCGAGATGGATATTGAACATGGCAACAATCATTCCACACGTGGAGGCAAAAAGAAACCGCCCATCACAGGCGGCCTCTCAATACATCCCCAAAAATGCGGAAACTCAGTCCTTCTTCTCGGGAGCCTTGAACTCGACAGTGTTGTCGGGCACGTCATCGCCCTTCGCCTCACCGCTCTTGTCCTCGACCTTGGCCTCCTCCTTCTTCTCCTCGACCTTCTTCTTGGCGTTGGGGTTGGTCTTGGCGGCATCCTTGTTCAGGACGGTGGAGATGGCGGTCTTTGTGAACTCGATGCGTGTGTTGTCATCGACCTTGATGACGACAGTCTGGTCCTTGACCGTGACGACGGTTCCATGGATGCCGCCGATGGTGACGATCTTGTCACCCTTCTTCATGGCGTCCAGCATGGCCTTGGTCTCCTTGTCCCTCTTCTTCTGCGGCCTGATGATCAGGAAGTAGAAGATCAGGATGATGGCGACGAACATTATAACAGTGGTCATCATTGAGCCTTCCATATCTTATTCCTCACAAAACAATCTTGTCGGACTTTGTCACAACAGGATGAAAAGTAGCATCCAAGCATGACAAGCGTCAAGGATGCGCACTGTGGCAGACTTGGAGGCCCCTCCTCGTCATGACAGGCCTCCAGCCGACTGTCAGGTCATCGTGTTGATTGTCACACCATCAGCGTCAATGAGGTGGGCATTGCCATACCATTCACTTCCCCACTCCTCAGGAAGGTAGCCGCACATCAGCTGTATTCTACCAGTGAAGTCCGAGAAAGCATTTTCCCCCATTGCCGTGACACTTTCAGGGATGACAACAATGCTCACTGGGTCGAAAGTCGATGAATAGTTTTCCAGCTCTGTGAAAACACCATCCGGGATTTCCGTCACACCCTCCTCGATGACCACAGACGCAGCTGAACAGCGGTTGAGGAGAGTCTTCAGATTCGGCGGGATGCATCCACTGATCTCGATTCTGCGTGCTCCAGGAAGCTTGCCTTTGAAGTCTTTCGAATCAACCATCCGGATTGTTCCTACTTCAAGGCCAAGCAGGCCGTCTCCCTCAAAGCCTCCATGGCCGATTTCAATCTCATCAACCGAGTCTACATTGCGGAAAGCGTAGGTGTCGACAAGCGTGACAGCATCTGGAATGTTGACTTTCTCCAGCGCATTGCAGTTGCGGAACACTTCGTTGCCGATTTTTGTCACAGAGGCAGGGAGGCGGACAGTCCTGAGTCTGATGCAGTCTGCGAAAACGAATTCCTCAAGCTCACTGTCTTCAGGGATATTGACAGCCACAAGACTGTCGCTGCCGGCAAAACCATGCAGCTCTCTGACTGAAGCCGGGATATCCACTTCCGTGATTCCCGTGTCCTGGAAGGCCCAGTCCTCAATCACTTCAAGGCCCTCCGGAAGGTCGATTTCAATGAGCTCCTGGCAACCAGAGAAGCTTCGTGTGCCAATCTGCCTGAGAGTGGATCCAGAGGCAAACGTGATGCCGGATAGTCCAGTGCATCCAGCGAACACACCTGTGTAGTCGCTGCTGAGGTCGTCAATGCCCAGCACGCTGACACTTGCAGGAATCACAATCTCCTCAATGGAAGTGCATCCGGCGAACACGCCATCACTCAGGCTCTCGACACCTTCTTCCAGCACCACAGCCGACAGATTCACACAGTCTTCAAAGACCCCGCCATCAAGGCTCTTCACATTCCCTGGGATTTCCACTCTCGTCAGAGTCCCGCAGGAACTGAACACACTCCCTTCTATGCTCTCGAGAGTCGATGGAAAAACGATTTCGCCAATGCAATCCAGCCCCTGGAAAAGGCTGGTGGACAGCGTCGTCCAGCCATCAAGCAGGACAAGTGTGAATGTGTTGTCAAGCGAGCTGAGGGCTGCTTGGATGGAGTTCATCTTGTAGCCATCGAAAGGACCGACACGAAGCTCTTCAAGATGCGACAGAGGAAGGCCTTTTCCGCCATCATATACGCTTCCCAGCTTTTCAATGTCGTCGATTTCGAGCACAGTTACATTGCAGCCATCAAAGCTGTGCTCGGAGCAGATCATTGTGTCACCTGTGATGGAGCTGTCGAAAATGACTGTCCTCAGCGCAGTGCACCCAGAGAAGGAATAAGGGCACGCGTAGGAGATTCTGACTTCCTCCAGACTTGTGCACCCCTGAAAGGCATAGTTGCTGGCATAGGCCACAGGCAAAGAAGCGTCCAGAGCCTCGCAGCGGAGAGAGGAAAGGGAAGAGCATCCGGAAAAGCCATATTCGAAGACAGTCAGGGATGTATTTCCAGCTACAGTGAAGTCTGTCATAGCTGCGCAATCCTTGAAAGCATTCTTTCCGACCTGATAAGTGTTGCCTATTTCGACAGTCGCGAGCTGCGCACAGCCTTGGAAGGACTCTTCCGGCACGATGAAGGTGCCGCTGTTCTCATAGATGAAGGATTTCAGTCCGCTTCCCTTGAAGACGCCTGTGCCGAACCTCTCGACATCGCCGAGGATTTTGACAGCTCCAAGTCCCTGCACGCCGGAGAAGGCCCCATCAGGAATCTCGCTGACACTCTCAAGGACAATGTCGACATCAAAGTCCTCATATGCAAGGCACTCGCCAAGCCCCTCAGGCAGGCTGTCCCTGACGACAAGCGTGCCAATATGCTCAAAGGGCAGATCCTCAAAGCCTTCAGGAAGTGCTGTCAGCCCATCAAGGACTAAAGTCTGCAATTGAGTGCACCCGTCAAATGCCGCAACCCCGATTGACTGCACAGACGGGCCGATTGTGACTTTCTCAAGACCGAGGCAGTTCTCAAAAGCACTGGCCTCTATGCTCTCCACATCCCCGACAAGCAGGATTTCCTTCACGCCAGATCCTGCAAAGGCACTGGATTTGATGACAGTGACTCCATCAGGTATCTGGATGGATGCAAGGGCAGTGCAATTCTCGAAGGCGCCAGAGGGAATGAATGTGATGGGTGAAGCTTGAGCGAAAACAACTTGAGAGAGAGATGAACAGCCACTGAAGACATTGTAGCCGAGCCCTGTGACAGAAGCTGGAATCGTGATTGAGGAAAGTGCTGTGCAATCCTTGAAGACCTCTGGCTCGATTGCCGCAACACCTTCTCCAATTGTGACATTCCCAAGTCTTTCCAGACCACTGAATGCCCCCTCGCCTATCTCCCTGACAGAGCCGGGAATCGTGATGGATGCAAGCGATGTGCAATCCTTGAAGGCATTCTCACCTATGACAGAGACAGCATCGCCAATATGGATTCCTTCAAGAGAACAGGCTCCTTCGAGCATTTCATACGTGATTTCCTCAAGCTCTCCACAAACTGACATCTGCCGCACACTTCCCATTGCAGGACCATTCCAGCTGTAGTCGCCAAGCATGGACTCAAGCTCCAGAACCTCAATGTTCCCTGTCCCGTCAAATGCATTCTCCCAGTCGCATGCAACCCCAGGGCCGATTGCGAGATGGACAAGATTCGGCTTGTCGGCAAAAGCCTGCGCGGGAACAGCGCACGATGCCTGTGAGGATTCGATTATGATTGTCTCGAGACTCTCAGGCCAGGCAAGGCAATGGACATTGGTCAGGCCTCCAGTGTCAATGTACTTCAGTGCTGTGCATCCTTCCATCTGGGGTCTGTCGTCAAAGCGCTGCACCAAGCTTTCGGCATTGTCGCTGAAGACCACTTTCTCAAGCGAGGAACAGGATTCGAGGAAGCCCACTTCAACACCATAGCCCACTTCCAGACTGGTCACAGAGTCCGGGATGACCAGTTCCTTGAGGCTTGAGCAACCAGCGAAAGCGCCTCCTCCAATCGAAGTGAGACCAGAGGGCAAGTCAATGGCAACCAATGACTGGCAATCGCGGAAAATCTCCTCTCCCAGTGTCCTGACAGAAGAAGGAATTTCGACACTCTCCAGCATGATGCAGTCTCTGAAGGCCTCATTCCCTACGGCTGCGACATGGCTGTCCTGCGTAAATGCAACATTTGTCAGACTTGCACATCCCATGAAGGCAGCAGCGCCGACAGATTCGACAGAGGAAGGGAATTCCATGCCCTTGAGATTAGTGCAATCCTGGAAAGCATAATCCCCGATTGTCTTGACACCTTGCTGCAAGCTCACAGTCTCAAGCGCACTACAGTCACTGAAGGCGCTCTCTCCAATGGATGCAGAACTTATAGTGGCAGACTTCAGACTGGCACAGCCGGCAAATGCGCTGGGGGAAAAATACTCCACGCTCGCTGGGACTTTGACTAGTGTGAGTGCAGTGCCTGCGAAGGCCTCGCTGCCTATATAGTTCAGCCCATCACCCAGAATCACGCTATCCAGACTTGTGCACCCTTTGAAGGCCATGGATCCAATTTCTTTCACTTTTTCAAGATTTATGCTTTGCAGTTCAGCGCATCCTTCGAATGCATTGTTGCCTATGTATGCAATGTGCTCAGAGAGCACAAGCTCCTCAAGTGAAGCGCAGTCCAGGAAAGCCTCATCTTCTATATTCGTGACAGGTCCCTCGATGACCACGCTCTTCAGCGAAGGAAGCCCTGCAAGAGTCTCAGGAAGGTCCGCCACAGTAGCGCCAAGCACCAGATCCTCCAGAGCGGAGCCGACTGGCAGATTATCAGTCGATGCAAGAGATGCACCTGTGTCAATCCTCCTGACACTGGTGCATCCAGAGAATGCATCGGGCTCGATGATGACCTCATGATCCGGTATGACTATCTCTGACAATGACGTGCAAGCGAGGAATGCGCCGCTTGAAATCTGCGTCACATACTTGCCGAAGTCGACACTTTCCAGGGCCGTGCAATATGCGAATGTCTCATCCTCAATGGTCTTGACGTATGGTATCGAGATTGTGTCCAGGCTCGAGCAAGACCTGAATGCAGCTGAGCCGAGAGTGAGCGGTGAGGTGCCAAATGTAACAGATGTGAGACTTGCGCAATCACGGAAGGCATCCGAGCCGACCATGTTCACATTCTCAAGGCTGATGGTCTCAAGCCCCGTGCCTAGAAAGGCGCTGGCCCCGATTTCCACTACTGTGTCTGGAATGGTCAGAGCAGTCAGCGACCCGCAATATGCAAAAGCCTCCTGTCCGATTCGGCTCACGTGCTGAGGAAGCTGGATTCCCTCCAGGGCAGTACAACCCATAAAGGCCTGATAGGGAATACTCGAGATTTCAGACGGCAGCGATATCGTCTCGAGCCCTGTACAATCAGTGAAGGAAGAGCCGATGTCGACAAGCGAGTCAGGCAGGTCCACATACTTCAGTCTTGGACTGCCGCAGAAAGCATTGTCAAGGACTTGGACACCATCCTCTATTGTGACGCTCACGAGATTTGAAGTGCCAAGCGAGCTCACCGAGCGGACAGGCATGCCATTGATGGTGCTCGGGACATAGAGCGTCGTCATGCTTTCCTTCATTCCTTCCGGCATTAGCCCGGAATATCCGATGATATCGACACTCCAGCGATTGTCGCTGCTGATTTCGAACCACTCTTCAGGTATATGCCCATCACCAGCCTGTGCGCCCCCGGCTCCCCATTTCGCATAGACTGTCATGTCACTTGTGACAGGCTCGGCTGAAGAGAATGCAGACCCGTCGTCCTTGTACCAGCCGAGGAAGACATAGCCTTCACGCTGGGGACTCTGAGGCAGCGGGCAGCCATCCCCATACTTGACGGTGACTGTCTCTACAGAACCGAACAGGTCATCGAAGCTGATAGTGGCCACAGAGCTCCATGTCGCCTCCAGCGTCAGGTCAGAAGTGACAGGCAAGGAGAAATCATAGTAAGCATTCGTTCCGTATACCCGCCAGCCATCAAACAGCTGCCCTGAATCCGACACAGGATCCACAGGTCTTCTGACGTTATGGCCTTCCATGACAGTCATGCTTGCATACACTCCATTGTTCCGGAATGTGACCGTGTACAGCTGCGGCTCGGGATTTCCTCCCGTGTCGCATGAAGCCATCATGAGAAGCGCAAGCGCGATGACAAGTGCAATTGCAAGCCTGGATGCAAAACTGTAACGCATTTCTGTTCCTCCCCTCATTCCCCGCTCTCTCCAGTGAAGACAAGACTGACATCATCATTCCACCCAAGCCAGTTGGCATCCCATGATGTGGGGACATCGAAAGCCCCTCTCAGCTCGACTTCAGCCAGGAAGGGGCAGCTGTCGAACACATAGCCTGGAAGAGTCACGACAGTGACAGGCATGCTGACTTCCACAAGCTGACGCATTCGTGAGAAGGCATAGGTGCCAATGTTCACTACAGAGTCAGGGATATTCAGCACGCAAGGCCCGAGAGTGTTGTGAAAGGCATAGTCACCAATTTGTGTGAGCGACTCGGGCAAGATGAAGTCTTTCAATGCCGAGCATCCGCTGAACGCCCTGTCTCCTATTGTCTGGACTCCATCAAGATCGACACTGGCAAGATTGCTGCATCCATAGAAAGCATAATCCCCCACATCCACCACTGAATCCGGGAGCGTGACAGAGCGCAAGTGGCCACAGCCTGAGAACGCGCTGTCGGGAACAACTGTCACATCACCTTCAATCGTGACTGCAATCAAATGCCCACATCCTGCGGCAAATTCCTCCGGAAGCTGGTCCACGCCCTTGCCGACTGTCAGGTGTGTGAGCGAAGTGCTGTACCTCAGGTCGAAGCCGTTGAGGTCTGTGACTCCATCGCCTATATCCAGACTCGTGAATCCGCAGTCGTAGAATGCCCAATCACCGATTTCAGTGACGCTGTCACCTATGATCAGCTCTCCAACCGAAGTGCAGCCGGAGAAAGCCGACGATCCTATGCGCTCAAGGCTCGAAGGCAAAGAAATGCCACTCAGGCGAGTACAACCAGAGAATGCATAATTCCCTATACTGACAAGGCCTTCTGGCAACTCGACTGTCTCAAGGCTGGAGTCCTGGTAGAAGGCGGAGTTGCCTATCGTGGAAACGCCAGCGACAGAGACAGTCCTCAGACTGTCGCAATTGGCGAAGGCCCTTTCCGGGATATTGACACTGCATTTCAGCTCGACATCCTCAAGGGACGAACAGTACTCGAAGGCATACGCACCCAGGTATGTGATTGTCGACGGGACGACAACACTTTCCAGCGAATGGCAAACGGAGAAACATCCATCGCCAAGTATCTCAAGGCCTTCAGGCAGTGTGATCGAGACAAGCCTCGTACAACCATAAAAGGCCTCAACGCCTATTTCCTTCACGCCTTCGGGAATGTCTATGGATGAGAAAGCGCAAGCACTGAAAGCTTCATCACCAATTTCCTTCACACCTGCACCAATGCTGACATCGGCAAGGCGAGTGCAACTGGAGAATGCATAATCACCAATCCTCTCGACACCATCGCCAATCACAGCTCTGGAGAGAGCCGGGCAAAAATAAAAGGCAAAATCACCGATTTCCTTCACAGAGTCCGGAATGACGACAGAGACCAGATGATCCATTTGCTGGAACGCGTAGTCCCCTATTGTCTCCAGGCCTTCCGGGAGGATGATGCACCTTATATCATCGCCAAGGCCATTTGACTCGATGGAACTGACTCTCATGCCACCTATTGTCTGAGGCACTTCGATGACATCAACACCCTCAGCCAGGTATGTCAGGCCTGTCACAGCCACTGTCCCGTCTCCGTTCTCCCGGACTGTGAAGAAATCCTCTCTGCCTTGAGATGCGCTTGCCCACAGTGGATACAGATAGAGATTCTGTGTCACAGGGGCATTGAAATCATAGGCTCTGGTGTAAAGGTCATCGAGATACCAGCCGAGGAACACATGCCCATTGCGCACAGGATCGGCAGGTCTTGCCACTCTATCACCGTGCTTCACTTCCATAAGCGTGGGGCCAGAGACTCCATCCGTGCCAAGAAAGTGTACAGTCCAGGAAGATGCAGGGGCATCGGCCACCCACTTCCCATACAGAGTGATGTCACGATTGACAGGCATGGAGAAATCATAGGAGGGAGAAAGGAGGTTCGGATTCTCGTACCATCCTTGAGGCGGCTCAGGCAATTGTGGTGCAACGGCACATTCTCCAGCGCCGACAAGATACGTGGAGGTGCTACCATCCTCCAGGACAAAACACACTGTGTATGATGCGGCCGCCGGTGTGTCATTAGTGCAAGACGCTAATGGGATGACCAGAAGCAGTGAACACAAAAAAGCAATGATTGCACGCATGAAATCCCCTCCTTCCTCTTGTCTTCATGGTACCCCCCCCCCAGCAGAAGTCAAGGAAAGCAGAGCCACATCGCTGCATACAATGTCCAAAATCAGCGGATTCATCCTGACAAGACCAGCTCTGGCATGAACATGCGCACAGGACTGTCCACCGCAGGCGGCATATATGCTAGAATTGGAGCGTTGGAGGAGACCGGTGACCAGACGACTTGTAGAGAACTTCCTGTACTATCTCACAGGCTTCTTCATCGTCTCGCTCTTTCTGGTGATCGCCTTCATCCTGGCCTTCCACAACACAGGCGAGAGTGTGCGCAACGAGATTGAGGTCAAGCTCGATGGAGGCATCACGCGCCTTGAGGACCTCGAGATGCGCATACGCATGCTGGGCAATGTCATCGTGCAGGACAGCGACTTCAACACACTGGTCTATCAGGACGAGAAGAGCTCTGCGGCAATCACTGCGCTCAAGTCGATGAACAGCCTCTACCGCAACCTGGGCATCATAGCGAAGGATGTCGCCTACATGTTCACGCTCTTTCCCGACTCCCAGCTCTACCTCTCCTCAGTCGACACCAGTCTTGAATGGGAAGACTACTACTCGAAGTTCATGCGTCTCTCGATTGATGGCAAGGAGCTTTCCAGTGGCCAGGAGCTCTGGGACAGGCTGCACTCCTCGCTGGCTGAGGGGCAGACACATCTGAGACTTGACTACATCTCCTACATCTCGGCAACCGGAAATGTCACAGAGTACGAGCCGGTTCTCATCATCCAGTCATCGAGCGGGCTCGGCAGCCGCCCCCAGTCGATAACAGGCTATCTCATAGGCAAGGACGTGCTGCTCTCGACACTGCTTGGCGACAGCCTGGCAAGTGTCGCCCAGGTGCGCATCAGCGACAACAGCAGGGCCTCGTGCTTGTCGACACGATGGCAGGAGAGGACCCCAATGCGGACGAGTACTACATCTTCGAGGGCGAGAGCGAGCTTCTGGGCTACACGATAGAGCTTGCAGTCCCAGTATCATACTTCACCAGCCAGCTGTGGCCCATCATAGGGCTCCTGTCCGTCGTGATCGGTGCCGGCATACTCTCCGGCCTCGCCTTCGCGGCAGTCTATGCCCTTGTCCACTACCGCAGTGTGCGCACAATCATCAGGAGCATGGACGGCGGGAGCGGCCGCCTGATCGGCGACTTCGCCGACATCCAGCAGCGCATCATACAGCTGCGCAAGGAAGGTGAGAGCTTCAAGGCCGAAGCCGACGAGCTGGGCAGGCAGAACCAGGCCATACAGTTCCAGAACATACTGCTCCAGGGACCGAGGAGCCAGAGCGACAGGGAGCTGGCAAGCCGTCTCCTGCCCTTCGCAGAGGCTGGCTACATCGTCGCTGTCGTGCGCCTCCTGAAAGGTGGCAAAGAACAGTGGTATCAGGACGGGCTCTACACACTGCTCTCGCAAAGCCCCTTCGCAGGAGGACTCACAGTGCCATCGGGCTCCAGCGACGAGGTCTTCATCCTGCCCGTCAGGGACGAGAACGAGTATCAGAGCCAGATCGAGAGGCACCTTGGCGAGCTCTTCCAGAGCGATGCCGACACTGTTCTCCATGTCGGCATCTCGCAGCCCAGCCATGAGGCCGAGGAGCTCAGCGTCCTCTACGAGGAGGCGGAGCGGGCCCTCGCCTCGCTCTACAAGTACGAGAGCGAGAGCGCCTATGTCTTCTACGAGGACGAAAAGCGCACAAGTCTGCTGGAGAGTTTCAACATAGAGACGCTCTCGAGGCTGAAGAACCTACTCCTGCGCAGTGAGGAGAGCGATGCCACTGCCCTGCTCCACGACATCTTCCACAAGGCGGCCGCCTACCCTCTCGAGGCCGAAGAGAGGAAGGAGGCGATCTGGCACAGCCTGTGCAATGTCTTCCAGACCGTCTTCATGACACTGAAGACAGACAGTCTCGAGACAGGCAAGTTCCACAGCGACATGTCAATGGCCCAGATGGAGGAGCACTTCACGAGCCTGACCCATGAGCTGTGCGAGGCAACGAGCCGCAGCAGGAAGAGCCACAACAAAGAGCTTCTCGATGCCATACTCAGGGCAATCGATGCCAGCTATCAGAACCAGGGGACCTCGGCCTACACAGTCAGCAGGGCTGTCGGCATCAGCGAGAAGTACATGCTCAGCTTTTTCCGCGAGCAGATGGGCACGAGCTTCCCGCAATACCTCCTCGTGCGCCGCCTCATGACAGCAAAGGCCATGCTGGAGAATGGAGGCGAGTCGAACGAGCACATTGCATCAGCCACAGGATTTGGCAGCCTGAACACCTTCTACCGCAACTTCTCGAAGTACTTCGGCCTCAGTCCGAAATCCTACCGCGACGGTCTGGGAAAAGAATCATCTGAAGCTGACAACAGACTATGACACAATGAATTGCACTCAAGGATTCTTCTCTTTTGGGAGCCTCGGCAAAAAGTGACACTGGCGCACTCTGGCCACGGTGCTAGGATGAAAAGCACAAGGGAGGCCAGCGATGGAAGGCAAAGCCGCAGCAAGCGAGAGAGAGTTCTTCAAGGCAGTGTTCATCAGTGACGCGGACAGCGTCATGGAAGGGGTTGCAAAGGGGCCTGCAACGAGTGACGAGGCTTTCTTCAATGCGCTTTCCGACAATCTTGAAGATGTGAAGGCAGCCGCATCGAGGGCTGACTGGCAAGGGGCAAGGAAACTTTTCGCCTCCTGCATCAGGAGCCAGCTGGACAGGGAGCGCTTCTTCACAATTCCCTACGAAATTCCAGAGAACATATTCAAGCTGCCCGGAGAGAGCGACAGCGAGGCCGTGAAGAGGATTGAGGACTTCAAGGTCGTATCAGTCGGTGTGATGGGCGACTTCTCGGCGCAGGGCCGCATAGGCTGGAAGAGCAACCCGACATACAACGCTTACAAAGAGTGGACCTGGCAGCTCTCGCGCCACAACGAGATCAAGATGATGGCCCATGAGTACAATCTGACAGGCGACGAGAGGATTGCGCACAGCGCGCTTGGCATCATGCGCTCCTGGATAGAGGATGCAGTCATGCCTCCACTGGGCACCAGCGGCTATGCCACCAAGTGCTGGAGGACAATAGAATGCGGCATCAGGATGGGCGCGAACTGGCCATACATCCTTTTCTCTTTTTCTTATTTGGCCTTTGGTGACATGACCCGCCAGTAGGACAATATATGTCCCACATCACCTGCCAGAAAGGGCTTGTAGACAGGAGGAAGCCCATGGAAGAACTCAGTTTTGCCGAATATCTCAGGAAGGAGATGGGACTCGACGACTACCAGATCTCAAAGATGCAGGAGCTGCTGGCCTCATTCGAACAGACGGAGGACATGTCAGCGGCGACAGATGGTGTGGAAATCTGTCCCAAATGCGGGACAGCCCATCCGAAAGTCGTCAGGAGCGGCTTTGCCGGGAGCGGCAAGCAGATGTTCAGATGCGCATCATTCGGAAGGAGGTTCACATATGACAGTGGGCGCCTGACATGGTATTCCCACCAGAATGCCGACCAGTGGAAGACGCTGATGCTGGACACCTTCAGCGGACAGAGCCTCAGGAGCACCAGCGGCAGGATTGGAGTAAACGTCGAGACCGCATTCAACATGCGCCATCGTCTGATGTGCGTTCTGGAGAAGGTTCTGGATGATGAAGTCCTCTCCGGCAAGGTCGAACTGGACGAGACATATGTGGATTCGAGCCGCAAGGGCGTCGGCTGCGGACGTGATGCCGGCTTTGGAACGGTCGTCCAGAAGGTGAAGCGTGGGCTGTCCAGGCAGAAGGTGTGCATCCTGAGCGCAGTGGACAAGGATGGAAACGCCTTCGCCAGGGCATACAACTGCGGCACTCCCAGCCAGGACAACGCCATGGAGCTTGCCTGCCACCTTGCCGATGACAGCAGCGTCACCACAGACGACACAGTCGCATATGAGAGGCTTCTTGAGTCGAACGGCTGCTTCCATCGCGTCTGCCAGGACTGCAGGGACCACAAGGCGGAGGTCAACCTCAACAGGATCAGCTCCTTCCATTCGATGATCAAGGATTTCTACCGCGGCTACAGGGGAGTGGCGACGAAGTACATCAACAGGTATGCAGCTGTGTTCTCATTCATCTGGAAGTTCAGGAAGTTGAAGGATGGCGACCTCCATGGGAAGATCAAAGCAATGGTCGACAAGAGCGGCTTTGCAATCAGGACTGGCGTCGTCCAGACCTACAGGCTGTTCACACCTCAGGACATCGAATGGGTCGTCGCAAGCTGAATGTCACCAAATCCCAAATATGGAATATCGATTTGCACCAAGCCCGTCCATCTTCTGCTGATTGAGGAATATGCGGTTGACTGCGCTCAATGCCTTGATGCTTTCAGTCGACAGCTTGGCATCACTGTAGGAGATTGCGTCATCAGGATTGATGTCCTGTTTCTCATCGAGAAGCCTGTCCACGGGGAAACACACGATGTCGCAAAACGCCTCGATCTGCGTCGAGCTGGCAGCCATCTCCCCTGCCTCGATTGCCATCACCAAGCTCTGGTCCACGGAAAGACAATCCGCAAGCTGCTCCTGGCTGAGGCCAGTCGCCTCCCTGAGTCTCCTCAAACGCTGTCCCAATGTGGCTTTGTCGACCATATTCCCCTCCCTGTCCAAGAACAGACAAAATGCCCCACTCGAGGCCATTATACAGCACACATTTGTCTCCTCGGGCATCGAAGAAGGGTCGGCTCTGATTCATGCTGA
Organism: Candidatus Aphodenecus pullistercoris; assembly: GCA_017694495.1. Classification (GTDB taxonomy): domain Bacteria; phylum Spirochaetota; class Spirochaetia; order Sphaerochaetales; family Sphaerochaetaceae; genus Bullifex; species Bullifex pullistercoris. Next base: position 23,404 of record JADIMU010000009.1, read on the forward strand.
TATCGAGCTGCAGGAGAACAGACCATCCATGATGAAGCTCGTCACTCATCAACAGGCGATAGCCCACCTCCCCTGAACTATCAAGAAAATGGTGCCAAGGCATGGCTGCGAGCTTGCATGATGGCAACTTTGCCTCTAGCATTCGAATTGACAGACAGATAAGAGAGGGGATCCATGAGAAAGACCAGCCTTGCCTTCATTCTGCTTCTTTCGCTTGCAGCGCTACTTGCCTCTTGCGACCTCGTGCTGCCAGGGAATGACACGCCGCTGAAATACACAGTCACATATTACACCTCGAGCTTAGGGGACAAGGTCCTGATAGCATACGAATGCAATCTTGGCGACAGGATTCCTGTACCTGCCACCCCTCCTCCGGGCCAGGACCCGTTCTACGGATGGTCATATTTCACAGAGGATTTCATCCCACTCCACTACGATGACGAATCGCAGATGAAGGTGACAGGCAATCTCATTGCATTCCCGACCAACCCTGTGTACCAGTATGTCTCGTTCAGCTACATCTTCGAGGGCGACTTCGACAGTGCACAGTCAGAGTACAACTACTTCATCATGGGAGAGGAAATCATGTTCCCGGAGCCGCCTGAAAAGGAGAACTACACTTTCGCAGGCTGGTACAGGGACCATGAGCTTACTGACAAGGTGGAGGGGACCGAGACCTGCCCTGAGACGGGAGCATTCTTCTATGGCTACTACAAATCGGACATCCCGATACACACACTGGACTTCGCGGCGATTGGCCGCAAGGATGTTTTCCTCGATGGGACAAGCTTCGTCTATGACTACAGCATCCCTTCAGGCCCATCGTCCGAGCCCTTCACTTTTGCCGGCTGGCATTTCGACAGCAGCTCTGGCGAGAGGCTGTATCCGGAGACAGCAATCACTAGAGATGCGACAATGTATCCCCGATATGTAGAAGCAGAGATTGTCGACATCCTCGGCACATATTTCCTCTTCAGCAACGGAGACGTCTACAACAGCGACACAGAGCGTGTCGAATTCAGTGGAATCTCGGCAATGGCGTACTATAATGGCCATCTCCACCTCTTCAGAGAGGATGGGAAGTACTATCTGGACAACAAGCTGCCTGACTATCTCCACGAAATCGGCTTAGGGGCAGGAAAAATCATCCAGGCTGACAGTGGCGGGACCTTCCTCGCCATCCTCGATGACAGCGGGCAGCTCTTCGTCCAAGGCAACATCAGTGGCGGGAGCTCAGTCGGCTCCTTCTCACGCATGGAAGAGACTATCGGCCATGTCGTCCAGATTGATGCCAACAGGAACACGCTTGCAATCAAGAACTCGAATGGCGAGCTCTACATGATTGGCGCGTCCCTTGACAGCCTGAACGGCGAATACGATTCATGGACCAAAGTCTTTGACGGAGTCAAGGATTTCTCATTGGGCAACTCTGCCATTTTCGTGATAGACGATAACGATGGCCTCTGGTTCAGAGGCGTCAGGAACGACACTTGGCTGCAAGGCTCAGATGATGTGTCATACGAGTTCATGAAGGTAGGCAGTGGCGTCACAAGTGTTGCAGGCTACCAGGGAGGGGACACTGCCGATGGCAGATGCAACTACTACCTCTACACCAAGGACGATGGTGTCTATGTGTACGGCAAACACAATCTCTATGGAACAGGCCTATATGTGGAGGCGGATCCAGAGCAACTGTTCTTCGAAGGCTTTTCAACTGTGAAGAACTTCAGCAAAGGCTTCGTCTTCTTCGATTCCGATGGCAATCTGTACATGCGCGGCTCTCTGGATGACCTGCCTGTCGACTATGAGCCGTATGTCGATGAGCCTTTTGCAGTCCTGTCTGGGGAGTCGGTCAAAGAGGTAAGGACATCAAGCTTGACAGGCTTTGCCTTGACCGACGAGGGAGACCTGTACTACTGGGGGCATGACAACTTCGACATGTTGAACAAAATCCAGGCGACACCAAAACTGATTCTGAATGGAATCAAGACAATCTCGGATAGCAGAGCCTTCGCCAACGACGGGACAGTCTATGACCTGAGTTGGTCCAAGGGAGGTAAGCCTGCCATCGAAGACACGCATTCATTCTCCGGGATTGTCAAGGAAGAAAAAGGAGACTACGCGCTCACGGAAAATGGTGAACTCTGGCATCTCGGCTCATCTGCTTCGTCTGTCTACAAAATCGACGATTCAGTGACAGACTTTTTCCTTTATGGAAATTCGCTCTTCGGCTACATCTATGAGGAAGAAGGGAACTTCCTGTACAAGTCAATGGAAGACGGCCTCTCCATCAACAACGTCATCAAGGCTGTGAAGACATTATATGTGGAGCTTGTCCTCCTCAAAGACGGATCAGTCTACTGGAGAGGGAGCAACACAGGTGACAGTCATGGTCCGCTCCACCCAAGGGTGGAAGACAGAGCGTACACAGCCAATTTCACCCCGCTTGACGAGTCCAGGACATTCACAGACATTGCTGTAATCGGGGGCAATGCAATCTTCCTGCTTGATGACAGTGGCCGCCTGCTTGCCTTGGGTGACACAAGGTCCATCGGCTTCGACAGATTCACAAGTGTCAACCCGTATTACGTATGCCTGACGAGGGCAGACAGGATTCTCGAATACGGAGAGGACAATATCTCTGACTACATCACCATACAAGACGGCTCAGACTTGTACTTTGTTCTCCCTGAAGTCAGAGACAATATCATCGACTCGTATGTGGAGGAAGTTTCACATGGACGCTCATACAAGCAGATGACAATGAGTGGAGGCGCATATCTCGCAATCGATGAGGATGGCCAACTGTGGAGCTGGGGCAACAACAGTGAGGGGCTTTGCGGGAATGGGGAGAGCAGCTATTCGCTGGATCCTGTGCGCATAGACTTCTCGACCTGGACCATCAACTGAAAAACGCCACTGGGCACCCTTCTCGAGGTGCCCAGTGTGCTTTTTGCCTTTGGCCCGGCTTACATCATGCCGCCGCCCATTCCGGCACCAGCTGCAGGAGCTGCGGGCTCGGGAGCGGGGATGTCGGTGACAGCGCACTCGGTGGTGAGGATCAGAGCAGCGATCGAAGCCGCGTTCTGCAGAGCGGAGCGGGTGACCTTGGCCGGGTCGATGATTCCGGCGTCGACCATGTTGACCCACTTCATGGCGTTGGCGTCGAAGCCGACACCCTTCTTCTCGTTCTTGCAGTGGTCGGCGATGACGGCACCGTCGAGGCCGGCGTTGGCCGCAATCTGCCTGATGGGCTCCTCGAGGGCCCTCTTGACGATGTTGTAGCCGATCTTCTCGTCCTCGCTGAGGCCCTTGAGATCCTTCTTGTCCATCTCGGTCGCAGCCTGGACCAGAGCGACACCACCTCCAGGGATGACACCCTCCTCGATGGCGGCGCGGGTGGCCGAAAGGGCATCCTCGACACGATGCTTCTTCTCCTTGAGCTCGACCTCGGTGGCGGCACCGACGTTGATCAGGGCGACACCGCCGGCCAGCTTGGCCAGCCTCTCCTGGAGCTTCTCCTTGTCGTACTCGCTGGTTGAGTCGAGGATCTGGGACTTGATCTGGGCGATCCTGTCCTTGATCGCATCGCTGGAGCCGGCGCCACTGATGATCGTGGTGTTCTCCTTCTCGACCTTGACGCTCTTGGCGCGGCCGAGCATGGACAGGTCGGCGTTCTCGAGCTTCATGCCGAGCTCCTCGGTGATGACCTGGCCACCGGTCAGGATGGCGATGTCCTCAAGCATGGCCTTCCTTCTGTCTCCGAAGCCGGGAGCCTTGACGGCGACGACGTTGAGCGTTCCGCGCACGGAGTTCAGGACCAGAGTCGTCAGAGCCTCACCGTCGACGTCCTCAGCGATGATCAGCAGACCCTTGCCGGTCTGGAGCACCTTCTCGAGGATGGGCAACAGGTCCTTCATGTTGCTGATCTTCTTGTCGTAGATCAGGATGTAGGGGTTGTCCATGACACTGGTCATGGTGTCGCGGTTGTTGCAGAAATAGGCGGAGAGGTAGCCGCGGTCGAACTGCATGCCCTCGACGAAGTCGACTGTGGTCTCGATCGTCTTGGACTCCTCGACCGTGATGACGCCGTCCTTGCCGACCTTGTCCATTGCGTTGGCGATCTCGTCGCCGATGGAGCGGTCGTTGTTGGCGCTGATCGAGGCGACCTGTGCGATCTCCTCCTTCTCCTGGATCATCTTGGCCTGCTTCCTGACCTCCTCGACGGCGTCGGCGACGGCGGCGTCGATTCCGCGGCGGATGCCCATGGGGTTGACGCCGGAGGCGACGGACTTCATGCCCTCCTTCGTGATGGCCCAGGCGAGGACGGTGGCGGTGGTGGTTCCATCACCGGCGACATCGTTGGTCTTGGAGGCGACCTCCTTCAGCAGCTGGGCGCCCATGTTCTCGAAGGGATCCTCGAGCTCGATCTCCTTGGCGACGGAGACGCCGTCCTTGGTGACGGTCGGGGCGCCATACTTCTTGTCGAGGAGGACGAGCCTTCCCTTGGGTCCAAGCGTCGTCATGACGGCCTTGGAGATCTTCTCAACTCCGTTGACAAGAGACTTGCGGGCCTCTTCGTTGAATTGAAGCTGTTTTGCCATATCTATTCTTCTCTCCTTAGACGATATTCAATGCTGTGGTTCTTGCACCATCCGCTAAGATATAGATTCCTTGACCAAACGGCAAGATGCACCTTGACAATCTCAGACGAAGAGGGAGCCGAGCGACATGCACAGCAGGAAGCTTGCGGCATTGCTCATCAGGTTGACCATGTCGTTGTCGAGGAAGCGTATGCCACGCGCGAGCTTGAGGGCCCTGCCCTCCCTGTCGCGGCTGTGCTCCGTGAAGGAGTCCTCCTTCTCGTCGTAGTAGTGGGCCTGGATGGTCGCGCCGAGGAAGGAGTCGAGAATGACGCCGGCGAAGGCTGACAGCGTCGCGCACAAGGCCAGGGCCAGGGAGGCCCCGCTCCAGGAGGAGAAGGCGAAGATGCCATACAGCAGGCAGCACAGGAAGGCTGACAGCGTTCCCAGGAGGCTCACACCGCCAGACAGGCCGCGTGGGACCTTGGTGAAGGTCAGGATCGAGACGGGATCCTTGCGGCTCAGGACGCCGATCTCGCTGGCCCAGGTGTCGCCGCAGGCCTCGCCCAGGCAGGCGGCGAAGACGACTGGAAAGAGGACGGAACCCTCATAGTGGGCGATGATGATGGCGAGCATGGCAGGCGCTCCGTTCGCCAGCACCTGGATCCAGTCGCGCCGGCCTCCCTTCTTGTGGATCTTCTCCAGTCCCCTGATGCGCCTGGAGAGCTTGCCTATGATGGCGGCCGAGAGGAGGAAGAAGAGGTAGAGGCTCAGCGCCGTGAAGCCTCCGGCTAGGGTGGAAGCGAGGCCCATGACGATGGCGGCGGCCAGTCCGGAGAGCGTCAGCTGACGCTTCCACCAGGCCCACAGGCCGATGATGGCCAGGGCCGCCAGTGCAATCAGGACCCTGTATGCGAGGGGCAAGGCGAAGTAGTGTCCGTCGAGGAATCTCAGCACAGCAATGCTCCCATCAGTGCCGTGAGGATAGGCACTGTGATGTTGTCCAGTCCGAGGGGCGTCACGGCCTCGAAGAAGCCGGCCACCGCAGCCGCGACGGCGATGGCCCACAGGGGGTATGGCGTGAATATGGCATAGACGATGAGGGAGACGAGGACCATGACGGCTGTGCCCTCCCAGCTCTTCGTCGCATTGAGGACGGAATACTTGTGGCGCCCGAAGTGGACGCCGACGAGGGCGGCAAGTCCGTCGCCGTAGCCCATGACCAGCGTCGCCGCCACGACATCATGGCGTGCGACCAGTCCCCTGTCCCACAGGAGGATCAGGATGAGGATGGAGAACGGGAAGTAGATCAGGCCGTTGTCGCGCTTGCGGTCACCCATTCCCAGGAGCCTCGCCGCCCCAGAGTAGACGACCAGCGCGTTGACGACGACGAAGAGCGCCAGGCCGGCCATGGCCCAGTCCAGATTGTCGAAGCAGCCTGTAAGGATGAAGATGGAGTTCGACACGCCGATGTGGATCAGCTTGCGCGTCGCCTCCGCCGGAAGATGGGCCCAGCGGTGCAGCACGAAGGCGAAGGCCACGACGGCGACGATCATGAGGACCGTGTAGAGGAGTGCCAGAAGGTCGCCTGCCATCACCAGCTCCTCGCCCCACCGCCGCCGATGCCGCCGCCGGAGAAGCCCGATGATCCGAAGGAGCCTGGGCTGTGGCCCCCGAAGGAACCCACGCCCCTGCCCTGTGGCGGGACGTAGCAATGGCTGACGAAGCTGTCGTTCATCGAGTGGTAGAGTCTGTGGTAGAAGTAGAAGCTTTCGATGTCGACGGGGCCCGAGTACCAGCTGGCGGGGCGCAGCACGCAGTCCTCGGCCTTGCGCGCCCACTTCTCCTCGAGGTCGAGGACGATCGCGTAGGAGAGGTTGTGGTAGAAGTAGTCGGGATCCTCGTCGATCATCGTCCTCAGCTTGTCGACCTCGACCTTCTCCAGAAAGTCCCGGTAGCCGAGGATCTCTCCCAGCACCTGCTGGGCGTAGGGCGAGCGTCGGCTCATGAAGGTCGACAGTGCGCAGAGCACCGTCAGACCGGTGGCGACGACGAGGGCCATCATGCGCACCAGAAGGCCGGTCAGCCCGGCCGAAGTCGAGATGCCCGCCTGCAGGGTGGCGCTGGCCAAAGTGATGAAGGTGGCCAGGGAGTAGCTGACGACGTACTGCGTCCTCGAAGGAATCTTCCTCGTGAGCGTCCAGAAGCAGAGGAAGCACAGGAGGAACTGGAAGCCAAGGCACATCAGCGAGAAGAGGCCGTAGCTCAGGTCGTTGATCTCCGAGCATGCCGCCATGAGTGCGGCGTAGAGCGCCGTGATGGCGAAGGCGAGCACCCTCACTCTCGAGGCCTTGCGGTCGTAGAGGGCGCATCCGCCCTTCTCGAAGTGGAGGCGCAGGCGTGGCGAGACCTTGTCCACCACGTCGCTGTAGATGTTCGTCTCCTCGAGCGCGACATCGTCCCCCTTTCTGAAGAAGGCCTGGAAGAGGGCGGCCTCATAGTCGGGGGCAGAGGAGTCCAGCTCACCCTTCTTGTGGAGGGTGAAGGATCCGTCCTCCCCCTCCTCTATCGTCAACAGGCCCTTGTCGGCCCAGTAATAGAGCATGGCGACATAGTCGCGGCTGTCGTCGCTCGAGTCGAAGAGGTAGCCGACCTCGAGGGGCGAGAGGTCATGCGGAGGATTGAAGGTGACGACGCTCACAGGCTCGCTGTCGCGTCCATACTTGTTGTACAGGAAGCCCAGCAATGCGATGAGGCCGACAGTCACGGCCAATGACGTGACGAAGGCGGGCACCGTCCAGTCCCTGAAGGCGAAGTAGCCGTCAGGAAGCTCCACACGGAGGCTGAGGCTCGAGTCTGGGCCGAGGTGCTTCAGGTGGCCCTTGACGATGCGGCCCTCGTCCACGACGGTCTCGAGTGGAGTCGTCGAGCCGTAGGCGCCCGTGGTCGCCCAGACCCTGTTGGGGTCTATGTCGGAGGGGAAGGCCAGGGAGAATATGATGTTGTCGACAGTGTAGTCGCCTGTGGTCCACAGGTCGATGTAGACTTCGTCGAAGCCATCCGCACTGTCGCGCGGAAGCTGGAGGTTGTAGACGATCGTGTAGTCGTGGACGCCTTCGACGAGGACGTCCGGCGAGCCTATGCGCAATGACACGTAGCTGCTGTGGCTGTCCGCCCAGCGACTCTCCTGCCAGTCCTCGCTGACGGAGACGATGTCGATGTCGGCGCCGTCGAGGGGAATGTCGCGGTAGAAGCCGTGCGAGGCTTCATGGTAGTCGAGCGTGAGGTTCTCGATGACTGACAGCAGCCCGCCCTCCGACACCGAGATGTCGAAGTCGGCGCGCACGATGTCGAAGCTCTCTGCGCACAGCAGCTGGCATAAGACCAGGACGAGGATGACGAGGAAGGCCTTCTTCGTGCTCAAAACTTCACCTCTGGCCTCCGCCTCTCCTCCTCGCTGGCCTCGATGTAGTCGAGACGGGTGAAGTGGAAGATGGATGCGATGATGGACGAGGGGAACATCGCGACCTTGTCGTTCATCGTCCGGGCGATGGCGTTGTAGTACTTGCGCGCCTTGAGTATGTCATCCTCGAGGACGGCAAGCTGGCGCTGCAGGTCCAGAAAGCCGGCGTTGGCCTTCAGGTCGGGATAGCTCTCGGCCAGGGCGAAGAGGCTCTTCAGCGTCCCTGACAGCCTGTCCTCCGCCTTGCCTCTGTCGGCGCCCTGGCTTCTCATGGCCTCGTTGCGGGCGTCGATGACGTTCGTGAGCGTCGACTCCTCATGCTCGGCGTAGCCCTTGACCGTCTCCACCAGGTTGGGGATGAGGTCGTAGCGCTGCCTGAGATGGGCGTCCAGGGCACCGAGGGCCTCCTCGGCCCTGTTCCGGGTCCCGACCAGGGAGTTGTAGCTGGCCACCACATAGATGACGGCGGCGAGCAGGATGACAAGTATCACAATCAAAACGGCCATGGCTCATCCTCACTGTCCAGAATTCTAGCACAGCTTGCCCCAGCGCTGGGAGAGGGCCTCTTTTCCACATTCCATCTTGTGCCCGGAGTGGACAGGGTGTATATTTGTTGCATAAGAATTGCATATTCCAGGAGATGGCATTGAAGGAAAGACACAACAGACTTGCAGTGGTCAAGGAACTGATCAAGAACAACAGGATAGACAACCAGGACACGCTCCTCGAGCTGTTGAGGCAGGAAGGCTTCAACGTGACACAGGCGACGCTCTCGAGGGATCTGAAGATGCTCAAGGTGGGCAAGATCTCCGACGGCTGGTCGGGCTACTACTACGCCCTGCCCGAGAGCGACCTCATCAGCGAGAGCGAGAAGAGCTACATCCAGGACGTCAGGAGGGGCATACTCTCCATCGAGTTCAGCGGGAACTTCGGCGTCATCAAGACACGCCCAGGCCATGCCAACAGCGTATGCTTCGCCCTCGACGTGCTGAACCTGCCGGAGATCCTGGGCTCGCTCGCAGGGGACGACACGATCTTCGTCATCCTGCGCGAAGGCATGACGAAGGAGGACCTGCTGGAGAGCTTCCAGACCAGGATCCCAGAGATACAGGAATAAGCAAGGAGAAGAGGATGGAATACAAGAACCTCGACAAGGCGCTCGCCTACCAGGACCTCGTCAAGCTGGACAAGGTCTCCCTCAAGAACAATCTGACGGTCAAGAGGATCAGGGACTACCAGGCTCCCGCCGGAGCCGGCCTGACCTACAGCTACGCCGCCATGCCCGTCAACAAGGAGATAATCGACAAGCTCCAGGAGCTGTGCGACGAGCAGGAGCTCGTCGAGAAGTACGTCGCCCTCCTCTCCGGCGAGATGATGAACCCCGGCGAGAAGAGGCTTGTCCTCCACCAGCTGACCCGCGGCAACTGCACGGGAAGCAAGGTCTACGCCGACGATGAGGAGAAGGACGAGTTCTACAGACAGCAGCTGGAGCGCATCAAGGACTTCAGCGGGCGCGTCAGGAGCGGCAAGATCAAGAGCTCGGCGGGCAAGAAGTTCGACACTGTGTGCCAGATCGGCATCGGCGGCAGCGACCTGGGCCCCCGCGCCCTCTACCTCGCCCTCAAGGGCTGGGCCACAGGTGAAGGCAAGAAGCAGCTCAGGGCCGAGTTCATCAGCAACGTCGACCCCGACGACGCGGCCTCGGTCCTCAAGACTGTCAACCCCGAGACGACGCTCTTCGTCCTCGTCTCCAAGAGCGGCACGACGCTCGAGACGCTGACCAACCAGCTGCTCGTCACCCAGACGCTCAAGGGCATCGACATGTCCAAGCAGCTCGTGGCCGTCACGAGCAAGACCAGCCCTCTGGCCAAGAGCGATGACGTCCTCGACGCCTTCTACATCGACGACTACATCGGTGGACGCTACAGCTCGACCAGCGCAGTGGGCGGCGTCATCCTCTCCCTGGCCCTCGGCTACGACACCTTCGAGGCCCTGCTCAAGGGAGCCCATGAGGCCGACAACAACGCCCTCAACGGAGACATCCGCGAGAACTCTGCGATGATGGATGCGGCCATCGGCGTCTACCTGAGGAACGTCCTGGGCATGCAGCAGACCGCGATCCTGCCCTACTCCCAGGCCCTTTGCCGCTTCCCGGCCCACCTCCAGCAGCTCGACATGGAGTCCAACGGCAAGCACGTCAACCGCTTCGGCGAGAGGGTCGGCTACAAGACAGGTCCCGTGATCTTCGGCGAGAGCGGCACCAACGGCCAGCACAGCTTCTACCAGCTGCTGCACCAGGGCACCGACATCATCCCGATGCAGTTCATCGGCTTCAAGGAGAACCAGTACGGCGTCGACACCGAGGTCGAAGGCTCGACCAGCCAGGCCAAGCTCAACGCCAACCTGGCCGCCCAGATCGTCGCCTTCGCCCTGGGCAAGGACGACGAGAACCCCAACAAGGAGTTCGACGGCGAGCGCTGCTCATCGCTGCTGTATGCCGACAGGCTGACGCCCGAAGTCCTCGGCGCCCTGCTCTCCCACTTCGAGAACAAGGTCATGTTCCAGGGCTTCCTTTGGAACCTCAACTCCTTCGACCAGGAAGGCGTCCAGCTGGGCAAGGTCCTGGCCAAGAAGGTCCTCAAGGGCTGCGAGGGCGACGAGGTCCTCAAGGCCTACGCCGACATCCTGCTCTAGGAAGTCACATCCAGACCGGTCCAAGGCCGCCGCACTCCGTGGCGGCCTTGTCGTATCCGACCGGCGGGCATTATGCACAATTGCGAATAATTCTTGTATTTTCTTGCAAAAGAGTGCAAATCCCTATTTTCCAAGAGGCCGAATTCCCTTAAAGTAGCCACATCAATCAAACAAGGGGGTTTGAGCCATATGAATCAGCTGACCGAGAAGATCTACCAGCACGTATGCCAGCTGGATCCGGACCAGAAGGAGTTCCAGCAGGCCGTCTACACCTTCCTCCTGTCGATGGACAGGATCGTCGACGAGCTTCCGGAGATCACCTACCACAAAGTCATCGAGCGCATGGTGGAGCCTGAGAGGGCCATCATCTTCCGCGTACCCTGGATCGACGACGAGGGCCGCCTCCAGATCAACCGCGGCTTCCGCATCCAGCAGTCCTCTGCCCTCGGCCCCTACAAGGGCGGCCTGAGGTTCCACCCCTCCGTCAACCTCTCGATCATGAAGTTCCTCGCCTTCGAGCAGGTCTTCAAGAACAGCCTCACCGGCCTGCCCATGGGCGGCGGCAAGGGAGGCAGCGACTTCAATCCCAAGGGAAAGAGCGACGCTGAGGTCATGCGCTTCTGCCAGAGCTTCATGAGCGAGCTGTACAGGCACATCGGACCCGACACGGACGTGCCCGCCGGAGACATCGGCGTCGGTGGACGCGAGATCGGCTTCCTCTTCGGCCAGTACAAGAGGATCACGGACAGCTTCACCGGCGTCCTCACAGGCAAGGGCCAGAGCTTCGGCGGCTCCCTGATCCGCCCCGAGGCGACAGGCTACGGCCTCGTCTACATCTGCAACGAGATCCTCCAGGGCGAAGGCAAGAAGCTCGAGGGCAAGACCTGCCTCGTCTCAGGCAGCGGCAACGTCGCCCAGTTCACAGTCGAGAAGCTCAACGCATTCGGAGCCAAGGTCGTCACCCTCTCCGACTCCAGCGGCATGATCTACGACGAGGCGGGCATCACGCCTGAGAAGCTGGCCTACGTCAAGCAGCTGAAGAACGTCAAGCGTGGACGCATCAGCGAGTACGCCGAGAAGTACAAGGGCGTGACCTACATCCCGCGCACGGGCAACGGCGCCAACCCGCTTTGGGACATCAAGGCCGACTACGCCTTCCCCTGCGCGACCCAGAACGAGATCAACGCCGAGGATGCGGCCAACCTCGTGAAGAACGGCATCCAGCTCGTCGGAGAGGGCGCCAACATGCCCTGCGCCGCCGAAGCCGAGAGGCTCTTCCTCGAGAAGGGCGTCCTCCTGGCTCCCGCAAAGGCGGCCAACGCCGGCGGCGTCGCCGTCAGCGGCCTCGAGATGAGCCAGAACTCCATGAGGCTCAAGTGGACCAGCGAAGAGGTCGACAAGAGGCTCCAGGGCATCATGAGGGACATCTACGAGAACATCAGTGCGGCTGCCGACAAGTACAGCGAGCACAACAACTTCGTGGACGGTGCCAACATCGCGGGCTTCCTCAAGGTCGCCGACGCCATGATTGCACAAGGCTACGTATGATGATAAAGTCGCACTAGACGTGAAGGGGGTCCTCCGTGAGGCCCCCTTCTCTTTGTGGACAGGGTGGAGAATTTATGACTGACAGAATCGGATTCGACAACGAAAAGTATCTCAGGGAACAGGCCCGCTACATCCTCGAGCGCGTCGAGCAGAGCCAGGGCAAACTCTATGTCGAGTGCGGCGGCAAGCTGCTGTTCGACTACCATGCCTCACGCGTCCTGCCCGGCTTCGAGCCCAGCGTGAAGATGCGCGTCTTCGAGTCGCTCAAGGACAAGATCGACATGATCATATGCATCTACGCCGGCGACATCGAGAGGCGGAAGATCCGCTCGGACTTCGGCATCTCCTACGACAGCGATGTGTTCAAGATGATCGACGACTTCGCCTCCTATGGAATCAAGTGCGACAAGGTCGTCATCACACGCTACGAGAACCAGCCGGCCGCCAACCTCTTCCGCCATCGTCTGGAGAGCAAGGGCATCAAGGTCTTCACCCACACTTCCACCCCGGGCTACCCGAACAACATCGACGTCGTCGTCTCCGACGAGGGCTATGGAAAGAACCCATACATCCCGACCGAGAGGCCCATCGTCCTCGTGACGGCTCCCGGACCGGGCAGCGGCAAGCTCGCCACCTGCCTGACCCAGATGTACCACGAGTACAGGATGGGCAACAAGGCGAGCTACTCGAAGTTCGAGACCTTCCCCGTCTGGAACCTGCCTCTGGACCACCCTGTGAACATCGCCTACGAGGCCGCCACGGCCGACATCGGCGATGTGAACCTCATCGACCACTTCCATCTGTCCGCCTACGGCCAGGTGACGGTCAACTACTCCCGCGACCTGGAGGCCTACCCCCTCCTCAAGCGCATCCTGGAGCGCATCACCGGCACCGAGTGCCCCTACAAGTCCCCGACGGACATGGGCGTCAACCGGATCGGCTTCGGCATCGTCGACGACGAGGTGTGCCGCGAGGCGGGCCGCCAGGAGATCATAAGGCGCTACCTCTCGACCAAGGTCCAGTACGCGCAAGGTCTGGCCAGCGAGGAGGCAGTCACCCGGGAGAAGGCCATCATGGACAAGGCTGGGCTCAGCCCCGAGGACAGGGCCGTCGTGCCACTGGCCAACGCCGCCCTGGAGAAGGCGATCGAGACGCACAAGGAGGGTAACAAGGGCACCATATGCGCCGCCGCACTGGAGACGGCGAGCGGCATCAGGGTGACGGGCCACAACTCTCCGCTAATGCATGCCGGATCGGCCGTAGTCCTCAACGCGCTCAAGGCCCTTGCGGGCATCCCGAAGGACGAGCTGCTGATCGCGCCCTCGGTCATCGACGCGATCACGAGGATGAAGAGGGACGTGCTGCGCGGACGCGGCGTCTCGCTGAACATCGACGAGATCCTCAGCTGTCTGGCGATGAGCTCGACGACGAACATCAACGCCGAGAAGGCGATGAAGGAGCTGCCCCATCTGGCCAACGCCGAGGTCCACTTCACCCACATCCCCTCGGCCGGCGACACGATCGGGCTGCGCAAGCTGGGCATCAACGTCACAAGCGAGCCGAAGTTCCCGACGAAGAACGTCTACAACCCCTGACAAAATGCCAAAAACTATTGAAAAGTGTCATTTTTTGACACTTTGCAATATTGCAAAGTGCTTCATTTTGACACTTTTCAAAGGTTTCCTTCTGTCGTATCCGTGAGTCATGAGACTGGAACGAAAGATTGAGGCCCGCCTGCTCGACTATTATGACAACGATACTGGGAAGATTCTTCTCATTGACGGAGCCAGGCAGACGGGCAAGTCATTCATCTGGTCTTCCAGAGGCTGTCAGGCTCCATTTCGAAGGATCATCAATCGACACGGTCAGGAAGCTTCACACAGAGATTCTGGCCTTCTATGCGGCCGACTGCGCGAAATATGACAGCGGACACCGCCTCCAGATCATGCGCATCTACAGAATGCTCCCCTCTTTCATGGAACAGAAGAAGAAGCGCATCGTATACAAGAAGATCGATCCAAAGAGCGCCCGTGCCGACCGCTACGCCGACGAATTCGACTACCTTTCCGCCTGTGTTGTCGCACTGCCAGCCGTGGCAGTCTCCAATCCAGTCTTCCCCTTGCTGGAAAGCGCCACGAAGAATCTGCTGAAGCTCTATCTCAACGACGTCGGGCTCCTGTCATCCCAGTTCTTCGCCGGCAATGTACGGCCAGTCCTGGAAGATGTGCCATCCGTCAATCTCGGCTCCCTGTATGAGACCTTCGTCGCCATGGAGCTGAGCGCCCACTCACATCACCTCTTCTACTATGACAACAGGGAGAAGGGAGAAGTGGACTTCCTCATCAACGACTACGACAATCTGTGCATATTGCCGATCGAGGTCAAAAGCGGTCGAGACTGGCAGATCCACTCTTCCCTCACGAGGATGGTCACAGAAGGGGCCAGGAAGGGCATCGTCCTGTGCAATTCGAACAAGGCGAGGCACAGGGAGGGCATCACCTACCTGCCCGTATACATGGCAGCCTTCCTCTGAAACACTCTGCCGTCCACATCGCATGGCTTCAAGAACCAGGCCTTTGCCCTCGAAATCAAGGCGCTGTATACTTCTGATTGTTGAAAGGAGAAGAGAATATGGACAGGCTGCTGCTTCCACTAGGACAGGCGGATTTCAGGACCATAAGGGAGAATGGAAGCTATTATGTCGACAAGACGGGCCATATAGGCCAGATCATAAGGGACAGTGCTTCGTCCATCCTCTTCACCCGACCCCGCCGCTTCGGCAAGACGACATTCCAGTCGACTCTTCGCGCCTTCTTCGACATCCGTGAGGACAACAAGGACATCTTCACAGGACTGGCCATCATGGACGACAAGGAGGCCATGGATGAATGGATGAACAAGTGGCCAGTCATCCACCTCACATTCAAGGACATCGACGGGCCAAGCTTCTCCAGTGCGATGGGATGGATGAACACACAGATCCGCGACCTCTACAAGTCATACAGCTTTCTTGATGACGGCAAGCTGGGAGGAGACGGGGCCATGTTCAGGAGGATTCTGGACAAGAACGCGTCGACGGATGACATCTGCCATTCATTGCGTCTTCTTGTAGAGCTGTTGTATGACCACTATGGAAAGAAGGTCATCATCCTTCTGGACGAGTATGACGTACCACTGGCCAAGGCTGAGGGCAACGGATACTACAGCGAGATGCTCTCTGTCATGAGGTCGATGCTGCTGTCAGTGCTCAAGGACTGCCCGTACACGCACAAGGGCATACTCACAGGCTGCCTCAGAGTCTCGAAGGAGAGTCTGTTCACAGGACTGAACAACCTTGTCGTCTATTCGGTTACAGGAAGCGAATATGCCTCTGCATTCGGTTTTACGGAAGAGGAGGTCATGAAACTTCTGTGCGACGCCTCTCTTGAGGACAAGGCGGCTGTCGTCAGGCAATGGTATGACGGCTACTCGATTGGAGGAATCGGCATCTACACCCCTAGGGATGTCATCTTATTTGTCAACAGTCTGCAGACGGACCGGGACGCAAGGCCTCAGAACTACTGGGGGAATTCCAGCAGCAATGACGTAATAAAGCGCCTCATAGACATGACCGATGCCGAAGTCGGAGACGACTATTCCACCCTCATCAATGGAGGGGTGATACGCAGGAAGATCAACGAGACGCTGACCTACAGCAACCTCTATTCATCGCCAGAGAACATCTGGAGCCTGTTTCTCATGACGGGATACCTCACACTCGCCGACAGGTACGATGCGAACGAGGAGAATGCCCTCAGGCTCCCGAACGAGGAGATAAGAAGACTCTTCACCTCATCCGTTGATGAATGGTTCTCTGAAAAGGTCGCAAAAAGCGGCCGCAAGGAACTTTTTGATGCCTTGTGGTCGGCAGATGCGACGGCATTGACTGAAATCATCTCGCAATACCTTTTCGAGACCATCAGCTACTACGACTACAGGGAGGACTACTACCACGCCTTCCTTGCAGGCCTCCTTTCTGGTGCCGGATACATCGTCAGATCGAACAGGGAGACGGGTACGGGAAGAGCCGACATCATGCTCTTCGACAAGAAGAACCGCAGGGCCGCCATATTCGAGATCAAGCGTTCCCTTTCCAGACAGGCGATGGACAAGGATGCAAAGATGGCCATCCAGCAGATGGACAGCAGGAAATACGGAAAGGATCTTGAGGGATTCAGGACAGTGCTCTTCTATGGGGCGGCATTCTTTGAGAAGGACGTGACGGTAAAAGCCAAGTGAGGGAGATCCGCACAGCCTACATGGATTTCCTTCAAAAGGCACAGGGGCCAGGCCGGCCGGAGGACCAGCCCTGATGCCCCTATGCCAGCCTGGTCAAAGGGCGCTGGGTTCGAGGCTGTAGCTGTAGACGCTGAGCGTCCCACTCTCCACCGGCTCGATCGAGCACTCACCGACTACTGTGAAGGTATAGCTCAGGGTGCACTGGCCATCGGCCACGGTACCAGTGACGACTTCCTCTGTTCCGTCGGCAAGCGTAAGGACGGCGCTGAAGGCATTGCCCTCACCGTCGGCGGGACCTGTGAGCGTCAGGACGTCTCCAGATGCGACAGTGAAGTCGATTCCGTCCTCCGCATAGAGCGTGAGGACCTCACTCGAAAGCGTGTCCGTCGTTCCGTCGGCGAAGGCGAAGGCCGCGACGAGGGCCATGAGTGCGATGATGACGATCTTTCTCATCTCGTGTTTCCTCCTATGTGCCACCAACGATAGGCCCAGGTGGTCATGCGACTTTGTCACCACCATGGAGACTGTCTGAGTTTTCCCGCACACTTCAGGGAGAGGATGGCGAATGTGGGAAAGCGGGGCACAAGGCTCCACACTTCTCCTCATTGCCCCTCGTGAAGAATGAAGTGGACAAGCTCAACGCCTTCTGGTAAACCTTGAAACTGGTTCTTCACACAAAGGACAAAAAAGGTTGGAAACATGGAAAAGAGAGAGAATCTTGCAAGCAGGATAGGCTTCATCCTGCTCAGCGCGGGCTGTGCCATCGGACTTGGCAACGTCTGGAGGTTCCCGTACATCACGGGCAAGAACGGAGGAGCGAGCTTCGTACTGATCTACCTGCTCTTCCTCATCATCCTCGGAGTGCCCATCATGATCATGGAGTTCTCCATAGGCCGCGCCTCGAGGCAGAACATCGCGCTCAGCCTCAAGACGCTTGAGCCGGCAGGGACGAAGTGGCACTTCTACGGACCTGTCGCCATCGCGGGCAACTACCTGCTCATGATGTTCTACACGACGATCGCCGGCTGGCTGCTCTACTACTTCTACTCCTCGATCATCGGGGACATGAGGGGTCTGGACAGCGCTGCGGTCTCGTCCTTCTTCGGCTCGCTGACGGCCAATCCCGTCCTCCAGATCTTCTGGATGGTCATCACAGTGTCAGTGTGCATGTTCATCGTCGCCCAGGGCTTGCAGAAGGGCGTCGAGAAGATCACGAAGATCATGATGATGTGCCTCTTCTGCATCATCGTCGTCCTCGCGGTAAGGAGCATTGCCCTGCCCGGCAGCGGCGAGGGACTGCGCTTCTACCTCATGCCCGACTTCTCGAAGATGGCAGAGGTCGGCGTCGGCACTGTCCTCTACGAGGCCCTGGGCCAGAGCTTCTTCACCCTCTCGATAGGCATCGGCGCGATGTCGATCTTCGGCTCCTACATCTCCCGCGACAGGGCCCTTGGAGGCGAGTCGGTGAGGATCATCTGCCTCGACACCTTCGTGGCCCTCACCAGCGGCCTGATCATCTTCCCCGCATGCTCATCCTTCGGCATCGAGGCGGGACAGGGCCCCTCCCTCATCTTCGTGACGCTGCCCAACATCTTCGCCCAGATGACGCTCGGCAGCATCTGGGGAGGCCTCTTCTTCCTCTTCATGAGCTTCGCCGCCCTGACGACGGTCATCGCGGTCTTCGAGAACATCATCAGCTACTGGATGGACTGCAAAGGCTGGACGAGGAAGAAGGCGTGCACCTTCAACTTCTTCCTCATCATCCTCCTGTCGCTGCCATGCATCTTCGGCTACAACCTCCTGTCGGGCTTCCAGCCCTTCGGCGAAGGCAGCGCCATCCTCGACCTTGAGGACTTCCTCGTGAGCAACCTCATCCTCCCCTTCGGAAGCCTCCTCTTCCTCCTCTTCTGCACCAACCGCTACGGCTGGGGCTTCGAGATGTTCATCAGTGAGGCGAACCAGGGAGAGGGGCTCAAGTTCCCCCGCTGGGCCCGCTGGTATTGCACCTTCGGCATCCCTGTGATCATCATCGTCATCATGGGCAAGGGCATCTGGGACAAGTTCGCACCGATGTTCGCCTGAGAAGGTGAAAAAAACACAAAAGGAGGGCCCTCAATCCATTGACGAGGGGACCCTCCTTTTCCATATTCAGTGGCATGAACATCACAAGTTTCGCCGAGGAAGTCGGCATCGATTATGAGAGCGTCATCGAAGACTATTGCGGGGACACTGCCGCCCTGCGGGGCGACATCGAGGCCTTCCTCCCCTCATGCCACCTTGACGAGCTGGAGAAGGCCATCGAGGCCAAGGACGAGGACAGCGTGAGGAAGCAGGCCCACGCGATACGCAAGAAGGCGGAGAAGATTGGTCTGGAGAGCATGGCCCAGATCGCACGCAAGCTCGAAGAGAGCCCCGCAGAGCGCTTCCACGCCTTCATCTCACCCATCCAGCGTGAGGGACAGCTCTATGCCAAGGCCCTGGCCGACTAGGTTCCTGACGCTTTGGCATTTCTTGTAATATTATCAAAAGACTTGACTTATCTTCACAAATGGCTTTGAATTGATATTTGCACGTTGATGTGCAGATTCCTCCATTCGAAGAGAATTCCTCCGGAGACCGCCTCTCCGGAGGTTTTTTCATCCACAGGGCCACACAAAACCCACATTATTCCATGACTATTGTCATGTCGCTCTCGCTGTCCGGCGACTACGACATCCCCACCCTCCAGCAGATCGCCGAGGACGACATCATACCCCAGCTGTAGAGGATCCCTGGCGTCGCCCAGGCCGAGGCCTTCGGCGGAGGCAGGACCCAGTACCAGGTCCAGGTCAACGCCGACCGTCTCGAGGCCTATGGCCTCTCCTTCTCCGACGTGACGGGCGCCCTGTCGGCCAGCAACATCCAGAGCTCGGCGGGCGAGGTCACGGACAACGGCATCGACTACGACATCACACTGGACGAGCGCTACGAGACGCTCAGCCAGATCGAGGATACTGTCATCACGACGATTGACGGCCAGGTCGTGAGGGTCGGCGACGTCGCCCAGGTCGTCGTCGGCGAGGAGGAAGGCGGACGCCAGTCCTACCTCAACGGCGAGCCGATCATCTCAATCTCCATCACGGCAAGTTCGGACAGCAACGAGACGACGGTCGCCAGCACTGTGCGCGAGGCGCTGGGCGGCATAATCGACACGCTGCCTGAGGATGTCCATCTGAACATCCAGCGCGACTCGACGGAGTCCATCGTCGACACCATGGGCGAGGTCTACAACTCCGCCTGGCGGGGGCCTTGTGAGGCCCCTTTGCCTGGCGGCTTTCTTCTTGCAGGTCTACAAGACTAGATGCCCATGAAGGCGTTCAGGCTCTTGTCGCTGCCGACGAGGATCAGGACGTCGCCCTTCTTGAAGACGAGGTCCGGCGTGATGTCGGCGACGATGTGGCCGTCACGGTTGACGGCTATGATGTTGATGCCGTACTTGCGCCTGAGGTTCGACTCGACGACGCTCTTTCCGACGAGCTTGTCAGGCAGGTTCGCCTGGATGATCGAGTAGCCGCTGCCTACACTGAAGAAGTCGACGAGCAGGCTGTTGCGCAGCGTCCTGGCGATGCGCTGGGCCGTATCGACCTCGGGGAAGATGACCTCGGCGCCGATCATGCGCAGGATCTGGGCATGCTCCTCGCTGTTGGCCTTCGCGATGACGCGTGGGATCTTCAGCTCGATGCAATGCAAGGCGGCCAGAAGGCTGGCCTCGATGTTCTTGCCGATTCCGATGATGACGACCTCGCACTTGTCCAGTCCCGTCTCGATCAGACTGTCTGCGGTGATCTGGTGGACGATGTAGACGTTCTCAGTCTGGTCCGAGAGTGCGCTGAGCTTCTCGGCGTCGACATCGACGGCGATCACATCGTCACCGCCCTTGATCAGGGTCTGGGCGACCGCCAGGCCGAAGCGGCCCAGCCCGATGATTCCATACTTCACATCCTTTGCCATATATCTTCTCCTTTCGTCTTCTAACCTATGTTCATGCTCTCTTCGATGTAGTTCACGCTCTCCCTCTTGCGGTCGACGAGACCCGCTATCGTCAGCGGGCCGACGCGGCCGACGAACATGAGGACGATGAGGATGCCGCGGCTGAGGAGCGTGAGGCTAGGCGTGAGCGCGCAGCTCAGGCCGACCGTCGCATAGGCCGAGACGACCTCGTAGATCAGGAAGAGCGGATTGACCTCCTCCTCGATCGCCATCAGCGCCAGCGAGGAGAGGCATACGATGCATATCGAGATCAGGAAGACGGCGAAGGCCTTGTTGACGCTCTCGCCGCTGATCCGCCTCTTGAAGGCGACGGGATTCGTCCTCCTGATGATCGAGGCGAAGGTCAGGACGACGACGAAGAAGGTCGTCGTCTTGATACCGCCACCGGTGGATCCCGGTGAGGCTCCGATGAACATCAGGATGACGGTCAGGAAGAGGATGTAGTGGCCCTGCTCCACCTGGGGCACGCTCTCGAAGCCTGCGGTACGCGCCGTGACGGACTGGAAGAAGCTGTTGGCCAGGTCGATGTCCCCCGTCACCCAGAAGCCCAGGGTGCCGAAGACGATCAGGAGCACTGTCGTCAGCACGACGGCCTTCGTCTGGATGGAGAACTTGCGCGCCCGGCTGTCGATCAGGTCGGCGTAGACGAGGAAGCCCAGACCTCCCAGGATGATCAGCAAGGCGACGGTGACGAGGATGCCCGCATTGTCGTTGAAGGTGACCAGCGAGGTGCCGAAGGTGTCGAAGCCCGCGTTGTTGAAGGCCGACACTGCGATGAAGGCCGCATGGCCCAGCGTGGGTACAGCCGAGCCGAAATAGGGATAGAAGAAGAGGAAGAGGACTATGGTTCCCAAAAGTTCGACGGTGAAGGTTATTCCCATCGTGACCTTGACCAGGTTCTTCCAGTTCTTCGTCGCGACGCCGTAGGACTCGACGATCAGGGTGCTCGAGGCCTTGCGCCTCAGAAAGAGCAGGAAGGCTGCCGCGAAGGTCGCGAAGCTCAGGCCTCCCACCTGCACGAGCAGGGCTATGAAGAAGAAGCCGACCGGCGTGAAGACGTCGGCCAGGATGACGGGCGTCAGCCCCGTCACGCAGACCGCGCTGGTCGATACGAAGAGGGAGTCGAACCAGCTGAGGCTGGCCCCCTCCCGGATCGACACTGGCAGCTTGAGCAGCACAGTCCCGGCAAGTATGACTGCCAGGAAGCTCATGAATATCTTGAATGGCGCGCTTGATGCCAATCTTCCGGCTTTTGACCGTTGGGCCATCACCTTCCCTCCCTTCTGCGGTTTCCTATCAGCAGGCCAAGGCGCTCCCTGACAGGCAGCCAGGGTCTGTCGGGATCCTTGCCATTGGCCGAGTAGTAGCAGTACCAGCTGTCCTCGCTGGGCCGGTAGGAGACTGAGCAGGAGGTGATCGATCGGCTGGCCCAACCTTCGTCGGGCGAGCTCATCAGACGGCGCACATAGCTGAAGTCCTCGCCGTCGTGCGAGCTCAGCAGCCAGATCGAGGAGCGGCTGCGGCCGGCCTCCTCGTCGAAGCTGTAGGCGCTCTGGAAGGCCATCAGGGCATCGGGGCAGGCGACGAAACTGAAGGCGCCGGGTGCCAGGTCTGCATGCCTGTCGTCCGGGTCAAGCCTCAGAACGGGCTTCTGCCTGACCTCGTAGTCGGCGTTGATGAAGCCGCTGCACGCGTAGGACAGACAGGCGCTGGCCTTCTGTCCGCTGTCGTACATCTTCAGCTCCGATGCCGTGAAGTAGAGGCGGTAACCGCCTTCCCAGGGCACTATCTGGGGATGGGCCAGGCGTGGGACGGAGAAGTCCGACGCATAGGGCACATCCGCGGCGGATAGTATCATCTGGGGACTCGACCAGTTCCTGAGGTCGCTCGAGCTCATCATCCAGATGCGGGATATCGTCCGCTTCCGGTCGAGCCTGATGGAACCTGAATAGTCCCTGTCATGGGACTCGTAGACGAGGTGCCAAGTGTTCCTCTCCCTGTAGAGCGAGGGATAGTGGCCGCGCAGCGCGACCAGCGAGACCTTGCTCCAGTCGAAGCCGGAGGGGGAGCTGTAGTGCTCTATTCCCATCCAGCTGTGGGCGAAGAGGTGCCACAGGCCGTCGGGCGAATCCTCAGGCAGGAGGACGGCCGGGGCCGAGAGCCTCATCTCGTACCAGGGGCTCTGCCAGATGGCCCACTCGCTGTAGGAGGACCATACGGCATTGGTAAGACTGGTGGAGTCGGGCAGTCTCATCTATCAGTCCGTCTTGCCCCTTCTGTTCCTTCCACCAGAAAAGAGCGGGTCCATCTTGTCCTCAAGATTGAAGCGCTTGTTCAGCCATTTGACCAGCTTCGAATAGGTGAAGAAGGAGAGCACGATCACACCAAGGAAGACCAGGATGATCAGTGCAGGGATGAGGGGCGACTCGGGGAAGGCTCCCGCCAGAGCGTTCAGCAGCAGGAGGCCGACCACGCAGAAGACCAGGAGGATCACGACGTTGACTATCGTCGCGATGACCATAAAGATGAGAGAGTTGGTTTTCTTGCTCATTCTATCTCCAGAAAGCGACTATATTCCACAAAAAGGCCAAAAACAACGTTCAGGCCTTCTTATGATTGAAAAGTAATAGAATTGCCAAAAGAATTACAGAACATACGACTGCAGCGTCCGCCAGGTTCCAGGTGGGGAAGTAGTCCATCCCGAAAAGCCCATACATGCGCACCGAGACCCAGTCGACGACCCTGAGCGAGCGGAAGATGCGGTCGATGAGGTTGCCCACTCCCCCTCCGACGATGCCGGCCAGGCACCACCTCTCCAGCGCCGTCAGCTCCCCATCGTAGCGCTTCGAGACGATCAGGAAGGACAGGAAGGAGACGAGCACGATGGGCAGGACGATGAAGAGCGCGACCTTCACAGGCAGCTCGAGCGAGCTGCCCAGCGAGAAGGCCACAGCATCGTTGCGCACATGGACTATCCTCAGGAAGCCCGAGAGGAAGCTGTGGCCGACTGTGCCCTCCGGTATCGTCATGACGATCCACATTTTGGTCAGCTGGTCGGCCAGGATGACGGCCAACGACAGGATGAAGGGCTTGAGACGGGCCATCACAGGGCGGTCTTCCTGTCGATGAAGACGGTCTCGAGGCCGTACTCCTTCTCGAGGAAGCGGCCGACGGCCTTCACACCGAAGACCTCGCTCTGGTAGTGGCCACCACAGACCATGTTCATGCCGCGCTCGAGGAGCGTGTGGTAGAGCTCGTGTGAGCACTCTCCCGTGATGTAGCAGTCAAGTCCCTCGTCCATCGCCTGGTGGACATCGTCGGCCGCCCCGCCTGATATGATGCCCACAGTCCTGACCATCTCCTTGCCGAAGGGCAGGATCCTCAGGCCCCATTCCACACTGAAGCCCAGCAGGCGGGCGATCTCCTGACAGTCCATCTCGAAGGGCAGCTCGCCCTTGAAGCCGATGTACTGGCCGTGGTAGAGGCCGAAGGGATCGTAGCCCTTCATGCCCAGCGAGAGGCACATCTGGGCGTTGTTGCCCAGAACGGGATGGGCGTCCAGGGGAAGATGGCATGCGTAGAGTCCCACGTCGGCGTCGAGCAGGGTCTTCACCCTCTTGTAGTGGATGCCGCTGACCGCGATCGGCTGGCCCCAGAAGAGTCCATGGTGGACGAAGAGGAGCTGGGCGCCCTCCTCGACTGCGGCGTCGATGCTTGCCTGGCACGCGTCGACGGCCAGGGCGACCTTTGTGATCTCGCGCTCGGGACAGCATGCGACCTGCACCCCATTGAGCGAGATGTCGTTGAAGTCGGAAATCTTCAGCGTAGAGCGGAGGATTCCGTCGAGTTCGTCTAGTCTCATAGCAAAGGGATTATAACGCAAGGACGGCGCCAAAGGACAGGCCCGGGCGACGTACGATTTGACGTACATTTCACAGGCCGTCCACTACAACTTCATGGACAACCTATAGCTTAGTGGACAAGAACAAGGGCTAGTCCCCGACACAAGACAAGCGAAAAGGAAGCTGGCACAGCCGGAGGTGCGACTCTGCGGAAACTTGGCACCCGATATGGCTCTCACCTAAGCTTCTTTTCCTGTCTTCAGGGGCCCAAACCTCCTTCTGAAAGAAAAATATTACATTGATTTGCTCAAGAAAGTTGCGTAGAATGCAACTTGAGAGAGCAAAAATGACATTTTCGACCAGCGAGCTCCTACTGAAATACGCTTCATACGGCGACGCCAAGGGCAAGATCAGGCGTCTCGTCGCTTCAGGCGGTCTGATTCCTGTGGCACGTGGAGTCTACGAGAACGACAGGGCTACGGACCCCATCTGGCTCGCACCCTGGATCTGCTCCCCTTCCTACCTTTCCTTCGACTATGTGCTCCACATCCACGACCTCATACCGGAAGCCGTCGTGGTCTACACCTGCGCCACATGCGGGAAACGGCACAGCAGGACATGCACGAACGCCTTCGGTACATACACATTCCGCGATGTCCCGCTGCAGGCCTTTGCCCAAGGAGTCGAGGCAAGGACGGCAGAGGGTCGAAGCTGTCTGGTCGCAAGCTGCGAGAAGGCCCTTTGCGACAAGCTCTACACGCTTTCTCCGGTCAGGAACATCAGTTCGCTCGAAGCGCTGCTCTTCGAGGATCTGCGCATCGATGAGGAGGCTTTCTGGGCACTCAATCTGGAAGACCTCAAAGCTCTGGCACCACTCTACCATTCCACAAACCTCGACCGCCTGGCCCGCATGATCGCAAGGAGGAGGAAATGACCGACATCGTCACACAGATGCTCTCGCCCTACAAGGCCACTACTGTCGATGAGAAAAGGATGGCGCTCAAGGAAGTCATCCAGAACACCATCCTGTGCGCTCTGGCCACAGATGGCTTCTTTTCCCATGCCGCTTTTTTTGGAGGAACTGCATTGCGGATCTTCCATGGCCTCGACCGCTTCTCCGAAGACCTCGACTTCGCCCTGCTCCAGAAGGATCCCGACTACGACATCTCGCAGCACTTCAGCGCCATCAGGAAGACACTCGAGGCCCTTGGTCTGGAATGCGAAGTCACGGTGAAACAGAAGAACGTGGAGACATATGAGGCCACAGCCTATGTGAAATGCAAGGCCCGATAGCTCCTGTCCACCTGGTATCCGGACAGCGTCATGCAGGTACCGTACAACGAGCCCATGAAGATACGCCTGGAGGTCGATACCAATCCACCCGGCGCTTTCGGCTGCGAGTTCAAGGCCCTTCTCCTGCCAAGCCCTTGCAAGATCAGGCTATACGATGTCCCATCCCTCTTCGCAGGAAAGATCCATGCCCTTCTTTGCCGGAAGAGGACGCGCGTCAAAGGCCGCGACATATACGACTACATCTTCCATCTCTCCAGAGGTGCTGGGGTGAACATGCGCCACCTGAAGGCGAAGCTCGCATCCTCAAAGTTCATCGAGAGCGGTTGTGACATCGACCTGTCCTGGCTCATCGAGGCTCTGGAGAAGCGCTTCCAGCAGATCGACTTCAGCCAGGCGAAGGATGACGTCAGACCCTTCATCAAGGATTCCACCCAGCTCGACGTCTGGAGCGCCGACTTCCTCAGCCTCGCGACGAGGCAATACCTGAAGGAAGCACATCTTCCATGAATTTCACAGGCCGTCCACCAGAACTTCATGGACAGACTCTAAATTAGTGGACAAGAGCAAGGGACCTGTGTCCCGACACAAGACAAGCGAAAAGGAAGCTGGCACAGCCGGAGGTGCGATTCTGCGGAAACTTGGCACCCGATATGGCTCGCCAATGCTTCTTTTCCTGTCTTTTGAGCTCCAAGTCTGGCCAGCCATCCTCTATCCGACAGCAAAAGCGGTTTCCATTAGGGGAATCTCATGTCCTAGGCCCAGTTCCCTGGCCTCCTGCTTCCAGAAGGAAACAGCATCAAGGACAGAATCGACGACCTCATCAGCATTGTCCTGGGCAAACAATGGAGACAGTGACTTGATCAAAGACATGTCGAGCTCATGAAGCCCTTCAGTGATGGCAAGTGCGCTGGCCCTGCCGTGGACAGATGCGTTGATGTCATAGGCGGGAGCCAGTCTCCATCCATCCTGCGTGAGGAGGAAGGCGTGGTTGCGCAAATGGTTGTCCGTATTGTTGACGGAAGCGAAAAAGACTAGACGACGGAAAAGTTCATGAAGGTCATCCTGCGGAGCGACGGAACACATTGAGACGAGTTCGGCCAGATCCAGGAAGCTGGCATCCTCCGTCCGTGGATACAGAAGGCAATGGGCTGAAGCCATATGGATTCGGCTGTCCCCATCCCTGTCGAAGCGTCTGGACAGAAGGACATGCCGACCATCATGGCCAGGGATGGTCATGGTCTGGGCAGTGTGGATTCCAGCCCTTCGCGCAAGGCGCATGACGAGCTCCTCCCATAGCCCGACATCATAAGTGTCGTGGAGGGCTGGCAACTTCGCAATCCAAAGCGTTCCATCGTCATCGACGACATTGATTTTGGGTCTCGCACCTCCAAGTGACGATGACGACGAGAAGAAGGCATCCAGCCAAAAAGCCTCAACTCCATTCTCCTCATAATCGCGCAGGAGAGTCGAGAATGAGGCGAGCTGCGACAAAGGGGGAACAGAATCCGGGGATTCGGATACAGCCTTGCCAGCCTCATCAAAGAATCGGAGAGCACCCATTCTGGTACGGTCATCAACTCCTACCAGGAAATCCCAGGTGGTGCATGTCCTCACAGCCTGCCCAGCCTTTCTCAGCATCCGGGAATGCCTGCGCTCGATCAGCGTACGACCCCAGCGGTCAGGAATGCTGTCGATGATGAACGGAAAATCCAGGTTCCGGCTGAAAACGGAAGGGGCAAGCGCAGTCACATTGTCAAGGGGCTGAGTCCAGTTGCCAGACAACCAACCTGGGTCGAAATTGAAGCGGTAACGGTCACCACGTCCCGGAATGCTGTCCCTTTGCAGCTCTCCGACAGTTCGGGGTTCAGGCAGGAAGTCGAAAGCCGCGACCACAGTGAGAGTCCTCATCGGCTGATCTCCTCAATCTCCCGCTCACCCAAGGCTTCGATGAGCTCATCGTCACGGGCGAGGAGGAGGATGTCCTTGCCCAGTCCTATGGCGCACAGGACGGAGACATAGGCTCCTATCGACACACCAGCTTCTCCGTTCTCGATCTTCCAGAGCGTTGAGCGGGAAATCTTCGCCCTTTCGGCTACGAGGCTGGTCGAAAGCCTGCGTCTAAGACGTGCAAGCCGGATCTGGGCCCCTACCCTCCGCAACATGGCCTGTGAACGAGGATAGAGCAGGACTTCTTTCTTCATGTTTCTAAAAATACACAAAACATTATGTTTTGTCCATCTTAAGCGACATGTTCACAGAAGACGCCCCAGTCTGGCATCCTGGACTCCCCAGGCCATCGAAGGACAGTCCTCACCTTTGGAAAGCCTGTCCAGGAGGATTGCGATGCCGATCTCGTCGTCGTTGAGCTCCGCCTGCCTGAAAGGATTGACGAAGACGAGGTCCTGACCCAGCGTCACATGGCTCAGCGTCAGCTGCCCATTGCCGCTGACGTGCTCCCTGTGGAAGACGAAGTCCAGGTCGCGCACGAGGCCATCGTCGCCGACGAGGCTGAGACCCCGCTGTGTGACGATCCCCTTATCTCCCCTGACCTCGATCCTCTTGCCATAGAGACGTGAGTGGTACTGGTTCGACGAGAAGTCGTTGATGAAAAGCCTGTTTGCAAAGCGCATGAGGCGGACCTTGCGCACATAGTCCTCCCTCTCAAGGCCGGTCTCGAGGCCTGCTCGCGACGCAGTCCGGACCATGCGGGATGGGAAGTCCAGCGTCCTGACCTCGTCGGGCATCGCATCCCCAAGGCCGAGGCAGAGCCTCGCGATCGAGGCGGCGTGGTGGTTGTGGAGGCCCGACAGGTAGAGCTGGTCCACCGGGCCCACCATGGGCAAGGTTGCCAGGATGGAGGCGAAGAGCGGTGTGTACATGTACTGCTCTGCGACGGCGCCAGCCATGTCGGCAAGCGAGGCGGCCTCCTCGTCAGACAGGGAGAGGAAGGTCGTCTCGCTGAGCACACGCTCTCCCCTCTCCTTGAGGTGGAGCATCGTGGAGAGGAAGTCACGGGGACCGGAGGAGACGATGACGAGGTCGTGCTCCACAGCCAGAGCCTCGTCGAGCGCTGTGTACACTGGCACATGCCAGCATGCCAGCTCTTCCACACGCTGTGGACTATGGGTGTAGATGGATACGATCCGGAGGAGATCAGGGAGGGCTGCGCCGATGCGCAGATAGAACATCGCCCTCCAGCCTGTGCCAAGGAGTACTGCTTTCATGGGTCCATGATAGCGGCACCGGCTACTCTTTTCCACATTCATGTAATACACTCCAGCCATGCAGACAGAACTCAGCTACGGCGAGATCGCCTTCTCATACGACGCTTCCGTAATCGACCGCACGGCAGGCCGCAAGGGCATTGTCGGGCAGGACAGGGCGCTCAGGGCCCTGCGCTCGGCCCTCCACACCAACCGTCCAGGCTACAACATCTTCATCTGCGGCGACTTCGGCACAGGCAGGCTGTCGGCCGTGCGCGAGGCCGTCGAGGAGGTCATATCTGACGTGACCTTCATCAAGGACGTCATCTACGTCCACAACCCCCAGGACGTGAGCAGCCCGGTGGCCCTCATCCTTCCACCCGGCCAGGGCCGCCAGCTCGCATGCGAGCTCGAGAAGCTGGACGAAAAGGGCTACAGGGAGGCCCTCACCTCCCTCATCGCAGACTTCAGCGAGCAGCGCGTCAGGAACCACCTTGCCCTCCTCGCCGCAAGCCGCTGGGACGCCAGGATGGCCAAGCCCACCCTCGTCCTGGACAACTGCGGTGTGGAGAGGAGGCCCTTCATCATAGAGGCCCACCCCTCGTACACGAACCTCTTCGGCCGCGTCGAGGACGGACGCATCATCCCCGGCTCCTACCAGAAGGCTTCGGGAGGTTTCCTGCTGCTCTTCGCCGACGAGCTGCTTGCCGAGAAGGGGCTGTGGGACGAGCTCAAGCGCCACATGGACGCGACGGGCATGGCCGTGAAGGGAGGCCATGTGCAGGACGCCCTTGGCCGCGACTCCCGCCTCAGGCCCGAGGCCATAGGACTCCAGACCAAGATCATCCTCCTTGCAGGAGACGAGCTCTACGACCAGCTCAGCGAGAAGGACGCCGACTTCCTGCGCCTCTTCAAGTCGTCGCCACAGTTCGACTACCGCATGGAGGCGACGAAGGAGAACATCGCAGGGTGCACAGGCTACCTCATCGACGAGGCGGCGAACACTGGCCATGAGATCAGCGACGGGGCCCTGCTCCTCCTCCTGAGGCACTCCTCCTGGTTCGCAGAGAGCCGCGAGCACCTGTCCAGCCAGCTCGCACTGCTTGGCGACATCGTCAGCGAGGCGGCCAGCCTCTCACAGGGCACGATAGCTGAAGCCGACATCCAGGCGGTCATCGACGAGAGGGAGTACCATGTAGGACTCAGCGAGGACAGGATCAACGAGGAGATCGCCTCGGGCGACCTGCTCGTCGCCGTCGATGGCATGAAGGTCGGCATCGTCAACGGCCTGGCCGTCATGGACCGGGGACTCTCGTCCTTCGGCACGCCTGCCGTCATCTCGGCCACCGTCGCCCCGGGCAGCGAGGGCATCGTGAACATCGAGCACGAGGCGGGGCTGTCCGGAGAGATCCACGACAAGGGACTGCTCATCCTCGAAGGCTACCTGAGGAAGATGTACGCCATGAACTTCCCGCTTTCCATCTACGCAGGCATCTGCTTCGAGCAGAACTACAGCGAGATCGACGGCGACAGCGCCTCCTCGTCTGAGCTCTACGCCCTGCTGTCGGCGATCGGGGAGATTCCTGTGCGCCAGGACATTGCCGTCACAGGCTCGGTCAACCAGATGGGCCTCCTGCAGCCTGTTGGTGGCATAAACGAGAAGGTCAGCGGCTTCTACCACAGCTGCCGCCGCGTAGGCTACACGGGGCGCCAGGGGATAATAATCCCGCGCCAGAACCTCAAGAACCTCATCCTCCCCAGGGAAGTCGAAGAGGCCGTGAAGGAAGGAAGTTTCCACATCTGGGCCGTAAGCGACATCGAGGAGGGAATGGAGATCATGACGGGCCTTCCCTCAGGGCAGCGCAACGCACGTGGCATCTTCCCCTCGGGAAGCTTCAACCGCAGGATCGAGGACAGGTTGAAGAAGCTCTACGAGAGCGGCAAGTCAAGCTAGCGCCCAGCTGTGGAGCATGATGCCTGTGGCGACGGAGACGTTCAGGCTGCCCTTGGCGCCGAACTGCTCTATGCTCACCCGGCCATCGCACAGGGCCAGGACGTCGGGACTGACGCCGTCCTCCTCGCTTCCGATGACGCAGATCCCATCCTCGGGGAAGTGGAAGTCGGAAATCTTGTCTCCACCAGTCTCCAGGGCGAAGACTGTGCGCCCCTTCAGGATGGACAGGTCCTCGACGACTGTGTGGGGCACGACGTCCACAGCGCCCCGAGAGGTCCGCAGGCAGCGTGGGGAGCCGACATCGCCACAACCTTCCCTGAGATAGATGTGGTCGACGCAGAAGCTCTCGGCCGAGCGGAAGATGGCCCCGATGTTGTAGGGTGAGCGGACGCGGTCCAGAAAGAGGCTGTGCGCCTTGATCCGCCGCGATGCGCCATCAAGATGGCCTTCGGCATCCAGGCTGTCCCAGTCGGCCATCTCCTCGCCCAGGGCCTGGAGGGCCAGCTGGTTGATGTCCTTCAGGTAGAGGATGTCACGGTCCTCGAGGTACTTCATGTAGAGCCTGTGGAAGCGCTCCTTGTCACCTTCGCTGAGGAAGTCGAGCTTCTGGACGATTCCATCGAGGGCGCGGATGTAGTCGTCGTTCGAGTCGGCAATCAGGAGCGAGGAGCACTTGCGCAGCCTCACGCGGGGCTTCAGGCCCTCAATCTTGCGTATCGTCAGCATCGTCCGCCTCCAGATGGGAGGATGGAACCACGACCAGTGCGAACTCTCCCTTTATGGCAGGCCTGGCCTTGAGGACTGCGACAAGCTCACCCACAGGCAGGCTGAGGATCTCCTCGAAGGCCTTCGTGAGCTCACGCCCCATGACGATGCGGGAGGCAGGATCCACTTCAGCCACATCCTCGAGCGTCTTGACCACACGGAAGGGGGACTCGTAGATGACGAAGGCTTCCCCCCGACCCACAAGCTCCTCCAGACGGCGCCTCCGCCTGCCCTTCTTGGGAGACAGGAAACCTTCGAAGGTGAAAGTCCTGCCCACATTGCCCGCCGCGCTGAGAAGCGTCACTGCGGCATTGGCTCCAGGAAGTGGGACGACGGGATGCCCCGCCTGCCTCACGGCCTCGGCCAGCCGCGCTCCGGGGTCCGAGATGCCCGGCGTGCCTGCATCGGAAAGGTAGGCGACGTCCTCACCCCTGTCCAGGAGGGCGATGATGCCCTTGGCGCTCTCACCCTCGTTGTGGGCGTGGCATGCGATGCACCTCTTGGAGAGGTTGAAGTGCTTCAGAAGCTGTCCTGTATGCCTCGTATCCTCACATGCGACGACGGAGACGGACTCGAGGACCTTGAGGGCCCTCAGCGTGATGTCCTCCATGTTGCCGATGGGACTTGCGACCATGTAAAGCGTGCTCATGTGATGACCTTAGCACAGCTCAGGGAAGGAGGGCGAGAGAGGCGCGCGTCGAGATCGTCCTCGTCGTCCTCATTCCGTCGAACTGGATGACGTGCGCCCTCTTGTCGAGGTCGAGGCCTACGATGGTGCCATCCCCGAAGCTCTTGTGGTGGACCCTCGTACCGATGGAAAGGAAGCCCTTCGTCCTGTCATCCTCGTCCAGGAGTCCGCTGTCCGTGAGCCCGATCCGGCTCTGGGCCCTGTCGACCAGCTCCTCGGAGGGCGGGTTCTCGACTTCCATGAGGCTCTGGTCGATCTCCAGGAGGAAGCGCGATGGATAGCGCACCAGGCCCTCGTGCCCCATGCCGGCGGCCTCGCTCAGGAAGAGGCCGTCCTCGGCCCTCGTGAGGGCGACGAAGGCGAGCCTCCTCTCCTCCTCCATCGCCTGGATGGTGCGCACCTTGCGCGAGGGCAGGATGCCCTCGTTCAGACCGCATACGAAGACGTGGGGGAACTCGAGGCCCTTGGCCGCGTGGATCGTCATCAATCGGATGCGGTCTCCACCATTGGGCTCGTCGCTGTTCGTGTACAGGGCGACGTGGCGCAGGTAGTCCTCGAGGCCCGCCTCCTCTCCGCAGCTCGTCTCGTAGTCCCAGACGGCCTGCTTGAGCTCGGCCAGGTTGTCGAGCCGCTCCTGGCTGCCCTCGGTGCGCAGCATCCTCTCGTAGCCGCTCTCGTCAAGGAGCTGGGAGAGCACCTCGGAGGCGGGACGGCCTTGCCAGGAGGACGAGAAGCGCTCCACGAGGTCGACGAGGTCCCCTGCCCCCGTCCCCTTGAAGATGGCATCCTCCAGATTCTCCCTGAGCACTTCGTACAGCCCCCGCCCCTCGGCCGTGGCCCTCTCCTCGAGCCAGGCCATGCGCCGCTTGCCCAGATTGCGCTTGGGCCTGTTGGCCACACGTCGGAAGGAGAGGTCGTCCTGGAAGACGATGAGGCGCAGGTAGCTCAATGCGTCCTTGACCTCGCTCCTCAGGTAGAAGGGTACCCCGCTGTAGATCGCATACGGCAGCCTGCGCTCCAGGAGGACCTTCTCCAGTGGCCGCGTCAGATAGTGGGCGCGGTAGAGGATGGCGATGTCCCTCCAGGCGGCGCCGGAGTCATGGAGACAGGCGATCTGGTCACAGATCCAGCCTGCCTCCTTGTCGGCGTCTGGAGCGTAGTGGCAGCGCACCGGAGTACCCGCCTCCCTCATCGGAATGAGCGCCTTCTCGATCCTCGAGCGGTTGTGGGCGATCAGGCTGTTGGCCACGGCGACGATCGAGCCTGTGGAGCGGTAGTCCTCCATCATCATGATCGTCTTCACGTCAGGATAGTCCTTTTCGAGGTTCATCATGTACTCGTGGCTCGCCCCACGCCAGGAGTAGATCGTCTGGTCGCTGTCGCCGACGACGAAGAGGTTGCCATGGTGGGCGGCGAGGACTTGCATGAGCTCGTACTGCTGGCCGTCGATGTCCTGCATCTCGTCGATCATGATGTACTCGAGACGCTGCTGCCACTTCAGCCTTATCTCTGGCCGCTCGCGGAAGATGTGGAGCGTCAGGTAGATCAGGTCGTTGTAGTCCAGTGCGAAGCACTTCTTCTCCTGGTAGAGGTAGCCGTAGAAGATGATCTCGGCCGGCAGCGTCGCCGTATCAGCCTTGGCCTTGAGCGAGTCGAGAGGCAAGGCGATCAGGTCCTTGTAGTAGTCCTTGTCAGTGACGCACTTGCGCACTTCTATCATGTCGCGGGCCTTGGCGTAGGTCATGTCCTGGAGCGTCAGTCCCCTCTCCTCGTATATCGTGGAAAGCATCGAGTCTATGTCGCTGTTGTCCAGGACGAAGAAGCTCTTGGGAAAGCCCACGGCATGGCTGTCCTCCTGGAGGACGGCGACACAGAAGCCGTGGAAGGTGGACACGTAGCCCGTGTCGTCATCCCCGGTCAATGCATGGATGCGCTGCCGCATCTCGTTCGCCGCCTTGTTGGTGAAGGTCACGCACAGTATGTTGCCAGGCATGATGCCCAGTTCGCTGACAAGATAGGCGAAGCGCCGCGTCAGGGCGCGAGTCTTGCCGCTGCCCGCGCCGGCGACGACGCGCAACACACCCTCCGTGGTGGTCACAGCCAGCCTCTGCGCCTCGTTCAGTCCTTCCAGAAGATCGTCCATGTCCTGATGATAGCACTGGGCCGGACATGCGGGAAAGGCAGGGCGGACAGCAGGAATATCTCACAGCCGATGTATTGAAAAGTAATCCAAAATATATTACCATTCAAACATGAGATACGAAGCCAGGATGTCCGCCAAATTCGAGAAAGTCATAAAGCAGATGCCGGCAAATGCAAGACAGACGCTGTATCGACTTGTTGACGACATCAAGGCCTCAGGACCAGTGCAACCTGGATACCACAACTACAGCAAACTTGGCAAGAATACTTATCATTGCCATCTTGCTTATCGCTGGGTTGCCTGTTGGCGAAATGAAAAGGGAAAGCTGATTGTGGAGGTGGAATATGTTGGTAGTCGTGAGAAAGCCCCATACTGAGTTCACTTTGAACGGAAATGTTCCTGCAAAGCTCATTCGGACTCTTGTTTGCGAATATGGTGCTGACAATGTAAAGATCGAAGAAGAAGACATGATGAATGTCGATGACATGGATTGGTACAAAGAAGAAGCTGCAAAGGATACGCCCGGCAAAGCCCTCCGTTTCTATCGCAGGCTCAAAGGCCTGACCCAGCCGGAACTTGCAAAGATGTTGGGAACCACAAAGCAGTTCATTTCCAATCTGGAGAACGACAGAAAGCCGATCAGCAGGATGATGGCGAAAAAGCTTTCTGAGATTTTCGATGTTCCTCCTTCAAGATTCATCTGAGCTGATCATTGCGGGTGGTGAGCGGCAAGCGGACAGGTTCCCATCTCTGATTGTGGCGCCCTACTGCCAACCATCATGCGTGACGAAGAGGCAAGGGCGCTGATCAGCAGAAGGGTATGCGAAGAAGCCTCATGAAATCCTTCTGGGTCTGCAACTCGCTCTTCGCGATGAAATCTATGAAATAATCCAGTCGACCTTTGCCGAGACGATAACTTCGCAAGGCGGTAATGTAGTCATGCCGCAAGACTGGAGGAATCGCTACGGGGAGGTATCCATGCTGAAGTAGGATTGTGTTCATCACCAGCCGAGACACTCTCCCATTCCCACCCCTGAAAGGATGGATCGAGACCAGTCTCGCATGTGCCTCGGCGGCAAATGCGACAACATCCTCTGTCTCATGAGGGCCGGCCAACCACGACACGAAACCATCAAACAAGGCAGGGATGTCTTTGTATGATGGCAGGCTCTCGTCAAGCCCAGTAATGACAACATCGACGTCTCGAAGTCTGCCAGGGTGCAAGTCTGGCTGGGAGAATGCGACAAGCTCATGGAAATGAAGCACATCCTCTTTCGAGATCGTATTCGACTCAAGCAGAGTGAACATGAAGTCATAGGCCTTTCCTCCACCGATGGCCTCAAAAAGCTCTCCCAGAGTATGATTGCCGACAGTCACACCGTCTGTGAGGATGATGGCGGTCTCATCCTCTGTGAGCGTGTTCCCCTCAATGGCATTGGAACTCCAGACCGTCGGAATCCTGTGAACTACCCCATCCTTCGCTGATGCTTGGAGGATGGAGCTTCCGGGCTCTTTCCCTTCTCAGGGCGTCTCGCGGAACGCTTCCATATCTCATACGAGGTATGGAAGCCTGACATCCGCTCCTCCGGAGTTCCCGTATGTTCCGTACGGGTGCAGGACAATTCATGCTCTCCTGCAAGAAGCAATGTCTTCGCAGCCTTGACGTCACGGTCCTCAGCGTATCCGCAGTCGCATGTGAACATCCTGTCGGAAAGCGTGATGCCCTCATTGATGGCTCCACAGCGCGGACACATCCTCGTCGAAGGGAAGAACCTGTCTACGACAAGGACATTCGGATTGGACATCAGCTTGCCCTTCAGCGTCCCAAGCGCACTGTTCTGCACCTGCCTGCCGAAGAGCCCCTTGTGCCATCCTGCGATGTTCTCATCCTGGATGACGATGAGCCTCCTCCCCTTTGTGATGTCATGGTATGCCTGGTTGGCCTTTGCCCGCCGCCTGTTGGCGAGCTTCTCGTACTCCCTCCTGATGAGATGTCTCGTATCATACCAGCCCCTGGACCCCTTCATATGATGTGACCTCTGTCAAGTACCAATTTCTACTTTTATTGCTCCTTGTATGCCATGTAATTATGTACTTCCAGGCTCTCCAGGCAGACTGAATCAGTTTTTCAGCATTTGACCACTTTCATATTCATGGATTGGTTACCGTAGGCCAATGGTCCGCTTACTGCCCGTTCCGTTTATTCTCGAGAATCAGGTGTTTTCCTGTCTCAAAGGGTTCTCGAAGATGGCAAGATCTTGACTGTCGTCAGCCTGCCAGGACAACCCGGAAGCATCTGTTTCCGATTCCTGTCACACGGATGCGGAAGACGACGAATCGTAGTTGCCTGTCATCATCCCCCAGATGAAGCAGGCAAGCTCCCTGGCACATGCAGCCTTTGCTACATTCGTAGCCTTTCCGCTCTCCTTGAGGCTGATGAACTTCTTCTTTATCCTTGCCGTTCCCCTGTCCGCATAGGCGATGACATCCGGATCCTGTCCTGCCTGCCTTGAAAGGAGCCTCTTGGACTTCCTGTACAGGTTGGAACGTGCAATAGAGTTCGCACTCTCGCACAGCACCTTCCTGCAATGGCTGTTGCCCGCCTTCGTGATGCCAGTCTTCTGGATGCTCCTGCCACTCGAGTGCTCTCCCGGACACAGGCCTAGGAAGGAGGCGAACTGGTCGGCGGTCCCGAACCTGCTGAAATCCCCGACCTCGGTCACCATCACCATCGCCACATGCGTGTCGATGCCTGCGAAGCAACGGAGCTTGCCGACAGCCTCCTCATAGCATTCCTCTTTCGAGAACGCCTCGATCCGGGCATCGAGCAGCACGATGGCATCCATCAGCCTCGTGACCTCGTTCAGGTACTCGGTGAATGTGATCTGGTCCACCTCGTTGTCGAACTTCTGCCTCTTCAGCCAGTCCATGTGATTCTGTGTCCAAGTGTTCCCCTCGCAGTACTTCCTGTCCCTTCTGAGGAGGAAGGACTGGATGTGCTGCTTCGCCCTCTTCAGCTCATCCTTCCTGTCGTCACGCATCCTTATGTAATCCCTGTACGCCTCATCCTCCTCGCTCAGGGGGACGACTTCGGAATAGGAGCCCCAGTAGACGGCCCTTGCCAAGGTCCTCGCATCCCTGGCATCAGTCTTCACCCTGTTGCCCGCCACGGGCTTGTAGATGCTCGTAGGAGCCATGACATGGCATCTGATGCCGGCCTTCTCAAGACTCCTCTTGAGGCCGAAGCCGGTTGGGCCAGCCTCGTACCCGACCTCAATCGACACGGGGACGCCCATCTCCTTCCTCAGCCTGTCCACATAGGCGACAACGCTCTTGGGAGCCGCAACTGTGGTGCATTCTGCGACAAACGATCCGGACTGCGGATTGAAGGTGCTCAGCGAATACGAATCCTTATGGACATCAATGCCGATCGTTCTTACAATTTCATTGGTTTTCATGAAGTGATCTCCTTTGCATGCGGTAAGGCACGCCTGTTTGGTTTAGACAATGGTATTGCCGAATCCACGATCCTGCAAATCCGAGGTCACTTCATATTGTTTCTTCTGGCGGGCAAGCTTCTTCTGCAGGCCCTTGAGGCGTTCCGGTTCTCGGACTGTTATGTCGTACTTCTCACCTTCGGAGGTGGTTATCGTCGTCTTGATGCCGAAGTCGAGGCCGATGGCAGGCTTGTTCCCAAGCTTCACATTCCCCTCATGCTTCGGGATGTAGCAAGTGAGCATGAGATATATCCCTGACGGCCTCTTCAACAGCTTCGCATTGGCGAATTCCGCATCGTCGGGAATCTGGTCCATCCCGAACACTCTTATGGGCCGCTTGATGCCTGAGATGTGGAAGGTGTTCTTGTATTTGCCATTCTTGTCGCCCTCTGGACCATGGCAGATCCAATGCGTATCCCTGTACTGGTTGAGTTCTATCGCATTGTATCCACTTCTGAACTTCAGCTTGCCGTTCCTCTTTCCTGTCTTCCTGCGTTTCGCTGCAAGGGAAGCCATGTCACGCTTGAGTGACGAATACACCGACTGGATGAACTTTGCAGGCATTGTAAGCTGGCGTTCGACAGCATTGCCGTCCTTGTCGAGGGATGTGATTGTCCTGGTCTTGGCGTCAAAGGATTTGAAATCGGACTCTGGAAGTGAGATGAGGTAATTGCATAGCCAGCGGCACTGTGTGAAGTAGTGCCAGAGCTTCTCCTGCTCTGCCCTGTTCAGGCACTTGAGATCGAGTTTCAGTTCCACACAGAGCGGACGCATCGATGCATGACGGATACGGGTCTCCTTGCCGTGCTCCTTGATGGCGTTGTTCTTTCCGATGCGTGCCGATTCATCCATAACTTATTGTACCACAGCTGATTGGATTGTCCAATATGAATCTGCGGCAATTCATCTCCACCCTGAAGAGGATGGTGTCCTCTTGCCGATTCTCTGATAGAAGTCCTTGACCTGGCCAAGCGTGAAGGAGTCGGAGAATGGCCTCTTGCCTTGGATGGCATCCCTCCTCGCCTTGCACTCTTCAACGATCGCATTCGAATACATTGCTCCACTCCTTTGCCCTACAATTCAAGTGCCAGCCAGCAGCCTGACATTCCAGCACCCACATGAGACCCGTCTTTGCGCCTTCCTGCAAGCTGCTTGGCAATGCCCTGGCCAACTTCTTCGGCAGCATCATACCAGGACCAGGCCTGTCAGACAGGCTCCCTGTCCTGATGATAGCACTGGGCCGGACAGTCAGGAAGCGCCCAAGCGCAGCCTCCTACAGCAGAAGGGCCATGTACAAAGGGAGGAAGACGAAGTCATCCTCAAGCGCCAGGTCACCAGTGTGGAGGACATAGGCAGTGGATGTGTACTGGCTGAACTTCTCTTTGTACTTCCTTATGGAACTCAGCGTGTACCTTGGCCCTGACTTGACTTCGATTGGACAGATGTTGTGGAGATTCGTCATATCATTCTTCGTAATCAGGAAGTCGACCTCCATCCTGTTGGCGGCATTTCCCTTGTCATAGCTGGAATAGTAGTACAACCTACGGCCAGACGCTCTGAGAAGCTGGGCGACGAGGTTCTCCATCAACATGCCCTTGTTGACACCAAACTTACCGGTGGCCAAGGAACGCATGATGCCTGCGCGCGCCTCCTCGTTGTCGTCGAAGGCCAGTGTGACCAGCAGCCCTGTATCGCACAAATAGCATTTGAGACGCTGTCTGTCCATGGAAAGGCGCAAGCCGACGTTCGGATCGCTCGAGTTGCAGCACAGGTTCACCAAGCCGGCGTCGCTCAGCCAGGCGAAAGCGTCATCGTTGTCCTGCAAGCCGCCACCTTTGGCGATGTCGGAATAGCGGAAACGCTTTTCATCGCGCGACAATTCGCTTGGAATCAGATCGAAGATGCGTCTGGCACGTGGAACGGTTCCTGCCTTTCCGATGTCCTGGCGGTAAAGATGGATGATCGCCTTCTTGATCCGGTCCACCTCCTCCATGCTGTTGGTCTGGACGAAGGCCTCTACAGCCTGAGGCATACCACCGACCACCATGTATTGCCTCAGTCTGGTCATGAGTCGACGGTGAAGGCTTTGCCCAACCTGGCGCCTCTCCTCAAAGGCACGGCGCGCGGCTGAATAGATGATCTCGTCGCCACAGGCCCAGAGGAACTCCTCGAAATCCATAGGGCCAAGTTCGAGTGGAACTTCTTCAGAAGGAATCGTGATGGAAGCGACAGCACTCTGGATGCTGACCAGAGAACCTGTCTCGATGTAGTCGTAGCGCCCATCCTGGACAAGATACTTGAGCATTTCCCTCGCCTTTGGATTCTTCTGGATCTCATCAAGGACGATGAGGGACTTCCTTTCGACGAGCCGCGTGTTGTAGTAGCTCTGAAGGAAGAAGAAGAGACCATCAAGATCGCCGCGGAAAGCATTGAAGTCCTCAGCAAAGCTCTCCCCCTCTTCGTTGAAGTCCACGAAGATGAGGCTCTCATACTCCCTTTGTCCAAACTCACGACAGATCCAGCTTTTTTCCCACACGGCGGGGACCTTCGATCAGAAGGGTGGTCCTGCCATTCGATTCCTGCTTCCAACGCAACATCTTGTCGTAGATTTTCCGTTTCATAATCAAATCCTATCAAAAAATTATTACAACACAATCATTTGCCAATTTCCGCGATTATTTTTAGGCCATAATTGCCAATTTCCGCGATTATCAAGCATTCTCAAGAATCAGGGTGTTGGTCTTTTTCACCACACGTCTGGCAGAAAGCACCACAAATATGCTCCAAGCCCAGCCATTTCGGCATTTGGCACGGCTGTTGCATAAGGGTCTGTGTGAGATGCCCAAGGGCACAAGGAGAAAGAAAGACATGAACGTATTCAAGAGATTCGCCAACATCGTATCGGCAAACGTCAACAGCGCCCTCGACAAGATGGAGGACCCGAAGAAGATGATCAACCTCATGATCGACCAGATGGAGGAGACCGCCATCGAGGCCAGGGCCTCCCTGGCAGAGAAGACGGCCACACTGACCACCCTCTCCCGCCAGATCAAGGAGACTGAGGAGGCGATCGGGCGCTGGGCTGACAGGGCCCGCCTGGCCGTCGAGAAGGACAATGACGCGCTGGCGCGTGAGGCCATCATGGAGAAGCGCAAGCTCGAAGAGCAGCTGAAGGGCCTGAAGGAGAGCATGTCGACGATGGATGGCATCATCGTCTCGCTGAAGGACCAGCTGGGTGAGATCGAGGCCAAGCTCGGCGAAATGAAGGCCAAGAGGAACGACCTTGCCAACCGCGCGGCGGCCGCAAAGGAGAAGATGCGCAACAATGAGACGCTCAAGAGCGCGGATGGCGACGACTTCGCCCGCCGCTTCGAGGAGCTCCAGGCCCGCATCGAGCGCTGGGAGGCCGAGGCCAACATCGCATGTGGCGGCTCGAAGGCTTCCAAGAGCACCCGTGAGACCTTCGAGGAGATGGAAGCGGACAAGGCAGTCGAGGACGAGCTCGCCGCGCTCAAGGCGGCTGCAGGAAAGACGGAGGCCAAGTGATGGAATACGGACGCTCACCCTACCAGAGGCGCTGGCTCAGAAGCCCCAATGGCCTCCTCTTCGGAGTATGCGGGGGCCTTGCCAGGAGGCTGGGCATCTCGACAGGTCTGGTGAGGCTGGTCACACTTGTGGCCTTCTGCTGTACAGGCTTCTTCCCGGTGGGACTCATCTACTGCCTCTTGGCGCTGATCCTGCCTGCAGGACCTGAATATTGCTGATCTTTGATTGAAGCTGACTGGAGAGGACAGGTGTCAGGAGCCCTGTCCTCCTTTCTTTTCAGCGGAAGGTCGCCGTCGATTCCCGGATCACGAGCTCGCAGCCGAGGTGGATCGAGCCGATCAGGCCCCTCTCCCCTCCTATGACCTTCAGCAGGAGTTCGACGGCTATCGTGCCCAGCTGGACGACAGGCTGGCTCACAGTCGTTATCGTCGGATTCATGATCTGGCTGATCTGGATGTTGTCGAAGCCTACGACCGCAATGTCGCGGGGGACGTCGAGTCCAGCCTCGACGGAGGCCTTTATCGCAGCGCTGGCAAGCACGTCCGAGATGCAGAAGAAGGCGTCGGGACGCTCGGCGCGCGAAAGCATGCGTCCGGCGTGGGCCTTTGCCATGTCGTAGTCCATGTCGACGCCGACGGAGCATACGAGCGAGTCGTCGACACAAAGACCCTGGCTGCGCAGCGCCTGGCAATAGCCCTTGTAGCGCTCGCGTGCGTACTTGAAGTCCTCAGGCCCGTTGATCATGGCGATGCGCCGCCGGCCAAGGCTGAGCAGGTATTTTACCGCATCCTCGCTGGCGCTCTCGTCGTCTATCGTCACATAGGGCACGTCCAGGGCGGAGCTGGACTCGCAGCAGGTCACGACAGGCACGCTCTCGCGGATGCGCTCGACGCACTCGGGCACGATCGCGTTCGTCAGGATGACACCGGCCGCCCTCGTCGTCTTCAGGAGGGAAAGGAAGTCGGGCAGGCTGGAGGGCGAGAGCTCGTTCTCGCTCACGAGCATGTTGTAGCCGAAGCGCCTGGCCGAGCGTCTGGCGCTCTCTATGATCGGAGAGTAGAAGGGGTTCTTCAGCGAGGGGACGTTGAAGAGGATGAGGTTGTTGCGCGGGATGGGCTTGAGGTCGAGCTGCTGGACGTCCGCACCCAGCTCCTGGAGGGCTCGCACAACGCGCTCGCGCTTCTCCTCGCTGACGGATGCGGACTTGTTGAAGACGCGGGAGACCGTCGAGATCGACAACCCGCTCCTCTGTGCTATGGTCTGGTAAGACAGCTTCGTCCTGTTGCTCAATTCACTGCTCCGCTGACTGTCCATCCAAACATGAATCGATGGATTTTGCAAGTTCGAGGGCTGTGATGAGCTCGGCGTCGGAGACTGTGCACGGCACCTCGCCTTCCAGCATGGCGCACAGGGCCTTGAGCTCCTCGTAGTACCAGCCGGTGGGCGGGACGTTGATTCCGGTCGCAATCACGACAGGATAGTCTGGCGTCAGGTCCTCTGCCTCACCTTCCCTCCTGTAGAGCGTGAGGCGGCTGCCGTCGTTGACCAGGACAGCCTTCTCGAAGGTCGCCCTCCAGATGGCCTGGAAGGGAATCGCGGCGTCGATCCAGCCGGACTCGACCAGGGCAGTCGTCCCCGAACGGAAGCGGCATGTCAGGTGGTAGTGGTTGCGCCCGCTCCTGACGACGCTCCGGCTGACGATGTCGGTGCCCAGGAGGGCGAGCATCATGTCGATGTCGTGGACCATGAGGTCGAAGGGCACGAGGCCGCTCTTGGACCTGTCATGGAGCCAGCCTCCGGCGCTCCAGGCGGGCGTTTCGGACAGCCTGGAGAAGGAGACCTCCTCGAGCTTGCCGTACTCTCCACCTTCCACTGCATCCTTGAGGACGAGGAACTCCTTCGTGTAGCGGCACACCATGGCGACGAGGAGCTTGTGGCCCAGGCTGTGGGAGAGGGCGAGCATTTCACGCGCATCCTCCGGATCGAGGGACAGAGGCTTCTCGCATATGACATCGAGGCCGAGGCGCAAGGCCTCCTCCACCATCTGGCGGTGGAGGAAGCTCGGTGTCGTGATGTCCACGGTGTCGGCCTCAGGATGGGCCGCCATGGCCTCGGCGAGCGAAGTGTGGAAGTCGAGGCCCTTGGATGCGGCGCACTCCTCATCAACAGGACCCTTGCCCACCGCCGCCACGATGGTGGCCCTGTCGGCAAGCTC
The DNA here is from genome assembly GCA_017694495.1 of Candidatus Aphodenecus pullistercoris. Taxonomy (GTDB): domain Bacteria; phylum Spirochaetota; class Spirochaetia; order Sphaerochaetales; family Sphaerochaetaceae; genus Bullifex; species Bullifex pullistercoris. Next base: position 67,145 of record JADIMU010000009.1, read on the forward strand.
CTTCCAGTTGGCAAGATGAACACGGCCCATGCCTCCCAGGCCGACGAGCACTATCCTCCTCATAGCCTGTAGCCCAGACCTTCGAGGTAGCGCGCGCTGGTCACGAGGGCCTGGTCAACCTCCTCCAGATTGGCAGGTCCCGCCGACGTGAACTCGATCTCGATCGACAAGGGCGCGGTGTTGCCCTTCGCATCGAGGGTGGAAAGCAGGGCCGGGAAGTCGACATAGCCTTCGCCCAGTGCGGGGAAGTTCCACTCCGTCCGCTCTCCGGCCTTGTCCTTGATGTGGATGTAGCCGATCGCATCGGCGTTGGCTTCGACGTCCTCGCAGCCCTTCACGTCGCCGTAGAAGATGGCGTTGGCAGTGTCGTAGCATATGCCCACGCGCGGGCTGTCCACAAGGCTTGTGATCTTCCTCAGCCTCGTTGCCGTCCCATGCTCGCCATGGGTCTCGAGGACGAGGCTCATGCCGTAGTCCTCAAGCAATGGAAGGAAGGAGGCGATGTGGCTTGCGACGAGCTCGTCGCCGCCGCTCGCCATATCCTTGATGTGGGCCTCCCCCACAGAAGTGACGATGACGGGAGCGCCGAAGAAGTGGGCAAGCTCGATGTTGTCGACGAAGTCGGCGATGCGCCCGCTGTCCATGAGGTTCGTGTGTCCGCTCATGGCAGCGACGGTGATGCCCTTGTCGCGCAGCATGCGGCGCACATCGACAAGGCGCTTGAAGCTCTGGTCGGGGAAGACGTGCTCCGTCCAGCCCTTGGTCGCGGTGAGCTCGATGTTGTGGAAGCCCGCCTTCACGATGCCCTCCACGGCCGCCTCGAGCGGGAAGCCGTGGTAGCAGTTCGAATTGACGATGATCGTGCGCTCGCTGAGCATGACCGACCTCCTAGATGACGAAGTTGCGCATGTACCTGTAGGTGACGGCGATGGAGGCCTCGATGCGCTCACGGCTTCCTTCGTAGGCCTTGTCCTCGATCTCGACGCAGGAGGCGCCCTCGTAGCCGCACTCGGTCAGAGCGCTGACGAAGGCTCCCCAGTCGACATCGCCCAGGCCGGGAAGCTTCGGCGTCATGTAGTCCAGAGGATAGGCCATGACACCGCACTCGCGAAGCTTGTCAGGATGCAGCTTGATGTCCTTGAAGTGGACGTGGAAGATCCTGTCCTTGAAGTCCCACACGGCCTTCACGTAGTCCATCTGCTGCCAGATGAAGTGGCTCGGGTCGAAGTTGAGGCCGAAGTTGTCGTAGTCCAGACGCTCGAAGAGGCGGCGCCAGATGACGGGGCTCGTGAAGATGTTCTGTCCACCGGGCCACTGGTCGGGACCGAAGAGCATAGGGCAGTTCTCGATCGCGATCCTGACGCCCTTGTCCTTCGCGTAGCGCAGGATGGGGTCCCAGACCTGGACGGCGAGCTCGATGTTCTCCTCGACCGTCTTCCTCTGGTCGCGTCCGATGAAGGTGCCTACGAGGTTGACGCCCAGCTTCGCCGAAGCGTCGATGCAAGCGTAGATGTGCCTGATTGCGGCCTCGGCCTTGGATGCGTCGGCATCAAGCGGGTTCGGGTAATAGGAGATCGCAGAGATCTCCATGCCATGGCTGTGGACGTAGTCGAGGATGTAGGCGGCCTTCTCGTCGCTCAGGTCCGTCACATCGATGTGGCTGACGCCGGCGTAGCGCCTCTCGGCCTTGCCGCTCGGCCAGCATGCCACCTCGACGCACTCGTAGCCGACGCTCGATGCGTGGTCGATCATCTCCTCGAAGCTGTATCCATCATAGATCGCGCTGAGAACTCCCAGTTTCATCCCATTCCTCCTTTCAGTTCAGTCGATTGTGATTCTAGAGCCCTTTGCCGAGCTCTCAAGGGCGGCGAAGACGGCCTTCATCGCAGGAAGCACGCTCTCGGCCGAGATCGGACAGGAGCGCCTGTCCAGACTGTCGAGGAAGCAGTCGATGACCCCGCTCGACGTCTGGTTGTCGTTCGTCTGGATCGCATCCAGCTCGTAGAGCTCACGAGTGCCGTCCTTCCTCTCGATGACCATCGGGTAGTCCGGGTCGCTGTAGAGCTTCATGACGCCCTCAGTGCCCTGGATGACGGTGCTGTTGTCCTCGTGGCCATAGCATGTCCAGCTGGCCCTCATCGTTCCGACGGCCCCACCGGCCATCTCGTAGATGCACATCGCATTGTCGTCGACTGCGATCAGGGAGCCGTCGGCTCCCCTCTTGTCGAGGGTCGTCACAGTGGCCGTGACGGCCTTGACGCTGTCGTCCAGCAGGTAGTCGATGAGGTCCGTCTTGTGGATGCCCAGGTCGGCCATGGCACCCATGACGGCCTTGCTGCGGTCGAAGAACCAGGTGTTCTTTCCCGGGTCGACGGACCAGGTCTCAGGCCCGCCATGGGCAAAGCTCGTCTGGAAGCTTATGATCCGGCCGAGCGAGCCTGATGCGATGAGCTCATGGGCCTTCATGTGGGTCTTCGTCAGCCTCTGGTTCTGGCCGATCATGAGGATGCGTCCACTCTTCCTCGCAGCCTCCACCATGCGGATGCAATCCTCAAGGCTCGTCGCCATGGGCTTCTCGCAAAGCACGTCCAGTCCCTTCTGGAGGGCGGCGACGGCATAGTCGGCATGGGTATGGTTCGCCGTGCATATGCTCACGGCGTCGAGCGGACAGGACAGCAGCTCCTCGATCGAGGCGCAGGAAAGTGCGCCATACTTGGCGGCGAGCTCACCTGCCCTCTCCCCGTTCAGGTCGTAGAAGGCGGCCAGAGTCGCCCTCCCGCTAGCAAGATACTCCGGGATGTGCCTCACCTGGGCAATCTTCCCGCAGCCTATGATTCCGATTCTGTACATGGCACTCAGCTCCACTATCACACCTTCTCCTTCTTCTGGAGG
>JADIMU010000010.1 GCA_017694495.1 Candidatus Aphodenecus pullistercoris
TCATGTGGATCTTCCTCTAAGGAGAGACAAGTGAAAAGACAGGATTCCTTCTACTTCGACAACTTCATCGAGTGCACCCACTATTCGCTCAAGGCGGCCGAGCTGCTGATGGAAGTCATCGAGAACTTCGATGCCGACAGCATCCAGTCCCGTCTGGACGAGATGCACCACATCGAGCATAGTGCGGACACGAAGAAGCATGAGATGCTCGCCGTCCTGATGAAGGCCTTCATGACACCGATCGACAGGGAGGACATCCTCCTGCTTTCGAACTGCCTGGACGAGGTAACCGACAAGATCGAGGATGTCCTGGTGCGCATGTATTGCAACAACATCCATGTGATCCTGCCTCTGGCAGTCGACCTTTCCAAGGTCGTCGTCGACAGCTGCAAGGAGATGGTGAAGCTGCTGGAGGAGTTCAGGACCTTCAAGAAGAGCAAGGACATCCATGCAAGCATCGTGCGCATCAACACCCTCGAGGAGGATGCCGACCGCCTCTTCATCCAGGCCATGAGGAGGCTGCATGAGGAGGAGAGCGACCCGATCAACATGATCAAGTGGCGCGAGATCCTGATCTACCTCGAGAAGTGTACCGATGCGACCGAGCACGTCGCGGATGTCATCGAGCGCGTCATCATGACGAACACCTGATCAGTAATCCATCACAACTGTCTTCCTCACACTCGAGTCGGCGGCCAGGACCTCCTGGACCGTCACTGTGAGCGTCTCCAGGTTCAGCTGGACCCTGTAGAAGACGTCATCGCTCTGCAAGGCGACATTTCTCGCGTGCAAGGCGTCGAGGTTGTACTCCCACAGTCTGTCGTTGTGCTTCATCACACCGCTGCCGTAGTGGCGGTGTCCGGTGAAGAGGATGGACGGGCCATCCTCGCTCAGAATGCGGTAGAGCCTGTTGCGCTCTGCGATCTGGGCCTCTCCGAGGATGAAGATTCCGCTCTGGTTGAAGCCGTCTCCGCTCGTCAGGTCCGTGTGGCTGAGCACGATCTTGAAGGCGGCATCATCCTTTTCCATCGCGCCCTCAAGCGCATCGAGCTGCTCTTTGGAGAAGATCCTCCAGCTCGAGTCGAGGGCGTAGACGGTCACTTCTTCTCCTATGCCATAGGCTCCGACAGGGCCATGCACTTCATGCGCCTCATAGAGCTCTGCCCAATAGGGCGCGTCCTTGCCTGCGTGGAGTTCATGGTTTCCAATGACTCCGATGAATGGAGCCTTTTCTGCAATCGCATCGAGGAAGCCAAGCATGTTGGGGTCGCCCATATCTCCCTCGTCGCTGAGGTCTCCCAAAGAGAGGACGAGGTCGTAGCCGCCTTCTTTCAGCTCTGCGACAAGTTCGTCGTTGTACTCCGTCACTCCAGTGTCGTTGATCTCCCTTCCGATGTGGGCGTCGGAGAAGACGAGGATGTCGAGCTTCCCGTCCTCTGGCGTGGGGATGAGCATCTGCTTCTCGAAGGTATGTTCATCGTAGCGTCCCTCGAATTCGGAGAGGAAGTGGACGTCGCATGAAGAGAGGAGGAGAGCCAGGATGAGTGTGAGGACAAGTCTCATGCCTCACCTCCGCGGAAGACGAGGCCTACCTTGACGGCCCAGCTGTCGATGAGGATGTGGTCGTTCATCAGGACTTCGGCGAATGAGGCGTAGGACCTCGCATAAAGCCGCCATGAGTCGTTGAAATCCCAACCGGCCTCGAGGCCGAAGGCCCATATGGCCTTCCAGCTGCGCTTCTCGTCCAGCAGGCTGGAGAGGAAGATGTCTGCATCGAAGGGTCCTGCGTCAGCCCCGATCCGCGCCTCGACCATGGGGGACAGCGACCAGGTGACGAGCTGTGACCAGGGAGACCAGGCGAGGCCCACCTGGATGCCAAGAGCGTATGCGGCAGTGAACCAGCCGAAGGCCAGGTCCTGACGGAAGGTGTAGCCCAGTGTGCCATAGCCGCCATCGCGCGTGAATGAGAGGACGCTGTCCAGCCGGTGGACGAGCGTCTTCCCCTGATGGAAGTCGTAGGCGGCGATGAGGTCCGCCTGGCCCGTCAGCGTGCTCTGGGCATAGAAGGAGAAGTCCTCGAGCCCAAGCTCGAAGGAGATGTTGACTGGGCTGCCGGTGACCATGTCGTCACCATATGAGACGGCCGCATCCATGGAATATGTGAGGGCGTACAGCTGCAATGAGGCCAAGGCCAGAAGCAGTATGAGTCCAAAACGTCGCATGAATGCGATTTTATTGGTTCCAGGCGGTGGAAGATAGGTACAACTAGGGTGGAAGATGTGTGTTTTTTTGTTATAATGTATGGGAAAAATGTAAGATTTTCTTCTGTCATAAGCGGATTTGTCCGATGTTGATGTCAGATGTCTGACATATGTCATAAGTCGACTTGTGACATAAGTCAGAATTGCGGTTTTACGCAGTATTTTCAGGTTTTTCATGTACGAAGTGCCGTAACATCGTACATTTCTGGTAGATGGAGCCTCCTCTGCACGCTTGACATATGTCATAAGTTGGATGAAAGGATGGAGGAACTTATGACACAAGTGAAATCTTTGTATTATAAGAAAATAGCGTTGACAATCGCCCCTCGTTCACCCTACATTCAGGCCATCAGATGAACAAGGAGAGATGAAAGATGATGAGCAAGGTTCTGAAGGTTATGATTATTGCAGCGATGCTTCTGGTCGCCACGGGCGCTCTCTTCGCCGCAAAGCCTGAGGTCCTTACCATCCACCTCACGGCGACGGTGCCTCCCAGGACCAGCGTTCGCGTCGCCGATGGCGGAGTCGATGTGGGCATCAACAGTGCCGACGTCATCTTCGAGGCCTACGACGCCTCCGGCTCCCTCATCTCGACGGACGGCCACTTCCAGGCCGTCGATGGAGCTCGCCTGAGCTTCAGCGCAGTGTGACCCTTTTGTGTGGGGCTCTGTAATGGGTCCCCACCCGCCGGCCTCGGCTGTCAGTCTGGGCCGGTGGATTTTTCTCCAGACATTGTCGACAGCTTCCCGCTGGGGTACAATCCCAGTCCATGGAGGTGAGTCATGCAAGTGACTGATGTCGGCCTCGTCCTTGAAGGTGGGGCCATGAGGGGCATGTTCACATCAGGCGTGCTCGATGTATGGATGGAGAGGGACCTCTGGATCCAGGACTGCGTGGGAATCTCTGCGGGAGCCGTCTTCGGATGCAACTACAAGTCCCGTCAGATCGGCCGCTCGGTGCGCTACAACAAGCGCTTCTGCCGCAACAAGGACTACGCTTCCTTCCGCTCCTGGCTCTTCACAGGCGACATCTACGGCGCCGACTTCGGGTACCGCCGCATCCCCTTCGAGCTCGACATCTTCGACAATGACGCATTCAAGGCCAATCCCATGGACTTCCATGTCGGCGCGACGAACCTCATCTCTGGCAAGTGCGACTTCCACACCCTCTCCGATGGAGGTGAGGAGGACCTCTTGTGGCTGCGCGCCTCGGCAAGCATGCCCCTCGTCTCGCGCATCGTCGAGATCGGCGGCGTGCCTTACCTTGATGGCGGTGTGGCGGACTCGATTCCTCTGGACTACATGGAGTCGGTCAGGGGCCACAGGCGCAACGTCGTCGTCCTTACCCAGCCGGAGGGCTTCGTCAAGCAGCCGAACAGCATGCTGCCCTTGATGAAGCTCCGCTATGGGCGCAGGTACCCGGCCTTCGTCGCGAGCCTGGCCGACAGGCACAACGCATACAATGCGCGCCTCGAGGAGATAAGGGCCAGGGAGAGGGAAGGACTGTGCTTCGTGATCCGTCCGCCGCAGGCGCTGGAGATCAAGGCCGTCGTGCACGATCCGGACGAGCTCGAGCGCGTCTACCAGATCGGGAGGCGGACTGGAGAGTCCACTTTTGAGGCTCTGACGACATTTTTGCGCAGCCAGCCCCTCCTGTGATATAATCGCACGAAAAGGAGGTGGACCATCATGAAAATGGTTTTCGCAATAATCAGCAAGAGCGACGAGGACATAACAGTCAGCGCGCTCAATGAGGCGGGATTCTTCGCGACGAAGCTCAGTACCACCGGCGGCTTCCTGAAAAAGACCAACACCTCGATCATAATCGGCGTAGAGGACGACAAGGTCGACGCAGTCCTCGACATCCTGAAGAAGTACGCAGGAAAGAGGATAGACGAGATGCCCTACGTGGCGCCTTCGATGGCGCGCTCCCACAATGGAGTCGGAGCGCCCTATGTCACAGTGCCCACGAGCGCTGGAGGTGCGACCGTCTTCGTACTCGACGTTACCAGCTTCGAGAAGTTCTGACCAGGCCATCAGAAAAGAGCAGCCCCCTTGGACTCACATCCTCGGGGGCTGCGTCTTTTTCTGCGCTGTCGACTACCCGTTCACAATCCTGTGGATCGTCGCCCTGACGGCGCCCTTGCCTGAGACGAGGGAGGCGAAGTCGTCCACGACAGTCCTGAAGAGCGGCGTGGCACTTACGTCCAGACCGAAGATCTTGCTGTTCGACAGCAGGGGTCTGAGGACCTCGGTGAAGTCGCCCTTGTCGCCCAGGCTGATCGAGGCGAGTGCCGGCTGAAGCGTCTCGGTCATCGGATCGGGAGAGAGCGTGAAGGCATTGCCCTCGTCGTCCACTGCCAGAAGGTAGCGCAGGTAGAGCGCGTAGACGAGGGGGACGATCTTCAGACTGGACACATCCAGGCTGTCGCTTGCCAGGTAGCTCTTGATCGTCTCGCCGAAGCGGATCGAGAGCTTCTGGCTCGTGTCGGTCGCGATGCGCTGGGGCGTGTCGGGCATGAAGGGGTTGGGAATCCTCTTCTCGATGACCTCATCGATGAAGGCCGAGGGCTTGATGATTCCAGGATCCGTCACGACGGGCAGACCCTCCTTGTAGCCGAGGATGTGGACCATCTTGTTGAGGTCCTCGTCCTGCATCTCCTTGCTGATCAGGGTGTAGCCGAGCAGACAGCCGGAGAGGGCCAGGGCAGTGTGCAGGGGGTTGAGGCAGGTCGTGACCTTCATCCTCTCGACCTTGTCCACCGTCTCACGGTCGCAGAAGTAGACGCCTGCCTCCTCGAGTGCTGGGCGTCCTGCCGGGAAGCGGTCCTCTATGACGAGGTACTCGGCCTCCTCTGCGTTGACGAAGGGTGCGATGTAGGTGTGCTTGGCCGTGACGATGGGCTCGCTGTCCTCGAAGCCGTCCTTCGTCAGCATGTCGCGCACGCTGTCGTCGGGCCGCGGTGTGATCTTGTCGATCATCGAGATCGGGAAGCTGAGGCGCGACTCGTCGTTCACGTAGTCGAGGAAGGCCGCCGGCAGGCTGCCGTTGTCGACATAGGCCTTCGCGATGGTCTGGATGTCCGCCTTGAGCTTGTCGCCGTTGTGCGAGCAGTTGTCCATCGACACGAGGGCGAGGGGCGCGGCGCCGGCTTTCCACCTCAGATACAGCAGCTGCGTCAGGTTGCACAGGAAGACGCCCGACTCCTCGATCGGCTTGGCGAAGGCCTCCTTGTAGAAGCCGAACAGCTCTCCCGCCGGGTTGTAGAGCGCATAGCCCTTCTCGGTGATCGTGAAGGAGACCATCTTGAGGGAGGGCTTCGTGAAGGCGTCCGTGAGCACCTTCCACTCGTCTGTGGCCGTCCTGTCGCACTTGACGGCCTCGACCACGGAGGCGATGACCTCCTTGTCGATGGAACCGTCGGCGTGGAGCGTGACGGCCAGCGTCAGGTTGTCGTGCGGCTTGTAGATGCGGTCGATGATCTCGCCGTCGAAACCTTCACCTGCGATGATTCCCGTGTCCATCAGACCCTTGTCCAGCAGCCTCTGGCAGAGCTTCGCCGGGAAGATGCGGAAGATGTTGCCAGATCCGAAGTGGATCCACTCTGGCCTCTCGACCGTGTTCGCCTTGACCTTCGCATAGTCGAATGAGGGCAGGCGATAGCCCTTCCACTCGTCCTTGTTCCTAAGTCCATCCAATGTGAGCTTCATGTGTCTCCTTCTCCTACTACTTCCTGAAGAAGTCCGGGTAGGCCTTCTCCAGATAGTCGAGCTGGCCTGTCAGCCGGCCCAGGTGCACCTCGAGCAGGGCCTTCACCTCTGCCTTGTCCTTCTTCCTGATCGCATCCATGATGGCCTGGTGCTCGGCCATGATGCAGTCCCTGTTCTCCTTCGTGTCCTTGGCGTTCAGCAGCCTCGCCCTGTGCTCGTTGCCCGTATGGGCCTGGACGACCTTTCCGATGCGCTCGAGTCCGGCGTCTTCGTAGAAGATGACATGGAAGTCGATGTCGTATTGCAGAAAGGTCTCCACATCCCCTGAGCTTAGTGCGGTCTGCTGGAGCACGATGTCGGCCTGGAGTCTGGAGAGCGACATGTCCCACTGGGCCACAGTGCACTGCCTGTCCATGTAGGCGTCCAGCACCCTCGTCTCGACCGCGGCGCGCAGGAAGCGCTCCTGCATGATGATGTCGCGGTCAAGATAGGCGACCCTGGTGCCCTTCTGCGGGAAGATGTCCACAAGACGGTCGCGTCCCAGTCTGAGCAGGGCGTCGCGCACCGGAGAGCGCGAGACGCCGAAGTCCTCGGCCAGGGACTGTATTCCAATCTCCTGGCCAGGCTTGTAGATCAGGTTTACGATGCGCTGGCGCAGCTCGTCATAGACCCAGCTGGACGCGCTCTGCTCGTAGCCCCTCATACTCCGCGCTCTTCGGCCTTGTCGATCGCCTCCCAGAGGCCCTCGATGTAGATGGCGCCCAGAGCCCTGTCGTAGAGGCCGTATCCGGGCATGCACTTCTCGCCCCAGATCGTCCTGCCGTGGTCGGGGCGGATCGGTCCGTCGAAGCCGATGTCATGCAAGGCCTTGACGACCTCGTACATGTCGAACGATCCGTCGCTCGAGAGGTGGGCCGCCTCCTCGAAGACGCCGGGGGCGAAGTGGTGGAGGTTCCTGACGTGGGCGAAGTGGATGCGTCCCTTGCATGCCTTGACCAGGTCGACGAAGTCGATGTCCGGATTGCTTCCCAGCGAGCCCATGCAGAAGGTCAGTCCATTGTAGGGCTTGTCGACGGCCTTGAAGAGCTTGAGGATGGCATCCTTGCCTGTGATGATCCTCGGCAGGCCGAAGACAGGCCATGCGGGGTCGTCCGGGTGGATGCCCATCTTGATGCCGTACTTCTCGCACACAGGGCCGATGGCCTCGAGGAAGTAGACGAGGTTGGCGAAGAGCTTGTCGCTGTCGACGTCCTTGTAGGCCTCGAAGAGGTCCTTGACGTGGGCAAGCCTCTCAGGCTCCCAGCCGGGCATGACGAAACCGTTGGAGTTGTCGGTCGTCTGGTTGAAGAAGACCTGCGGGTCGATGGAGTCGACGACCTTCTGGTCGTAGGCGAGGACCGTCGAGCCGTCGGGGCGCTTCTTTGCAAGGTCCGTGCGTGTCCAGTCGAAGACGGGCATGAAGTTGTAGCACACGAGGTCGATTCCTTCCTGTCCCAGGTGCTCGAGCGTCCTGATGTAGTTCTCGATGTGCCTGTCGCGGTCGGCTGTGCCGATCTTGATGGCGTCGGAGACGTTCACACTCTCGATGCCCTCGATCTTGAGGCCGGCCTCCTCGACGATGGCTTTGAGCTGCTTGATGCGCTCACGGGGCCATTCCTCTCCGGCAGGAATATCGTACAGCGTCGTGATGACGCCAGTGACGCCGGGTATCTGTCTGATCTGCTCAAGTGTGACCGAGTCGTAGCCAGGGCCATACCAGCGAAGTGTCATTTTCATGGACGAAGTCTCCTTTTTGCAATGTGATATATTAGTATATTAGACGCCCTTTCCCTCCCTGTCAAAGGAAATCGTCCTCTTTGGAGGAAAATAATGCATTGTCAGGAAGGTTCCCCCATATGGGATTATCGCACGACAGAGGGGGGAAGTCCAAACAAATCGTCGCAAGGAGTGGAAAATGGGGAAGCGTGCAATGCTGCAGCTTCCCCATGATTTCCGTCGCACATCTCAGAATGCGATTCCCGCTGAGAGCGTGAACTGGAAGTCGGTTCTCGGCTCATCCATCTTTCCATATTCCGCTATCATGGCGAGGCTTGATGAAAAGTGGACTTGAGGGTAGGAGAAGCCGACCAATGTGTGCAGTGCGACCTCGCAGCTCAGCGCGGCGGTCGTGCTGAAGTGCAAGTCTCCGTAGAAGAAGCCTGTGTCGAGGTCTGGTCTGTCGGCATTGTTGCCAGTACTGGCGTGGGATGTGTAGATGTCAAGTGAGCCTTTGACTGTCTGGCGGAGCGTCAGGTTCAGATCGATTCCGTCTTTGACCGTCCAGTCCGTCTCCGATTGTATGACAAGGGCATCATTGCCGTATCTGAATCCCAGAAAATCGACATCGATGACGTAGCCTCCACTTGTCGAGAGCTTGTTCTTGTCCAGAATCAGGAAGTCGACAGCATCCCTCCTGTAGAGCAGAGGCGATGTGTAGGCGGCCTCGAGGGAGGTCTTGATGCCTCCTTCGTCGAGGACTTTCGCATACTCGAGTCCCACAAGCATTCCCCATGCGGGACTCTGGTCATCTCCCTCTCCCGGCGCGGTCGCCTGGTCGAGTACAACCTGAGTGTAGAGGTTGAAGTTCCTGGCGAACTGCCAGTCGATGTCCACATAGGCTATTGCGTTGAATATTGAGTGGTTGTCCAGATTGTGGAATATGAAAGCGGGATTGAAGTACTTGAGCTCAATTCCAGTCTGGCTGACATACATGACGTTTTCGGAGAGTGAGAATGTAAGCCTGTCGACTGGACGGAACTCGAGACGATGACCAATGAGGAACTTCGACCCCTCATCCTCAGTCTGGCTGCAGCTGACATCGTATTCGAGGAAGAGCGTCAGGAATTCGTATTTGAACTTGTCGGAGAAGAATGTGAAGCGGAGATAGTCGTGGTAGTCGACATGGTCGTCTATGACGAGGTTCGAAATGTTGGAATTGCCCCAGTCCACCCTGTCCCGGCCAAAACTGACGAGGAAGTGCTCTCCTCCTACATTCATGAATGCCCTTTTGGGAAAGATGGAGTCGAAGTCGGCGAAGGATGTCAGGACATTGTGTGTGAAATGTGGCGAGTACATTTCGGAGTCCTCTATTCCGTAGACTGGGATGTCCGCGATTTCAGAGGCTGGTGGAACGATGGCCCCAATTCCACCCGGATACTTTTGTTTCAGGTCTACCTTCTGGTCCGAGCCTCGGTACTTTCCATTCGCAAGACGTACGTCTGCGAAAGAGTACACAGTATCGAAGAACTGCCAATCGAAGCATAGTGACAGCAGAGGCTTCCTCTCATCATAGCCGTACAGCCAGTCATCCTCATGGCTGAAGGAGCTGTTGCTGTGGGCGTACATTTCGAGATTGGCTTCTCCGCCCAGCCCAATTGAGGCGACGTCATCCAGCTTCAAGAGGAAATCGTCTCCAATCGATTCCTCTATCTGCCTGTACAGCCTGAGCTCCGCATCAGAAAGCGTCGATTCGTCTATCCTGTCAAGCATGAACCTGGCCTCATCGCTGCTCCATGGCTTGGAGTTCGATGGAGTTCCCATGCCGCTTGAAATGTAGAGCAGTTCCATCCTGGCGTAGATGGGGTCATCCAGACTGAAGGTCCTTGGAGCCACCGCAGATGCGATGGCTCCGACAAGGACCAGAAAGAGTGTTGCCGCAGTCCTTCTCATTTTGCGAGTGCCCAGGGGTCGACCGCACAGCCGATAGTGAACTCGCATGCGGTCTTGCCATTCTTGAGGTCAGCGTAGATTCCCATGTTTCCATCAATCAGCAGCCCCTCGAAAAGTGCATATGAAAGGCCGAAATCCGTATTGATGATTGTCGCGACATCGCCATTGAGACTGTAGCTCTCGAACTTGGAGTTGTTGTCGCTGTTGTATTTTTCGCTGATCCTGTATTCGCCTTTGAAGATGAGCTCGAAGTCGCAATAGGCCTTCCATGGGTCATCCTCCCAACTGATGCCGAGCTTGGCGACCATCGTGTCAGGTCCATACGGGAAGCCGATGAAGAATGCGTTCTTGTCGACGAAGTAGCCGCCATCCTTGAAGTTGTACATCCAAAGTGGAACTGTGAACTTTCCAGAATCGTTGTCCCTGTTGTATAGGAATGCGGTCGCCCAGAACCATTCGAGCGAGACGTTCAGGCCACCGGAGAATTTGAAGCTGTCCTCATACAGCGTGTAGTCCTGCCTTGTGGTGATTGCCGTCTGCTGCTTCCTTCCATCGAGGAAGTGGAATTCGATTCCGAGGTTGAAGCCCATGGCGTTCGGTTTTTCCGTCTTGCTCTCTCCATCAAAGGCGAAGTCGTCCATGGCGAAGATCCCAAATATCCTGAAATCCATAGGCGTGAGGTCGAAGAGCTTCTCGACAGTGAGCTCTATCATGACGTTCGACCTGTCGTGCTGATAGTTGTTGTGCCAGAATGCGAGCGGAGAGGCGTCAAGAAGGCTTGGAATCTTGTTGTAGATGAGGTTGAGCTCGCTGAATGTGACCCTCCAGCTGTCGTTCTCATATCCGAACTTGTGCGAGAAGAGGGTCTTTGTGTTGAGTGCAACAGAGGCCTGGTCCTCAGCTGACCCATGATTCTCAGGGTAGCCGAGGGCTGTGTTGTTGAAGCCTGTGACGATATAGTTGTACCAGAACGTGCCAAAGCTGAAAGGAAACTTCACGTCGGCATAGATGCTGTCAAGGAAGGGTGCGGAATCATTGATGGCGAAGTCATAGCTTGCAGGGCCCCACTTCAGCGCACGCCTGCCGATGGATGTATAGAAATTCCCATAGTCGAATTCGATGAAGCCCAGCTTGGTCCAGTTCATGTCGGCAATGGCGTAGAAGCTGTTGCCGACATAAGGAATGTTCGTCCACTGTGTCTCAGTGAAGTATGTGTAGACGTCCTGCTGTGGATCGATCATCGCCACAAGGTTGATGTGCTCAGTCGAAATCTGCAAACCGACATCAAAGAGGGAAGTGCTCTCGTAGTATCGCATGTACTTCTGCTGAGTCAGTTCGACGAAGTCTGGGCTTTCAGTGATCATCTTCTTGGACTCTGAACCGCCCGGATAAGACTTGACGATAGTGTATGGGTAGTTGTCTCAGACGAAATAGGGCTTGATGTTCGTGATTGGCTTGAAGCTTATTTCAAAAGCCGACAGGCTGCCCCCACCCAAAACAATTGCGAGAAGGAAGGCAGTCAAGAATGAAAGAACATTTCGACGTCGCATGAAACGACCTCCTACAAATGATTGTCAGGCCATATTCTAAGACAAAAAACAGAAGGTTGCATCCATTAGTCAACCTGTCTGTTCTTGCAATGCGCTAGGGAAACTGAGTGTCTGAGAAGCCAATATGAGAGAGAATGGAGCGAAAAATAGGAATTGTAAATAAAGAAAAGGATTTCAATTCTGAATTCAGAATAATAATTGATTCTACTAGCTGAATGATTGCAGGAGTGGCTCGGTGCACAAATCGAGCTTGCCCAGCAGTACGTTTTGGCGCCATGGATGATTGCCTGCTTTGCCTCAGCAGGAAGGAGCCGAGAGTTCCGCATCCGTAGCGGGGGGGGGGAGGAGAGCCGGCTAGCAAGTGGTCTTCGGCTGGCTCCTGGACCCAGGATGGCTCATCGACAGCCCATTTTTTCAGTGTATTTAGGGAATTTGAAAGAGTGCAAAAATTAGTTAAAAAGTTTTGTTATTTTGATGAAGAATTAAATTCGGTTATTGAGATAGTTTGGTCTTGAAACAAATAATTATATTGAAAAATTTTACAAAACAGGTGTTGACATCATGAATTAAGGGTGCTACAGTATAGATAGTTTCGAGACCAAAGCTTGTGGGAGCGGAGGCCTCCAAGATTTTTGAAAGATTGGTCCAGAGGGCCGGAAATAAGCCGTAATTCCTCCTTGTACTGCCTTGCCGGGCGGTGCTCATAATGCCAGTGTCAATGCCTTGGCCACTCTGGAGAGGACTCGGGAGAAACGCCTGGATTGTGTGTTGAGTTGGCGCTTCTCCCGATGGGTCTATGGGTATGGACATCCTTCCACCATGCGCATGGCCCCCTCGAAGAACGGATCCGATCATGACAGGGAAAGCTGTCCTGATCATTGAGCCGTTCTTTTTTTTTGTCCTTTCCGATGAGCATCATCGTGAGGTGGACGCAGCACTTCGTCTTGCCTCATCTTCATGGGATGCCAATGGTGCTTGATGACCAACGCCACAGAGCAGTGAGGGTAGGACAGTCTGGAGCCTTCATGTGCTGGTGTCCGCTGCATGGCGGAGTATTGGTCAAGGCGATGGAAAGTTTGGAAGAAGAGACTCGGATCCGTTTCGTGAAGGCATGGGCCTTGTTCTGATCAGGAAGGGGATGAGCACTTTGGGCGGCAGGTGTGGTGGGCCTTCCTCATCCACTGCCTCGTGGACCTGGTTCCTCACATGGTCTGTGACGGCTCCGCTTTTGTGCATCGCTCAGGAACGTGGTTCTGCGGAGTGAGGTCAGAATCGCCTCGGGGCTTGCGGCAGGAGTGGTCGAAGCTGGTCAAAGGTGGACATTGCAGTGAACCTGCAGTCATGAACGGACGGATACGTCCTGTGGGCGATGAATCGACATTTGACGACTTCTATCGGCTGTATGATATCCTATAACTGCAGTTGTGCATCAGTTTCAGGCAGTGGAATCGGGTTCCGAGCCATCGTTTCTGGTCGTGTCAAAGCATTTTTGACAGCATAGCACCGTTTTTGCACGAATGATGTCCTGTTTTATGTGTTTTACGTGGATTTTGTAGTCGTTATGACTGATTCATGGCATCGTATGAGATTTGGAGGACATCGTTCTGGTCCTGTATTGGCCATCATCAATTTTCCTGAAAGCGGTAGACAGCCTCTGTCATTTTCGCGGTATACTTGGGCTACAAGAACTAAGGATTAAGGGAGTGTCCAAATGCTAGAAAGCTCAGTTCTGGCCGTCCTCAGAAAAGAGGCCCTTGATGCCAGGATCAAGACGATCGGCTGCATCAGTTCCTTCGGCTCAGGTCATATCGGCGGGTCGATGTCGATCATCGAGACGCTGGTCTACCTCTATTACTACGAGATGAAGATCCGGCCTGAGGATCCTCAGTGGGAGGAACGCGACAGATTGGTCCTCTCCAAGGGCCATTGCGGTCCTGCCCTCTATGCGATTCTGGCCAAGAAGGGCTACTTCCCCGAGGAGCTGCTGACCACGCTGAACCAGGGCGGCACCTCGCTTCCCAGCCATGTCGACATGCTCAAGACGCCTGGCATCGACTTCACGGCAGGCAGCCTTGGCCAGGGCATCAGCGCGGCTCTCGGCATAGCTGTGGCACAGAAGGTCAGAGGCTTCGACTCCTATACATATGCGATCGTCGGCGACGGTGAGAGCCAGGAGGGCCAGGTCTGGGAGGCCGCCGAATGTGCTGGAGCCTGGGGCGTGGACAACTTCATCGCATTCACTGACCTCAACCGCCAGCAACTGGACGGCTACACTGAGGACATCATCCCGATGCACCACCTCAAGGAGCGCTATGAGACCTTCGGCTTCGACGCCTACGAGATCGACGGGCACGACTTCAATGCCATCGCCGATGCCGTGGCCAGCGCGAAGAGGACGAAGGGCAAGCCCCATATGATCATCCTCAACACTGTGAAGAGCTTCGGCTACATCCCGGGTGAGGGTATCAAGAACAACCATTCGATGAGCATAGACGCGGCCGGCAGGGACAAGGCCGTCGCCGACCTGATCGCCAGGGAGGGAGAATCAGTATGAAGGACGCACACGTCTATTCCCACTACAGGCAGGCCCTGATTGGTTCAATCGTGGATCTGGCCGCCGACCACAAGGACATCGTCTTCCTCGACGCCGACGTCTCGAGCTGCATCACATCGGACACTTTCCAGAAGGCCTATCCGGAGCGCTTCTTCAACTGTGGCATCGCAGAGGCCAACATGGCCGGCATGGCCGCAGGCATGGCAAGTGCCGGTCTGACGCCCTTCATCCACTCCTTCGCATGCTTCTCGTCCCGACGTGACTACGACCAGCTCTTCATCTCGGTCGGCTATACGGGACAGGTCGTCCATGTCATCGGATCGGATCCCGGCATCGTCGCCCAGTACAACGGCGGCACCCACATGCCCTTCGAGGACATCGCGCTCTTCCGCCAGATTCCTTCCTTCAACATCATCGAGCCGTCTGATGCCCAGTCGCTCTACGCCCTGATCCCCCAGCTGTACGAGGCCCACAAGCCGAGCTACATCCGCACGCCCCGCAAGGGCATCAGCTTCCGCTATACGCCGGAGGACAGGATCGAGCTTGGCAAGGCCATCACTCTGAGGGAGGGGGGAGATGTCGCCATCATCGCCACAGGCGTCCTCATGGTCGACACGGCACTGGCCGCCGCCGAGCAGCTTGCGGCCAAGGGCATCGATGCGACGGTCGTCGATCTGCATACGATACGCCCACTCGATACCCAGACGGTCGAGGCCGTCGCGAAGAGGACCGGCCATGTCATCGTATGCGAGAACGGACGCTACGCCGGCGGAACGGGCGAGATGATAGCCCGCCACCTGGCGATGACGAATCCTGTGAGGATGGACTTCATGTGCGTCGGCGACCGCTATGGAGAGGTCGGCAACCTGGACTATCTGAAGAAGAGCTTCGGCTTCACGCCGGAAGAGCTCGTCGACAAGGCGCTCAGACTGCTGAAGAAATGATCTTATCTGAAATGACTGTGTGGGGCGGCTCTCAGTTGGGGGCCGCCTCTTTCCTTGTCCTGGCGAGCTCGACGAGTGCGTAGATGAGGGGCAGGCAGGCCAGGGCGATCGTATGCGTGCCCAAAGCGCGGGATGTGAAGGCGCATAGCATGGCCCCGATGATGAAGGTGGCTATCATGCCGAAATGGTAAAGCGTCCTTACCAATGCTTCTCTGTCCTTGCTGTGCAATGACTTGTACAACGATGAGCCGGCGCCTCGGATGTGGGCTGTGCAGAAGAGCGTCGACAGTGGCACGCCGCGCGCCTGTCGGAAGGTGTCGTACTCGAGACTGCTTGCAAGCGAGATCGCGATGTGGTAGATGCGATTCGGGGTGCCCTCGGGCAGGATGGCGAGGATGGCCAGAAGTCCTGTGACCGATGAGAGGAGGACGGGCGGCCACCTGTGGCCAAGCTTCCCGCTCAGGGCCTCGCTGAGGACCGTGCCCAGGAAGAAGGTCACGATGGGCACGAGCACCGAGAGTGCGCCATGCCAGTCGCTCTGGACGATGCGCATCGAAAGGATCAGGAGGTTGGCCGTCTCGGCGTTCGCGAAGACGCCTCCCTTGAGGTAGTAGGAGTAGGCTCCCATGAAGCCGCCCGAGAGCATGAGGGCGACGAAGAAGTGGTAGCGTTCGGCTGTGGTCACATTGCCTTTCATGCCCGCTGATATTATCCACACTGTCAATTTTGCGCTACACTTGGACCATGATCACAGTGAAAGTGTGCGACATCACGCGTCTTGAGGTCGATGCGATCGTCAATGCCGCCAACAACAGCCTCCTGGGTGGCGGTGGCGTCGACGGAGCCATACATCGTGCGGCTGGCAGGGGACTGCTGGAGGAGTGCCGCACCCTGGGCGGCTGTCCGACAGGGGAGGCGAGGATCACAGGAGCCTACAAGCTTCCATGCCGCTACGTCATCCACACGGTCGGTCCCGTCTGGCGTGGTGGAGGACATGGGGAGGATGAGCTGCTCGCCTCATGCTACCGCAGCAGCCTGGCCCTGGCTGAGGAGCATGGTCTCAGGAGCATCGCCTTCCCCCTGATCAGCACGGGCGTCTACGGCTTCCCACGCGACAGGGCGGCGCGCATCGCGCTCTCCGTCCTCTCTCCCAGTCCGCTCGACATCACAATCGTGTGCTACCTCAAGGAGGAGCGCAAAGAGTACGACGAGCTCCTCAAAGGTCGTTGACCACAAAGGGCCAAGAAAATAAACTCCTTTGTGGCAACAAATGAAGGAGTTTTTTTCACGATGAGACTGTCTGAGCTTGCCATCGGCAAGGATGCGGTGATCGAGAAGGTCGAGACCCGCGACGTCTCCCTGCGCAAGCACATCCTCGAGATGGGCCTGACACCTGGTGTCGAGGTCTCCCTGCTGAAGATGGCGCCCCTGGGAGACCCCATAGAGCTGAGGGTCAGAGGCTACAACCTCACGCTGCGCAAGAGCGAGGCTGAGAACATAGAGATAAGCGGTGTCCACCAGTCGCATGACGACGACGCCGAGGCCGCGAAGCTGAACTTCAACGCGACCGTCCACCCCAACCTGGGCGAGGAGCGTCAGCTGCCGCGCTCAAGGCGCAAGAGCGGAGGTCCGCTCTCCCTGGCCCTTGTGGGCAACCAGAACTGCGGCAAGACGACATTGTTCAACCAGCTGACCGGCAGCAACCAGCACGTGGGCAACTTCCCCGGCGTCACCGTCGACCGCAAGGATGGCCAGGTGCGTGGGCACAAGGACGTCACGGTGACCGACCTGCCAGGCATCTACTCCCTCGCCCCCTACACGAGCGAGGAGATCGTCACGCGCGACTTCATCATCAAGAACAGCATCGACGGCATCATCAACATCGTCGACGCGACGAACATCGAGCGCAACCTCTACCTGACGACCCAGCTGATGGAGCTGGACAAGCCCATGGTCATCGCGCTGAACATGATGGACGAGGTGCGCGAGAACGGTGGTACGATAGACATCAACGCCCTCGAGGAGGCCCTCGGTGTGCCCATCGTCCCGATCTCGGCGAGCAAGAACGAGGGAATAGGGGAACTGATCGAGCACATCGTGAACGTCTCCCGCAGTGCCATACTCCCCCGCAGGACGGACTTCTGCCTGCCTGCGGGCAAGGACCACGGCGCCGTACACCGCGCCATCCACGGCATCGAGCACCTGATCCAGGACCATGCCGAGGCCGTCGGCTACCCTGTGCGCTTCGCCGCCACCCAGATCTGCCAGGACGACCACCTGGTCGTCGGCGAGCTCAACCTGGAGGAGAACGAGAAGGACATGATAGGCCACATCCTCTCCCAGATGGAGGAGGAGGCCGGAGTCGACCGCATGGCCGCCATCGTCGACATGAAGTTCTCCTTCATCGAGACGCTGACGAAGGCCTGTGTGGTGCGCCCCCGCGAGAGCCGCGAGCAGCTGAGGAGCCAGAAGATCGACAAGGTGCTCACCGGCAAGTACACGGCCCTGCCGTGCTTCGCCCTCGTCATGGCACTGACCTTCTATCTGACCTTCGGGCCCATCGGAGGCTTCCTCTCCGACGGCCTGGCCTGGCTGATCGGCCAGCTCGGCCTTGCCGTCGGCGACACGATGTCCGCCTACGGCTTCAACCCTGTGGTCATAAGCCTCATCGAGGACGGCATCTTCTCCGGCGTGGGCACAGTCCTGTCCTTCATGCCATACATCGTCATCCTCTTCTTCTTCCTCTCCATGCTTGAGGACTCGGGCTACATGGCCCGCGTGGCCTTCGTCATGGACCGCCTTCTGCGCAAGCTCGGCCTGTCAGGACGCAGTTTCGTGCCCATGCTCGTCGGCTTCGGCTGCTCAGTGCCCGCCATCATGAGCTCGCGCACCTTGCCCAGCGAGAGGGACAGGAAGATGACCGTCATGCTGATCCCCTTCATGTCATGCTCGGCCAAACTGCCCATCTACGCCTTCTTCTGCGCCTACTTCTTCCCTGACCACGCTGCCATCCTCATGATAGCCCTCTACTTCACGGGCATCATCGTGGGCATCATCGTGGCCCTCATACTCAACCGTTTCTTCTTCAAGGGCGAGGCCGTACCCTTCGTCATGGAGCTGCCGACCTATCGCTTCCCGAGCTTCGTGTCCGTCGTGAGGTTGATGTGGGACAAGGCCAAGGACTTCATCACCCGCGCCTTCACGATCATCTTCGTCGCCACGGTCGTCGTCTGGTTCCTCCAGACCTTCGACCTCAGACTGAACGTCGTGACGGACAGCCAGGACTCCCTGCTCTCGCTGCTTGGCAGTCTCATCGCTCCAATCTTCACTCCGCTCGGCCTGGCCGACTGGAGGGTCTCGACTGCCCTGATCACAGGCTTCATCGCCAAGGAGAACGTCGTGAGCACGCTGACAGTCCTGGCTCCCGGAGCGGCGCTGTCGGCCATCTTCACGCCGCTTGCGGCCCTCACATTCCTGACCTTCTGCCTCCTCTACACGCCATGCGTCGCCGCAATCAGTGCGGTGAAGAAGGAGATGGGAGGCCGCAGCGCCGTCCTGGTCGTCGTCATGCAATGCGTCATTGCATACATCGTGGCCCTGCTTGTCCACTGCGTCGGGCTGCTCTTCTGATGTCCTGAAAGGGCAGGGCGAGCGGTGTTTCCTCCGCCCGCCCTGCTTTGTTCCGCCCTGTGGTCCTCAGATCAGGCCGAGCGTACGCGCAAGGTCGCTGACGCCAAGCAGGGAGAAGACTTCGCTCTTGATCTCGTAGAAGACTTCGTTGAAAGCGTTCGTCAGCTTCGCCTCGCGGCCCGTTCCCGAGATGGCCTGGCTGGGCGTGTAGTCCTCCGGCCTGCTGGAGGAACTGAACTGCTGGAAGGACCAGCGCGCCGTGTCGACGTTGGCCTCGACGATGGCCTCGATGTCGTCTGGCAAGGCAGGGTAGAAGTCGAGTCCCGTCAGCTCCTCGACCTCGTCGACTGAGCGTACATAGTACTCGATGTCCTCTTCACACTTCTCGTTGGGCAGGACGAAGCCGATCGCCTTGATGTCCGGATCCGTGTAGTCGAGGACGACCTTGTAGTACTGGTGGGGCACTATGACCTTGCTCTCTCCTATCGTCTCGAAGGGACCGTCCGTCAGGACTGGTCCCGTGACGACGTAGACCTTCCCATTGTCGACAGCCATCTGGCGCACTATGGCCTCGAGGTCGGCCCACAGTCCTCTGTTGAGCCCTCCGTCCTGGGGCGACATGTTGGACAGGTAGAAGGTGTCGCTCATCGCCTCCTCGGACCATTTGAAGTCGGCGGCGGGCGCCATGTGGCCACGGTCGTAGCCCGAGCCTCGGTAGTCGTCCAGCGTCGCCGAGCCCGTCCTCACGGCCCTATCCTCGCGGAAGTTGTCCTCCCGCTCGGCCGCGTCGCCGAAGGCCTCGTCGCGGGTGAGCTCGTAGGCGACCCAGCTCGGCTGCTCGGCCTCTTCGTTGTAGCTGAGCGTGTAGCCTGTGTGCTCGATGATCTGCTCACCCTCTACGGGGGAGGGCAGCTCGAGGCCGGCAATTTCGCCGTCGGCGGTGGCGAGGACCATCTCATCTTCGCCGGGAGTGACGAGGCACAGGCCTATGAAGATGATGATGAGGATGACGATCAGTATGATGAGTCGTCTGAACACATGCTTCTTTTTCGATTTCTTTCCCATTTGGACTTCCTTGTTCCATTATTTGAACGCCTGAGTGTCGGCAAGGTTACCAGAGTCTGGATGAGGACCATCTCCAGGAGCATGGCCCACATGGGGCTTGTGGCTGTGGTGGTGAGGAGGCTCGTCGTCCCATAGGGCGAGGAGGGGTAGGTGACGATGAGCGCGTTCGACAGGTTGACCGCGCTGTGCATGCCCCAGGCCGCCTCATAGCCGCCCAGGAGGCTGCCGCCCAGGCTGGTCAGGGCGCCGAAGCCGAAGTAGTAGAGGGTCAGGAGGAGGGGGCTGTCCACCACCTTCCACTCGTTGTTCGCCCCGTGGAGGGCGAGGAAGAGGAGGCCCGAGACGAGGGCCGACGGGACGACGAGCCGCCAGGGACCCCTCAGGTGGTCGGGCATGAAGATGCGCGCCGGTATGGCGCGGCAAAGAGCCTCCTCGCCGAGGCACTGGAGGGGGACGATGAGGATGGCGGCAAGGAAGAGGGGAAGGCGCTGGGAGACTGGTGCATTGTTGTAGTGGAGTCCTCCCTGCGCAAGGGAAAGGACAGTCGTGAGCGCGAATGTGACGACAAATGCGTATGAAAACAGGCCCTTTCGCATCTTCGAGTCCCAGAGCATGGAGGCCAGTGGCCTTTTCAGAAGGAGGGGACAGAGTATTGAGATGCTTGCCAGGATGATGAGGTGAGGGACGTTCAGTGCGATGAAGGCGCCAAGTCCTGAGGGCATGGCGAGCTCGACGAGGGCCATGACGAGGGGACTCGCCGTGAGTCCAAGCACCAGGGATGAGATCATGATCCAGGCAGTCAGCACTCGTCGCATGTGGGCAATCTTAGCATTTTGGCGGGGATGGAGGAATCCTGTGTGTGGCGCTTTGTGCTGGACAGTCTGGCATGCTCTGTGGCTCAATTGGAGGGTGGAGGTGAGAATGAAGGAAATGCTCTACGCCCTCCTGGACGAGGAGAGCAACATCGTCGTCATGCCGACCCAGCGCTCCGCACGGGCCCTGGCCGCAGGCTATGCGCATAGCCGGAGGACGACGATTGCCGCCGACAGGGTCATCAGCTTCGACAGCTTCAGCGCGCTCTTCGACGAGGAGGTCGACCCGTCCCTCGTCAAGGCCAGCCCGATCGTCAGGGGAATCTTCGCCTCGACCTTCCTCGAGAGGAGGGGCCAGCGCCTGGGCTACCTCTACAACCCGTCCTTCGCCGACTCGCGCCAGCGCTTCTCGTCCTTCATCGCATCGATCCTGCCATCGCTGGGCGAGGGCAGGACCTTCTTCCGGGACGAGCGCCTCTATGGCGACATCATGACGCTTAAGGAGGCCTATGCCGACTTCATGGCCACATACGGCTTCTACGAGCCGGCCTGGAGGACGAAGAGCGTCGAGGCCTTCCGTGGAGATCGCAGCCTCACCTGGTGCCTCAGCTGTCCCAAGGCCGAGGTCCACATGCTCCGCCTCCTTGACCAGCTGGGCGATGTGCCCTTCATCAGGCGGATCGACTGGCCTGAGGCCGAGGCTGTGAAGCTGCGCCTCTACGAGAACGAGAGGGCCGAGCTCGCAGCCCTCTTCGACGCTCTGGAGGAGCTGAGGAGGAAGGAGGTCGCACTGGAGGACATCATCCTCTCGACTCCCGACCTCGACCGCCTCAGACCACATCTGGAGATCGAGGCGGCCAGGCGTGGCATCAAGCTCTCCTTCGAGCGGGAACTGCCCCTCCTGTCCACCAAGGTCGGAGGCTACCTGTGCGGCATCAGGGAGCTCTCCCAGAGCTCTTTCAGCTTCGTCAGCCTCTCGCGCCTCCTCTTGGACACGAGCCTGCCATACACCGACGATGTCATGAAGCGCAACCGCGCCCTCATCAAGGCCATGGTCGACGCAGGCGTCTCCAGCGACAGCGGAGGACGGCTTGGGCGCAGTCTACGCGACAGGGCGGCGGCCCAGCACTTCTCCATCCTCCAGAGCCATGTGCGCGCCATCATGGGTGCGGACGACCCGTCATCCCTCCAGGACGCCCTCCAGGGCCTCGGCAACCGCCTCTTCGGCCAGAGCCAGTTCCGCGACGACGAGGCCGACAGCCGACTCTACTCCTACATCATGGACCGCTACGAGGAGTTCAGCCGACTTGCCAGCCGCCTTCCTTCCCGCCACAAGGGCCTCTTCTCCCTCTTCCTGGATACGATCCAGAAGCTCGACTACGTCCCCCAGGAGAAGGCCCCCGGCATCCTCGTCATGCAATACTCGCACGACTACCAGATCCATGTCCCATACCGCTTCGTCTTCGGCCTGAGCGAGGCCTCGTGCCGGATGGAGGAGGGCGAGTACGCCTTCCTCCAGGACTACGAGCTGACCCAGAGGCGCAGCTGGGACGTGGGCGACGCCCTTCTGGACGCCTACATGGCCTCGGCCGACGAGCTCTGGCTTTCCGGCAGCACGACGACCTGGGACCAGGCGGCCGTGCCTCCCTTCCATCTTTCCAGCCGTGGCCTTGTCCAGCGCATGACAGCCAATGCCGACCGGCCTCCCGTCCACAGCGAGCGTCTGAGCGCCTCCCGCCTCTGGCTCAACGAGGGCAGGCGCATGGAGGACGACCTGGCTGCGGGGAGTCTGCGCCGTGCGCGCCCATTGCCCGAGGACGGCCTCTCATACAGCCTCGTCGCAGGCTATGCCGACTGTCCCTATCAGAGCGCGCTCTCGCTCTTTCTGCACCTGAGGCAGGAGGAATGGAGCGTCGGCGAGATCGACTACCAGAGGGTGGGGAATGCCATGCACAGCGTCATGGAAGCCTTCCTCGAGAAGCACAGAGGAAGGCCATTGCTTTCGGACGAGGAGAGCCTCTCCTCCTATGACAGTGAGCTCGAGGAGCTCTTCGAGGACCGGCTCGACGGACTTCCGCTCTCGCCGTACAGCCGCGCCTACCTGCGCTCGGTCTACCTTCCCGGCATCCAGGCCTTCCCCCGTGAGCTCCTTGCGCGCTACAAGGGCATCATCCCGCGCGACTGTGAGGTCACGCTGTGCGACGGTGGCCTCAACGGACGCATCGACGCACGCTTCCAGAGCGGGGACGAGACTGTCCTCATCGACTTCAAGTCGAGTCAGCCGCCCAGGCGCCACAAGTACCAGCTCCTGATCTACAAGGACCTTCTGGATGCCCAGCCGGGCGAGGGCGTCTATACGGACGACCTCTTCTACTACAGCTTCACGAAGACGACCAAGGCCAATGGACACTTCATTCCCCAGGCCGCCGACAAAGAGGCCGCATACGGACAGAGGGTCGAGATGGAGGAGGACATCGAGGCGGCGCGCAAGGGCTTCGCCGAAGGCAGGTGGAACTGGGCGAAGGACAGGCAGGCATGCGCCCTGTGTCCCTTCGCCACGATATGCAGAAGGAGGTATGTCGTCAGATGAGCTCAGGACACGAAGACTTCTACAGGGCGCTTGAGGCCATCGGGGGCGTCAGACTCAACGACGAGCAGCGGCTGGCTGTGGACAGCGACCTCAACACTGTCGTCAGCGCCGGTGCGGGCTCGGGCAAGACTACCGTCCTCTCGATCCGCTTCCTCCGCCTCGTGATGGAGGGCAGGGCCAAGGCGGACGGCATCCTGACGCTGACCTTCACGCGCAAGGCCGCCATGGAGATGAGGGAGCGCATCAGGGCCTTGCTCACCCGCGCCCTTTCTTGTGACGACGAGAACCGCCAGCTCGTCAACAAGGCCACGATAGCGACGCTGGACTCCTTCACGAGCTCCATCGTCCGTCTGGACAGCACCCACTACGGCATCCCGCGCGACTTCACGCTGGAGGAGGAGAGGGAGCGCAAGGAGCGCCTCTCCCGCCTGGCTTCCGCCTTCCTCGAGGACAGGGCCAACGCGGCCATCGTCGAGGCCCTCTCCTCATGCTACAGCCCCGCCTCCATCGTCGACGACTTCTTCCGCGTCATCGACGAGAACGTCGTGCCTTGCGGCGACTATGACGCCGCATCCACGTCAGCCTGGCTGAGGGAGGACCTTTCAGCCCGCTTCAAGGCCATGGGCGAGGAGCTTGGGGTGCTGCTTGGCCACATAGCACTCGACTCCTCACGGGAGAAGATCAGGGAGACGGCGGGCCAGCTGTGCGCGATGCTCGAGGAGGGCCTGAGCTTCCCCGATCCCACCTTCTCCTCCCAGGTCAGGCTGCGCGCCCACAAGGACGACCCTGTCAACGATGACATAAAGGCCCTGAAGGAGCTCAGTGCGCGCTACATCAGCCTGGGCGAGGCCCTCGCGGCGGGAGATGATGACAATCTCCTCCAGCAGGCCATCGAGCGCTTCGCGGCCATCCTCAACGCCGAGAAGAGGAGGAGTGGACGCCTCTCATACAACGACGTCAACGCCCTCGCCCTGGACATCCTCAAGCGCAACCTGGCGCTGAGGGAGCACTTCAAGGGCCTCTTCAGCCACATCATGATCGACGAGTTCCAGGACAACAACAGCCTCCAGAGGGATTTGCTGTACCTGATCTGCGAGAAGAAGGGCCAGGGCGTGGAAGGCCGTGTGCCGACGATCCATGAGCTTGAAGGCGACAAGCTCTTCCTCGTGGGCGACGAGAAGCAGAGCATCTACCTCTTCCGCGGGGCCGACGTGTCCGTCTTCCGCGCGATGAAGGACGAGATCGCCTCAGCTGGGGGCAATGCGCTCAGCCTGTCGACGAACTACCGCAGCGCACCCGGCCTGATCCGCCACTTCAACGACGTCTTCCGCAAGGTCTTCGCGGACGCCCGAGAGGATTACGAGGCCAGTTTCGAGGAGACCCGCTGCGGCAAGGTGTCGGGCGAAGGCAGCGTGACCCTCCTGAGTGGGTGCAAGGCCGACTTCGAGGGGAGGGACGACGACCTGGCGGCTGACGAGAGGGAGGCGGCCGCCCTCGCTTCCCTCGTCGAGCGCATGCTCACAGGCGACGACTACCTCGTCGATGGAGAAAGGCCCAAGTGCGACGACATCGCGATCCTCTTCCCCCGTCTGGGCCACGTCGTCGCCTTCGAGATCGCACTCAAGGCGCGGGGCATCGACTACCAGATGTCAGAGGCGCGCAGCCTCATGCAGCAGGCCGTCAGCGGAGACTTCTACAGCATCCTCCAGCACTACCTCTTCCCCGAGGACAGGATCGCCTGGTGCGCGACGCTGCGCTCTCCCTTCGTCGGACTGTCCGACAAGGCCATCCTCACGCTTGAGGAGGGTGGCAGACAGGCGCTGGACGAAGTGGACAGACGGCGCCTCGAGGCCCTGGACGAGCTCATGGAGGGCATGGACAGGCTGGCCTTCGTCAGCCTTTCACGCCTCCTGTCCTACCTCTTCTACGAGGGCGGCTACTACGCCCACCTCCAGCGCAGGGCCGACTGGCAAGGCTTCGAGGAGCACTTCGACTACCTCCTGGCCTACGCCATGGCCTACGACAAGGCTTCGCTGAAGCTTACGGACTTCCTCTCCTTCCTCCGCGACAGGCTGGGTGACAGGCAGCGTCTCGACGATGTCACAGTCCTCGACGAGGAGCGCCACGGCGTCCAGCTGATGACTGTCCACTCCTCCAAGGGCCTCGAATTCCCCATCGTCATCCTGGCAAGCTGCGGCACGAAGGGCCGCAACGACCAGAAGAGCTTCATCTTCCGCCATTGTGGACGCCTGGTGGCGACCAGCTCCAAGGGCCTGGGCCAGGTGCTGGACGGCGAGAGGAAGGCCCGCTCCGATGCCGAGACGAAGAGGCTGCTCTACGTCGCGATGACGAGGGCGGAGAGCCATCTTGTGGTGAGCGGGGTCTATGAGATGGACCGCGAGGACCAGCTCAGCGGCAATACAGGCCTATTCTTCAGGCTCTACCTGGAGGCCACCTGGGACCTCGATGGCATCAGGAGGCTTGAGATCGGAGCCGAGGAGCCGGTACCAGGACGCGACAGGACGAGCCGCCTTTCCCGTCTCCTCTCGGCACAGGATGAGGACAGGGACTTCACCTCCCGCCCCCTCGTGGCCAAGCCCAGCGGCAGTGTGGAGGAGCCTGAAGGCCCCGTCGTCGACCTGCCATCCATGCCGGCCGACGGCCTCTACACGGATGGCGGCGAGGCGGGAGCCTTCGGCAGCGCTGTGCACGCCTACCTCGAGGCCTCGATCAAGGGAGGGGACCGTGAGGCCGTCTTCCGTGACCGCCTCTTCAGTGGAAGGGATGGGGCCCTGGTCAGGGCCGACCTGACCAGGATGGCCGACAACTTCCTCTCCTCAGGCCTCTACGCCAGACTGAAGGCGCACAGGCTGCTGAGCGAGTACCACCTCTTCTCCTACGACGAGGAGAAGGACTTCGTCTGGGAGGCCGTCGTCGACCTTGTGGCCGATCTGGGAGATGCCGCCCTGGTCGTCGACTACAAGAGCGACAGGCAGACCTGGCGTGGCCGCCACAGGACTCAGATCGTGACCTATTGCAAGGCGCTGGAGAAGCTTCTGGGCAAACCTTGCTACGGCACCATCTTCAACCTGAGGCGCACAGAGTGCGAGGTCCTGTGGAACGCCAGGGGCGAGGAGGTCGACTGGAGCCGCCTGCCCCTGTGAGGATCCTCAGCGGGAGAGGAAGTCGACTGCCCTCTTCAGGCCCTCGAGGCCGCGCTCGAGCAGCTCGTCGCCGCAGCCGAAGTTGAAGCGGACGTAGGAGGCGTAGTCGTCGCCGAACCAGCTGCCGTCGTTCATGCATATGCCTCCCCGCTGTCCGAAGAAGTGGGAGAGGATGAAGTGGTCGCCGTCGTACAGCTCCGGGTGCGCCTGTCTGTCTGAAAGGACCCTGTCCCAGATTCCACTGCAGTCCAGGAAGGCGATGAAGGAGGCCTGGGGCCGGCACAGCCTGATGCCGGGGCACTCGGTGTTGATGAAGGACTCGAGGCGGTCCAGCTTCCTTGCCAGCGCATCGCACAGGGCCCTGTTGTACTCGAGGCCCTTCGAGTAGGCCTCCTCGGCCATGACGGCGACGCTGTAGCCGGGACTCGTGAGGTAGAGGCGGCGCTTGGCCTCCTCGTAGCGTTCCTTGAGGCCGCCGTCGCTGAAGATGGCGAAGGCGCAATGCTCGCCCGCGATGTTGAAGCTCTTCGAGGCCGCCGCGAAGGTGATGCACTTGGCTCCGACATCCCTGTTGGCCTTGCACAGCGGTATGTGCCTGTGTCCCGGGTGGCTGAGGTCGGCGTGGATCTCGTCGCAAAGCACGATCTGGCCACGCTCCTTGGCAAGGGTCAGGACAGTCTTGAGCGTGCCTTCGTCGAAGACGATGCCAGTCGGGTTGTGGGGCGAGCAGAAGAGGATGGCCTTGGCTCCTTCCGTCTCCTTCTGCCAGCGCTCTGTGTCGAGCTCGAAGCCCGTAGCGGTGCGCTTGAGGTGGAAGGGGATGAGCGTCCTCCTGTTGGCACCCACCATGTCGATGAATGGATGGTAGCTGGGAAAGGGAAGGGCGATGCCGTCGCCTTCCTTCGTGAAGAGGTTCAGCGCCAGGGCGATCGCATGGAGCATGCCCTGGGCGAAGCTCACCTCATATTCTGAGAGCGTGCACTCGTGGCGCTCCTTCATGAAGGAGATGAAGGAAGGGATCAGGGCGCTGTCGTCCCTGTAGCCGATGACGCCGCGCTCGGCCTCCCTGACGAGGGCCTGCGTTATGTCCACTGTCGTGGCGAGGTCCATGTCTGCGACCCAGAAGGGCAGAGCGTCGGCGTTGCCGCATATGCCCTCAATGTTCCTGCGGCTCCACTTCTCGCTGTGGGCGCCGCTCCTGTCGGCCGAGCGGCTGAAATCGTATTCCATGACTCAGAACTCCTTTATCGCCTTGACGACCTCATCGGTCATCCTGTCGTCGACGTTGAGGCTGAAGACCATGCGGCAGAAGCCTGCATCCTCAGCAAAGAGGATGTCCCTCTTTTTGAAGAAGTCGATCACATCCTGGTTCGTCCGTCCGTCGGCGGGCGTGAAGAAGACCATGCTCGTGCCGAAGCGCGTGATGCGCGCCCAGCCGGACTCCTCGAGGGCCTGCCTGACCCTTCTGGCCCTGCTGTGGTCGTCGGCCAGACGCTCGACGTTGTGCTCGAGGGCGTAGATGCCCGCCGCCGCCATGAAGCCGATCTGCCTCATGCCTCCGCCCAGAAGCTTGCGCATCCTCCTGGCGCGCTCGATGAAGGCGGCGCTGCCGCATAGCATGCTTCCCATCGGGGCGCCCAGGCCCTTCGAGAGGCAGAATGTCAGCGTATCTGTGTACTTCGCCCAGGTGCTGAGGGGGATGCCCGTCTCGACGACGGCGTTGAAGATCCTCGCTCCGTCCGTGTGGACGGCCATGCCATTACCATTGGCGAAGGCCCAGATCGCCTTGACGTCCTCCAGCGGATAGACGAGTCCGCTCGTCGTGTTCTCGACCTCGATGAGGCTGCGGTCAGCCATGTCGTAGCTGTAGGCCCGCTTGAAGGAGGCCAGGGCCGATGGAATGATCAGACCCTCGGCCGTGCTTGGCACCGTCGTAGGCTGGGTGGCACCCAGCGAGGCGAGGGCCCCGATCTCGTGGCACACGATGTGGCTCTCCTTTGCGCACAGGACCTCGCAGCCCCGTCCCGCCTGCAATGCGATGCCGATCAGGTTGCCCATGCATCCGGAGGAGACGAAGAGCGAGGCCTCCATTCCAGTGAGCTCGCATGCCAGCTCTTCCAGCTTCCTGACGCTCGGGTCCTCACCGTAGACGTCATCGCCTACAGGCGCCTTCGCAATCGCGTCCCTCATGCCCTGGCTGGGCAGTGTGAATGTGTCCGAACGAAGATCTATTGCCATTTTCATAAAATTCATGGAGGGGAAAACATCAGGCTTGTCCTGATGGAGGAACCTCCACAACCTCCTTGTAGATAAGATTCGTATTCGCACGCTCGACGAGCTTAAGATGCCTGTAGTGTATTCCCGCATGGACCCTTGTACCATCCGGCCTGCGTATGTCGAAGTATCCCGAGCTCCTCCTGCCATGTATGTAGCACAGCTGCCCGGCGTACATGACCTTGTCGCCCAGACCGAAGCCTGCGACCTTCCTCGCCGCCTGGTTCGCCTTCCTCACGCCATTCTTCAGTATCGTGTCCTTGTGGATCTTCCTGTTGTGGCTCCTTCGTGCGACGACATGCCAGAGGACTCCGTCGCTCCTGGCTGTGGCGTTGCCGCTTATGACCCTCGCATCGATGAAGTGCCTCTTCTCGAGGCCATGGCTGTTCCTCTCGTGGTTCGTGACATAGCCGTAGGTCTGCTCCACCGGGATGTCGGGATGGGCCTTCCTCACCCTGTCCAGAAGGATCCATCTCATCGTTGACATCTCCGTTGCAGCCTTGAAGCCCGGATTCTCCGACAATGCGATCATGTCCTTCTTCCCCTCATGCCAGGCCCTGTGGCACCCGTGGCACAAAGTAATGAGGTTGTCAGGGCTGTTGGAGCCTCCGTCCTTCCTCTGCCTGATGTGGTGCACCTCAAGATGGTCCCTCGAGCCGC
>JADIMU010000011.1 GCA_017694495.1 Candidatus Aphodenecus pullistercoris
GCTTCATGAGAAGATAGCCAACATCAGGAAGGACAGCATACACAAGATGACGAAGCGGATGGTCTGCGACAGCCAAGCGGACGTCATAGTCGTCGAGGATCTGAACGTGTCCGGAATGATGAGGAACCACAAGCTCGCGAAGCACATACAGGATGCGTCCTTCTTTGAGATGAGAAGGCAGCTTGGATACAAGTGCCTCTGGTACGGGAAGACGCTGGTCATTGCAGACAGGTTCTTCGCATCGTCGAGGACATGCAGCAACTGTGGCTGGCACAACGACGGGCTCACGCTTGGTGACAGACAGTGGGAGTGCCCCGTGTGCCATACCCGACATGATCGGGACCGCAATGCGGCCCTGAATCTGGAATCCTTTGGCCTGAAGGCTCTAGCCGGGGACGCCGGCGAAGTGAAGCCTCTGGAGATGCCCTCTGTGGACGACCGTGCGGCGACGCACCTGAGAAGCATGGCATCCGTGAAGGAGGAAAAGGAACATGGATACTCCATGGAAGCCTCTAGGCTCGCCTAGAGGTGCTGTCACTCGGTCTGGAACAGCATACCTGGCCAACTCGCCAAGGAGAACAGAAAATTCATCTATGGCGCAATCCGCAAGGGTGCGAGGGCGAAAGAGTACGAGGCTGCGATCGAGTGGCTGCTCAAGAAAGGACTTGTCCACATGGTCCATCGTGTGAAGAAGATTGAGAAGCCGGCGAAGTTCTATGAGGACCTGGACTGCTTCAAACTCTTTGTGCTTGACCTGGGATTGCTTGGTGCGATGGTGGATGCGCCAGCCGATGCCGTGCTCATAGGAGATGGAATCTTCAGTGAATACAAAGGGAGTTTCACGGAGCAGTATATAGCCCAACAGTTCTACGCATCTTCTGGTCAGCCGCTTTACTACTATATCAACGAAAGGTCCACAGTTGAGGTGAACTTCGTCTTCGACTTCCGGAACATCTATCCTGTAGAGGTCAAGGCCGAGACGAATCTGCGCTCGAAAAGCCTTTCACTGGTCCTGAAGGACAGTAGACTTGAGGGCATACGATTCTCGATGGCGCCGTACAAAGAGCAGGAGAGGATGGTCAATGTCCCGCTTCCGTTCGCCGAGGAGTATGTGAGGATGCTCTCCAATCGGATGAGTGGCGACAGCTTACTGGGCTGATGGAACAAGGTCCTCCCGCCGAGGAGAGGACCTTGCGTCACTCTGGTCTGGATGGATCAATTGCCGCCGATCGTGAGCTTGATGTCTCCGTTGTTGGCTTCCAGGGTGAGATTCTTCGTTCCACCAGTCTTGTTCGAGAGGCTGCTGTCACCCTTCTTGATCGTGACGTCGATCGAGAAGTCGTCATGGCCGCCCACGACATTGCCTCTGATGTCACCGTTCTTCACGCTGAGGGCGAGGGCGGTGCCGACGTCGATGTCGTCCACGATGACGTCGCCACCATTGGACGAGAGGCCGGCGTCTACGGCGACGGAACGACGACGAGGCTTTTCGCCCTGTGCCTGGAGCATGGCGAGGCGGAAGGCCTGATGCGCATACCTGCAGGCAGCTATCTGTGCGCCCAGTGCACGGAGGAGGAGAGGGCGGCGACGAAGGAGCGCCTCATGGCCCTGGCCCAGTCCGAATACGGGGCAAAGCCTTCCTTCATCCTCGAGATCATTGTAGTGGCAGGCATCCTGAACTGGGACTATGAGGTCCAGATTCCGATTGAAGGAGGGGCGTGACGGCCATCCAGGCGCATATCCATCAACTTTTTTGCGTCTTTTACGTATTTTGCCATTCGTGATTTGCTCTTGTGTGCTTTAGACTTTGATCATCAAACACACAAGGAGGAGAGAGGACATGGTAAACACTGGTGCTCTGCTCATTGTTGGTGCCTACCTCGTAGGCATGCTGCTCGTCGGCTTCATCGTCGGCAAGCTGAAGATCAAGGACAGCGAGGACTACATGGTCGCTGGCCGCAGGATGGGCATCTTCATGGTGGCCTTCTCCCTGTCGGCCAACAACATCGGGGGAGGGTCGACCACAGGCCTCGCACAGAAGGCCTTCGAGGACTGGGGAATGAGCGCGATCTGGTACGTGCTCGCCGCCTCGATCGCCATGATTCCCCTGGCCTACTTCGCACCCAGGATCCGCAAGACTATGGCAGTCACGATTCCTGAGGTCATCGAGAGGCGTTTCGGCAAGGGCAGCGCGACCTTCTCGGCCGTGCTCAACATTCTGGCCCTCTTCTGCCTGACATCGAGCCAGGTGGCCGCCTCTGGCGGCGTCATCGCGACGCTGACGGGCATCCCGCTGAACGTATGCCTCTTCATTGCAGGCCTGGTCATCATCATCTACACGACCCTTGGAGGCATGATCGCCGACCAGATCTCCGACCTGGTCCAGTTCATCATCATCCTGGTGGGCCTGGCCATCGCCACACCCTTCGTCATCCACGGCTGTGGTGGCTGGGGTGCCGTCAGCGCGGCCCTGCCTGGAGAGCAGCTGTCATTCACGAAGATCGGCTGGGTCGTCATCATCGGCTACATCTTCAACTACTTCTGCACCTTCCTTTCCGGCCCTGAGATGATCAGCCGCTTCGAGAGCGCGAAGGACGAGAAGACCGCGATGAGGGCCTCTCTCCTGTCCGGTGTCCTGATGGCCGCGATGGCCGTCTTCCCGACACTGCTCGGCCTGTGCGCCCTGGCCGTAAGGGACCTGATCCCCGAGCTCACCCCCGCCACCGCCATGATGAGCGTCACCGAGCACTTCGCACCGACGATCATCACGGGCCTCGTGTCGGCCGCCATCATCTCTGCGACGATGTCCAGCGCGGACTCCAACCTGCTGTGCATGTCGACGATGTTCATCAACGACATCGTCCAGTCGAACTTCCACGTCCAGCTGGACGACAGGAAGAAGATCTTCTACACCCGCGTGTCGAACGTCGTCTTCTGCGTCGTCGCCATGCTGATCAGCTTCCTGGGCGTCAACATCATAATGATGAACACCTTCGCCTTCGCGATCCGCTGTTCAGGCCCCTTCGCGGCCTATGGACTTGGCCTCGTCATGCCCAAGGCCACGAAGAACGCGGGACGCATCTCGATCATCACGGGAACGATTGGTGTCATCGTCTGGCAGATCCTCTCCGGAGGCGACTTCTTCCTGGGCATCCTGCCCGTCGTCTTCGGCTGTGGAGTCGGTACGCTCACCTTCCTCCTCGTCAACGCGATCGAGAGCAGGATGGGTGTCGCTCCCGCACCTTCCGCCTACGAGGCGATCGAGGACTAGTAGACAGGACAAAAAATGGGGAGCTTCGGCTCCCCACATCAATCGGAACATCGGGGGTCAGGCCATCGCCTGGCCCCTTTCCTCATTCGGCCTCCCTTTCCCAGCCCATGATGGCGCTCAGCTCTCCGGTGACTGAGACGATGCGCTCGCACGTCTTCTCGAAGTCGGCCCGGTTGAAGCGGAAGAGCGGGAAGGAGACGGACATGGCTGCTATGACCGATCCCGTATAGTCGCGGATCGGGCATGCTATGCACATGATGTCGTCCTCATGCTCCTGGTCGTCGATCGACCAGCCACGGCGTCGGATCAGGGCAAGCTGCTCGCGCAGCGCCTCTGCGGTCTTCACCGTATGGCTGGTGTAGGGCTTGAGCGGGTGGCCCTCCAGATAGGCGTCCAGCTGGGCCTCGCTCATCTGCGACAGGAAGATCTTTCCGATGGCCGTGCAATACAGCGGGATGACCTTGCCTATGCGCGAGTACATGCGCAGCGTGTAGCTCGACTCCTCCTTGAGGACGTAGACGGCGCCGTCGCCCTCGAGGATGCCCATGTGCACAGTCTCGCCCAGCTCCTTGCACAGCCTGGTCGCGAAGGGGCGTGCCTTCATTGTCAGGTCGGTGTGCGAGAGGGCTCTGGAGCCCAGCGCGAAGAGCTTGAGGGTGAGAGAGTAGCGGTCGGCATCGTCGCGGCAGACGTAGCCGAGGGCCATGAGCGTGTTGAGGAAGCGCAGAAGGGTGGCCTTCGGCAGGTCGGTCAGCCTGGACAGGCTCTCCAGGTTGGCCTGGCCTGCCTTCGCCAGGACCTCCAGAATGCTGATGGTCCTGACGACGCCACTCATCTTGTTCCTGTCTTCACCCGTTTCCCTCAAGGCTCAACCCTCGAAGTAGTTGCGGGCGTTGTTGAAGCAGATGTCCTCGACGATCCGTCCGGTGTCCTCAGGATCGTAGTAGATCTCTCCGTCCTCGGCCCAGGTTCCGATCAGGTTGCACAGTATCCTCCTGAAGTACTCGTGCCTCGAGTAGGAGAGGAAGCTGCGCGAGTCGGTGAGCATGCCGACGAAGCGGGGAAGGAGTCCAAGGTTGCCCAGGACCCTCATCTGCTCGTTCATTCCGTCCTTGTGGTCGCAGAACCACCAGCCGCTGCCAAGCTGCATCTTGCCTGGAATGCCGTCGCCCTGGTAGCAGCCCATGAGGGTGCCAAGCGAGTAGTAGTCCTTCGGGTTGAGGGAGTAGAAGATCGTCTTGGGCACGCTCTCCTCGGCGCTGAGGTGGCTGAAGAAGGTGGACACGTCCTGGGCCAGCTCGCCGTCGTAGGAGGCGTCGTAGCCGGTGTCGGGACCGAGCTTCTTGAACATCGTGATGTTGTTGTCGCGGATCGAGGCGAAGTGCAATTGCATGACGATGCCCATCTTCTTGTACTGCTTCGCCATGGCGTAGAGCACATAGGTGATGTAGGAGTCGATCTCCTCAGCCGACAGCTCGCCGCCGTAGAGCTTCTTCTGCAGGACCTTGTCGACCTCGGCCGTGCTCTTGAAGGTGTGGGGGCAGTAGACGAGGGCGTGGTCGGTCGCCTTGCATCCGAGGGAGACGAAGAACTCGAGCCTGCGGGTCAGGGCCTCTACGACGTCGTCGACCTTCTTGATCTCGATTCCGGCGCTCTGGCCGAGCTTCTGGATGTAGCTGACGAAGTCGTCCTTCTCGATGTGGATCGCCTTGTCGGGGCGGAAGGAGGGGATGACCTTGGCGGGGCACTTGCCCTCCTTGATGATCCTCTGGTGCATCGCGAGGTCGTCGGCGGGGTCGTCCGTCGTGCCGACGGCGTAGACCTTGAACTTCTTCATGATGCCGAAGACGGACAGCTCAGGGTCGTTGGCGAACTTCTCGTTGGCCTCGTCGTAGATCTTGCGTGCGTTCTTGCGGTTCAGGACATCGTAGATGCCGAAGTAGCGCTGGAGCTCCAGATGGGTCCAGTGGTAGAGCGGGTTGCCGATCAGGTTCTCCATCGTTCCGGCCCAGGCCATGAACTTGTCGAAGGGGTCGGCGTTGCCGGTGATCAGCTCCTCGTTGACGCCGTTGGACCTCATGGCCCTCCACTTGTAGTGGTCGCCGCCCAGCCAGGCCTCGGTGATGGTTGTGAACCTCTTGTCCTCGGCGATCTGCTCGGGGATCAGGTGGCAATGGTAGTCGAAGATAGGCATGTCCTTCGCGTGGTTGAAGAAGAGCTCCTTGGCCGGCTCATTCATCAACAGGAAGTCCTCATCCATGAATTTCCTCATAATACAACTCCGTCCTTGAATATCGAGATTTCGGCATAGCCGTTGATTTCGTTGCAGGTCCTTATGTCCCCGCTGGCGACCTTGACCACGTACTGGAGCAGGTCGTTGGTGACCACGCTGGCATCCTCGCTGAGGATGCGTCCGGCGTTGAAGTCGATCCAGTCGGCCTTGCGCGTGGCAAGCTCGTCGTTCGTCGCGACCTTCACTGTGGGGACGGGGGCTCCAAGCGGAGTGCCGCGTCCTGTGGTGAAGAGGATCATGTGGGCGCCGGAGGCGCTCTGCACCGTCGTCGAGACGATGTCGTTGCCCGGTCCGGACAGGAGGTTCAGGCCGCTGGCCGTGATCCTGTCGCCATACTTGGCGATGGCGCGCACGACGGAGCGTCCTCCCTTCTGCACGCAGCCCAGGCTCTTGTCCTCAAGCGTCGAGATTCCGCCGGCCTTGTTGCCGGGGGAGGGGTTCTCGTAGACGACCTGTCCGTGCGAGGTGAAGTAGTGCTTGAAGTCGTTGACCATCTCGACGGCCTGGTCGAAGACCTCACGGCTCTCGCAGCGGTCGAAGAGGATCTGCTCGGCTCCGAACATCTCGGGCACCTCGGTCAGGATGGCAGTTCCTCCCATGGCCGTCAGCTCGTCGCAGAAACGGCCGACCAGGGGGTTGGCCGTGATGCCGGAGAAGCCGTCCGAGCCGCCGCACTTGAAGCCGACGCGCAGCTTCGAGAGGGGCGTGACCGTCCTCACGTCCTTGGCCATCTCGAGGGCGATCTGGCCGATCAGCTTCTGGCCTTCTGCGATCTCGTCCTCGACCTTCTGGCATGTCAGGAACTTGACCCTGCTCTCGTCGACCTCACCCACGAGCTCCCTGAAGGATTCGGGGGTGTTGTTCTCACAGCCGAGCGAGAGGACCAGGACACCCCCCGCGTTGGGGTGGTGCACGAGGTCCGCCAGGATCTTCCTGGTGTTCTCATGGTCGCCTCCCAGCTGGGAGCAGCCAAAGGGGTGGGTCCAGACGTGGACGCCGTCCCTGATGTCCAGGTTCGTCCTGGCCCAGTCGGCCAGCTTCTCGCCGATGCGGTTGACGCAGCCGACGGTCGGCACGATCCACAGCTCGTTGCGGATGCCGATGTCGCCGTTGGACCTGGCGTAGGCCATGAAGGTCGGAATCTTGTCCTTCCAGCTGAGGCGGCGCGTCTCCTCCTCCTCCTCGATGTAGGCCTTGGCCACAGCCTCGTCGTAGGTGTAGCTGGCCTCCTCGCTGAGGCAGGTCTTGATGTTGAAGGCGTGCACGTGCTCGCCGCGGGCGATGTCCCTTGTGGCGGCGCCGATCGGATAGCCGTACTTGATGACCTTCTCGCCCTCCTTGATGTCGACGAGGGCCATCTTGTGGCCGGCCGGCAGGTCGGTCACAAGAGTGTAGGTCACGCCGTCAAGGGTGACGATGTCGCCTTTGTAGAGGGCCTCGATGGCGACGGCCACGTTGTCCCTCGGGTTGATGCGTATCATCCTCTCCATCAGTCGAGACTCCTGATCGCGGCCTCCATCCCTTCATCGAGGATGGTCTGGAGGTAGCCCTGGACGGCGTCCTTGAGGCCGGGGACGGTCGTCAGGTCGAGTCCCCACCAGTCGGTCCTTGGCAGGATGGACTCGACGACGGCCTTGGCGCGGCAGCCGTTGCACTTGTAGTCGGCCTTGTAGAGCTCGGCGAAGGTCTCGAGGTACTCCTTCGTGTCCTTGATCAGGTACTTCTCTCCGGCACGCTCGCCCACGAGGGCGTCACCCTCGAACTCCGTTCCCCTGTAGAAGGCGAGGAGGGCGGCGATGGAGAGCGCCAGGTGCTTGGGCAGCAGGCCCTTCTTCTCGACGTAGCCGAGGAGGGAAGGCAGGTCGCGGGTCTTGAACTTCGAGACGCTGTTGAGGGAGATCGACAGCAGCAGGTGCTCGATGTAGGGGTTGGCGAACCTGTCGAGGACATCGTTGGCGTAGTTCCTCAGCTCGTCGAGGTCGCCGTCCATCGAGGGGATGATCTCGTTGAAGAGGCCCTCCCTCATGAACTTGCCCACGACGGGGCTCTTGACGGAGTCCTCGACAGTGTTGATGCCGCAAAGGTAGCTGGCCAGGGCCATCATCGTGTGGGTGCCGTTCAGGATGCGGACCTTGCGCGTCCTGTAGAAGGTCATGTCGTCCGTCCACACGACGTTCAGACCGGCCTTGCCGGTGGGCAGCTCGTCCTCGTGGCTCTTCTTGTGGCACTCGATGACCCAAAGCAGGAAGAGCTCGGCCATGTCGATGAGGTTGTCCTTGTAGCCGAGCTGCTCGCAGATGGCGTCGGCCTCGGCCCTGGGGTAGCCCGGAACGATGCGGTCGACGAGGCTGTTGCAGAAGTCGCATGCCTCCTCAAGCCACTTCGTGAAGCCTTCCTCGAGCTTCCACTCGCTGGCATAGCGCTCGACGATCCTCTTGAGGTTGTCGCCGTTCTTGTCGATCAGCTCGCAGGGAATCATGATGATGCCCTTCGACATGTCGCCCTTGAAGGCCTGGTACCTCCTGTAGAGGAAGGCGCAAAGCTTGCCGGGGTAGCTGGTCTGGGGCCTGTCCTCAAGCCTGTCGCCCTCGCTGTAGGCGATGCCGGCCTCGGTCGTGTTGCTGATCACGAACCTCAGGTCGGGATTCTCGGCCTGGGCGATGAAGGCGTCGTAGTCGCTGTAGGGGTTGATGCATCCGGCGACGGATGTGATCGCGCGGAACTCCTTGACGGGCTTGCCGTCCTGGACGCCGGTCAGGCAGGTCGTGTAGAGACCCTTCTGGGCGTTGATCATCTCGCCCATGCCGCGCTCGAGGGGCTGGACCATCATGACGTTGCCGTTGAAGCCCGCCTTCTCGTTGAGGTTGTCGACGATCCAGTCGACGAAGGCCCTGAGGAAGTTGCCTTCTCCGAACTGGAGGACCTTGATCGGCCTGTCAACCGTCTTC
The DNA here is from genome assembly GCA_017694495.1 of Candidatus Aphodenecus pullistercoris. Classification (GTDB taxonomy): domain Bacteria; phylum Spirochaetota; class Spirochaetia; order Sphaerochaetales; family Sphaerochaetaceae; genus Bullifex; species Bullifex pullistercoris. The sequence continues at coordinate 8,513 of JADIMU010000011.1, forward strand.
ACGCTCTCGACTATGCTTTTCATTCTTTCTCCTCCTCCTGAGTGGAAAACTGTACTCTTTCGTGCGGCATCGGCCGCAGATCGCTCTGTCGCATGGAGGTTGGATGGCTCAGGCGATGCCCTTCGGTCAGGCCTGTGTCCTCCTTTTTTACTCCAAATTGAAACATGGTTCCACTTTAAACCCGGCACTACCTGTTGTCAATAAAATTGAGCATGAAGGCATGTCGCTTTCCGACAAGATGCGGCTTTTGTGCATTTTGGACAAAAACGACTTGTTCTTGCTTGCGCGCCGGCCTCCACCGTCCTATAGTAGACGTATGGGCAGAAGAGTCGCATTCATCCTTGCATCCATACACGAAGGCACCAGCGTGCGCATGTGGCGCCGCCTCCTGTCATCCTTCGACCGCGAGAGGGACGCGGTCTTCGTCCTGCCTGGCGGCCGGCTCGGCTTCCAGGCGGGTGACGAGTACCTGCGCAACGACATCTATCCCCTGGTCACGGCGCGCTCATTCGACGGCCTCGTGGCCTGGGCGAGCACCCTCGGCGGCCAGGTCAGCGTCGACGAGGTCCGACGTTTCATCAAGGGCTATGAGGCCCTGCCCACCGTGACGATCGGCCTCAAGGTCGCACCCGAGGTGCCCGTCGTCGACTTCGACGCCTACCGCGGCTTCCACGCCCTCGTATGCCACCTGGTCAAGGTCCACAGGAAGAAGCGCATCGTCTTCCTCCGCGGACCGGAGAACCACAGTTCCAGCCAGGAGCGCTACCAGGCCTACCAGGACGCGCTGGCCGAGTGCGGCATAGCGCTGGACATGGACCTCGTCTCGTCCCCCTTCCCCTGGGGCGACGGGCGCGGTGCCCTGGAGGAGATCATGACGACCCGTGGCCTCGTACCCTCGCTGGACTTCGACGCCATGGTGTGCGCTTCGGACCTCATGATGTTCTCTGCCGTGCGCCATCTCGAAGAGCTTGGCGTAAACATTCCGCACTCTGTGGCCGTCGGAGGCTTCAACGACAGCGAGACGAACAAGCTGCTCAGGGTCCCTCCCACGACTGTGCGCATGCCTGTCGAGGCCATGATGGACCAGGCGCTGCGCAATATGAACATCCTTATGGAAGGTGGGAGTGTCGAGGACAGCCGCCTCGAGTCCAGCCTGGTCGTGCGCCGCTCGTGCGGATGCAGCGACTCCTTCGGCGGAGAGGACATGGCGAAGGACCGCATCGAGGGCCTGGACGGCTTCCTCGACTGGGCCATAGGCTACTGCGGTGGACGCCTGGAGCGCGACGACCTGGAGTTCTTCTCCGTCTACGCGCTGCGCCTGAAGAACCCTTCGCGCCGGGAGCGCGACAGCTTCCTCTCCCGCTTCGCGAGCATATGCAGCCGCTTCTTCGAGCGGGGAGGGGAGAGCGAGGACCTGGTGGAAGTCTTCCACTGGTTCTCCGTCCTCCTGCCGATGGACCCTGCGCTCGCCGACTTCTGCAGGCAGAACCTCGACCGCGCCATACTGGAGAACTACAGCCGCCAGGTCGGTCAGGAAGAGTACGAGAGGAGCATCCAGACGGGTAGGCTCAACGCCTTCAAGGTCGCATTGCTGTCGGCCAGGAGCCACGAGGCCCTCTCCCAGACCATCGCGCGCGACCTTCCTTCCCTCGGCTTCCGCCAGTGCTACATCGTCCTTGCCCGCGAGACGGGCTGGCGCCTCATCGCGGGCTACACGCCGCTCACCGGCCTCGTCCAGGCCGAGGACTTCAGCAAGGACTGCATCCTGCCTCCCCGCTACGACGAGCTGACGTGCCGCGGCGCCTTCGTCGTCGAGCCTATGATCCAGGACCGCGAGTGCGTCGGCCACGTCATACTGGAAGTCGACCAGACCCATGACGAGCAGATGGTCGAGGACGTCGTCGCCTCCATAGCCTCGGCCCTGAAGGGCGTGAGGCTTCTGGAGGAGGCCCGCGAGGCCAAGGAC